>NZ_LADY01000048.1:0-9208 GCF_000961715.1 Roseovarius sp. BRH_c41 | reverse complement strand
CGGGCGGCCGCCTCGGGTGGCAGGGTCACGGCGACGGCGCAGCCGGTGCCAAGGGCGAGTGTCACGCGGTCGCGCAAGAGCGGCTGCCCACGCACCACTTGCAAGAGTTTATCCGCCCCCCGCATCCGCGAGGATGCCCCGGCGGCGGGAATGAGGATCGCCACACCGCCCATCAGCGGATCAGGTTCATCCGCAGGCTGAGCTTGCGGCGGTATTCCTGCGGCAGATGGCGATTGAGGTGGCGGTTGATCAGGCCAAAGACACCGATCACCCCGAGCGTCAGCAAGATGAAATAGCCCGCGAGAATCGGGTAGGGCACGAAGGGATTAAAGGTCTTGTCCGCGAAATATTTGGCATAATAGAGCGCATCGCCGCGCTGTTGCCAGACCGGAAAGCCCGAGAAGAAAACCAGCGTCGTGGCGTGAAACAGAAAGATCGCTTCATTGGTATAGGCGGGCCAGGCCAGCCGCAGCATCGTGGGCCAGATGATCCGGCGAAAGCGGCGCCAGCCGGAGAAGCCGTAGGCATCCGCCGCCTCGACATCGCCCTTGGGAATCGAGCGCAGGGCGCCATAGAAAATCTCGCCGGAATAGGCGGCGGTGTTGAGGAACAGCACGATCAGCGCGCCGAGCCAGGCTGCGGTCAGAATATCGAAGAAAGGCGAGACCGATTTGAGCGAGAGAAAGAAGAAATAGGCAAAGAAGAACTGGATGAAGAGTGGCGAGCCGCGAAAGACAAAGATGAACCATTCCGAGAGTTTGCGGATCACACGGTTGCTGGAGCCTTTGCCAAGCGCCACGGCGGTGGCAAGGATGAAGCCGCCGATCAGGGCGAAGAACCCGAAATAGACGTTCCAGATCAGGCCAGAACCGATCAGGGTCACCTGTTCGCAGAGCGTAAAATTGTCTTGCGGCAAGAGCCGTTCACCAATCCCAATGGCGCGCAGCCCATAGGCCTGAATGGTCTCGAGGCAGCTCATGCCGCTTTCCTTTGCGCTTCGCCGCCGGTGGTGGCCTGGCCCAGCGTGAGGCGTTGCATGAGGCGTTCCAGCACCACCTCTGATACGCGCGTGAAGCCGAGATAGAACACCATCAGCCCCAGAAAATACCACATCCGCCAGTCGCCATGCGGATACTCGGTGAAACGCGGGTTGGCGGTGGCGCCGAGTTCGCGCGCCCAATAGACGATATCCTCGACCCCTAGCAGGAAGAGCAGCGGCGTGGCCTTGATCAGCACCATCCAGAGATTGCCAAGGCCGGGCAGGGCGTAGACCCACATCTGCGGCACCATGATCCGCCAGAAGGCCTGACGGCGCGACATGCCATAGGCTTCGGCGGTTTCCATCTGGGCGCGCGGCACAGCGCGCATGGCCCCGAACAGCACATTGGCGGCAAAGGCCCCGAAAACGATGGCAAAGGTCAGCACGGCAAGAAGGAAGCCGTAGGATTCATGCACCCATTGCGGCGCGGAGCCGAGCGGTAGTTTGGCAGCCTGACAGACGACGAAATCATTGCCCTGACGGATCGGTTGGTCCCAATCGGGGCAAAGAACCTTGTGTCGCGCCCATTCAAAGGCCTGATCGAGCGCGATGACGAAAAAGAGGAAAAACGCGATGTCGGGCACGCCGCGCACGACCGCGATATAGGCCTTGCCGAACCAGCGGACCGGAGCGATATGCGCCCGCGCCGCCATCGCCCCGCCAAAGCCAAAGGCGAGGGCCGCAGGTGCCGTGATCGCCAAGAGCAAGAGCACCGTGCCCACCGCATAGTAGAGTTGCAGGTGTTTGGACGTGGTAATGTAGCAGGTGAGCCACGCAAACCCGTCAAGGCTGGCCGGATCGGAGCAAAAGGCAAACATTCTATCGCGCCTCGTCAGAGGGGGGCGGGGCCGCGTTTGGCCCCGCCGGCCGGTCAACTGTAATCGTCAACCTCAGGTCAGATTTAGAAGGTCAGGCCGATTTCCCATTTCTCGATCAGCGCGTTCAGGCTGCCGTCATCCTTCATCGACTGGATGGCGGCGTCGAGTTTGCCTTTGAGTTCGGCGTCGCTCTCACGGACGCCAAGACCGATGCCGCCGCCGATCATCACCATCTCTTCGAGCAGTTCCAGACCTTCGTCCTCTTCTGCGACGGGCAGAAGAAAGGCGCGGTCGGCCAGAACGGCGTCAGCCTCGCCGTTGCGCACGGCGGCGATGGATTCCTCGGGCGTGGCGTATTCGACCAGCGTGGCCCCACTGCTGGCGACATAAGAGGCCTGAATCGTGCCTGACTGGGCTGCGATGACGCCGGATTTCACATCGACATCCGCCGAGGGGGCGAGATAGGCCGAGGGATCGGGCAGGGTGTAGTTCTGGGTGAAGTCGATCACCTGATCGCGCTCGTCGGTGATCGACATGCCCGCGATGATCACGTCATAGTTGCCGGAAACGAGGTTGGGGATGATGCTGTCCCAGTCGTTCGTGACCCATTCGCAGGTCAGTTCGGCGCGTTTGCACAGCTCATCGCCCAATTCGCGCTCGAATCCGTCGACCTCGCCCTTGTCGTTGATGAAGTTATACGGAGGGTAGGCGCCCTCGGTGCCGAGACGGACGGTATCGGCCATGGCAAAGCCGGTCGAGAGGGCCAGAGCGGCGGTTGTGAGTAGCAGTTTCTTCATGGTTTTCTCCCTTGGTTGGTTTTCGCCTCAGGCCGGATTGGTCGAGCTGAGGAATTGTTGCAGGCGTTCCGATTTCGGAGCGCCGAAGAGGCTGTCAGGCGGGCCCTGTTCTTCGATCAGGCCTTGGTGCAGGAACACGACATGATCGCTGACATCGGCGGCCATGCGCATGTCATGGGTGACGATCATCATGGTGCGGCCCTCGTTGGCCAAATCCTTGATGACGCGGATCACCTCTTGTTCCAGTTCAGGGTCGAGCGCCGAGGTGGGTTCGTCGAAGAGAAGCGCCTCGGGCTCCATGCAGAGGGCGCGGGCGATGGCGGCGCGCTGTTGCTGGCCGCCGGACAATTGCGCCGGGTAAACATCGCATTTGTCGCCGATGCCCACCTTGTCAAGATACTTGCGCGCCGCGCCTTCGGCCTCGTGCCGATCTCGACCCAAGACAGTGACGGGCGCCTCCATCACGTTTTGCAGGATCGTGAGATGCGCCCAGAGATTGAATTGCTGAAACACCATGCTGAGATTGGTGCGGATGCGCAGCACCTGTTTGGGATCAGCGGGATGGCGGGCCAATCCCGTCCCCTTCCAGTGCACCGGCTCACCCTTAAAGAGGATGTCGCCCTGTTGGCTATCCTCGAGCAGGTTGGCGCAGCGCAGGATGGTGGATTTGCCGGACCCGGACGAGCCGATGAGCGAGACCACATCGCCGCGACGGGCCGCAATATCGACCCCCTTGATGACCTCAAGCGCGCCATAAGCCTTGTGCAGGTTGCGGATCTCGATAACCGGGGGCGTGTCGGACAAAGGGGTGCTTCCGTTTCGGTGGTTTTTGACGCTTCCGTGACAATAGGGCCGAAAAAATGGGCTGATGCAACTTGCAAAACGGGCGATTAGGGGACGGTTTGTGCGATTTGACGTACCGTCAGCTCAATTCGGAGGCTGTGGCGCAGGTGGTGACGCGGGATTGGGCAAGGCAAGATAATCCTCAGCCGGGATATGGGTCACGCCTGTTAAGCCAAGGGTTGTGCGCAAGGAGGCAGGGAGCGCATTGATTGCATCCCTCAAAGCCGCGTGCAGCTGTTCGGCATCGCGCCCGAGTGCGGTGATATAGGGCAAGGCCGGTGTCGGATCTGTCCGGCCCAACACGCGCAGGTGTTTGGGGAACGGGTCATAGGCCTGCATTAATTGCCAACTGAGCGCGTCGAGTGCGGCGATGTCGGCGCGCTCTTCGGCCACGGCCATCGCAGAGGCGCGGTGCGCGCCGGTGTGGACGGGATTGCCAAAGGCAAATCCGCGCGCAGCGGCCCAGTTTTGCGGCGCGGCCCAGCCGGATTGCGAGAGCGCGTCGTTATAGGCGAGGCGCGCGGTGGCAAAATCCTCGGGACGCTCGCGCGGATCATCGGCCCGAACGACAAAGACGCTATAGTAAAGCCCCGGCGGACAGTCGGGCAGGTCGAGCACGGGGCTGCCCACCAGCGTCACGCGGCCATGCAGCCGTGCGCGGTAAGGATAGCCGCAGGTTTGCGACAGCAAGAGGTCCGGGCTAAGCCAATGGGTCCAGACTTCTCCGTCGCGGTTGAGGGTGTCCGGCCCGTGCCCAAGCGCGGCGTGCACGCTCTGCCAGAGCGCGTTATTGGCAGCCGCCGTCTCTGGTCGGTCGTACATGGGCAAGCTGGCAATCATGGTTGCCCCATGACGCGTTGACGGGCGCGGGCGCTTTCCTGATCCGTGATGCCCAAGAGGCTGGCGACCAGCCGCAAGAGCGCGTCCTCATCCGCCTCGCGCTGCCCATCGGCCAAGGCCACCTGCCAGAGCGCCTCGATCACGCCCATGCGGTCCTCATGTGGCACCGCATCCTTGATCGCGCGGGTAAAGCGGACCGTATCGGGGGCCTCGCTCTCGAGCGTTTCGGCCTCTTGGCGCAACGCCTCGGCCTGAGGCTGCGGCAGGCCATAGCGGGCAGAGATGATGCGCGTGATGCGGATGATCTCGGAGGCGGAATAGTCTCCATCGGTGCGTGCGACACGCACAAGGAGGGCACAGAGCGCCAGACGGGCATCGCCGCCGGTCATCGGCTCGGGGGCTGGTTGAATCAGCCGCTTCAGGAAATCTGCAAACATGGCACAGGTATAGGGGGCGACGTGGCGCAGGCCAATGGGGAATTCGTAGGGAAATCCGCGTGACGTTACTGGGATTCGGCCAAGGCGCGGGCGGCGTCGCTGTCGGCATGGCTGAGACCCATCGTCTCGCGGGCGGCGTCGATCACCTGCAATTCCTCGGGCTGGCTCGCGCCGTCGGAGAGGACCACCTCCCACAATGCCTCGAGCGCGCTCAGGCGAGCTTCGAGGCTGACGGTCTCGCGGATGATATGGCCAAAGCGGTCGGTTTCGGGGGCGGCCCGTTCCAGCCGTTCCGAGAGCGCGCGCATCTTGGCCGCCTCGACCGGGCCAAGTCCGTAAATGCGCGCCAGGAGGCGGTCGATTCGCTTGATCTCTGCCAGCTCGTAATGGTGATCGGATTTCGCTACCCGAACCATAAGGGCGCCCAGTGCAAGTTTCTCGTCCGGCTCTGGCAAAGGGGCCGGTTTCGTGGCGGAAAAGGCATGCAGAATGCGGGTCAACATGGGTCTGAATCTATCCGCTAAACTGGCCCATCCCAAGTGGGATTTAGCGGCTGCCCAAATGGTGTCACAGTTGTTCCGCAGAAAGCGCACTTTCTGAACTCACAAGGGTGTGATCTGCCTTATCCTTAGTTTACGGAGCCTCCCATGCCGCAGCCCGGTCCGTTTGATTGGTCCGTAAGCACAGCCGCAGACCAGATCGCGCATCTGCGGTCCCTGTCCGGCGAGGCCTTTCGTGAGGCGCTCTGTGCCTATGACTGGTGCTTGCTGCCGGAGCCGGTGCTGGGGTGGGCCATGGCGCAACGCGAGATTGACCTTTGCAGCGCTCTGGCAGTGTTTTTCAACGGCGAACCGGCGCGGTTCAACTATATGCCCAAGAGCCATGTTCCGGGTGATCTGCGCGGTGTGGCACGGGTGCTGGACAATATCTGTTTGCGGATCAACAGCGGCTTTTACCTTGTCTATCCGGGGCAGTCCCCGCGCTGTCAGGCCAAGCTGTCGACATGGTTGACCTATCAGCAGGCGGATCGCAGCGAGGGGCGGCGGGGGCGCTGGATGCTGGACGAGCGTATCCTTGCGCCGATGTTGCAGAATGACCTGCGGCTGCCGCCTGACCTTGCCCCCGTCAAGGCCGCGCGCCCTAGTCTCTGGCGTGATCTGCTGAGCCCGATCATTGGATTGGGCGTGGACCGCGATATTCTGAAATACAAAGAGCCGCGCTAGAGCCGACGATCAGAGCTTGCGCACCTTGAGTTTGGTGATGCGGTTGTCCTTGCGCGCGACGACCTGAAACCGGAAGCCGTGAAAGATGAAGACCTGATCCACCTTGGGGATCATCTGGGCCTCGTGGATCACGAGACCGGCAACGGTATTCGCGGCCTCGTCGGGCAGGGTCCAGTCCGTGGCGCGGTTCAGGTCGCGGATGGTCATGGCCCCATCCACGAGGAACTGATTGTCCTCGGTCTTGCGAATCGCATGCTCGGCGTCGGGGTCGAATTCATCGGTGATCTCGCCGACGATCTCCTCGAGGATATCCTCGAGCGTGATCAACCCCTGAAGCGTGCCATATTCATCGACCACCATGGCGAAATGGCTGCGCATGCGTAGGAATTGCCGCATCTGATCGTCGAGCGTGGTGGTTTCCGGCACGAAATACGGCTTGCGCGCGATGCTGCAGACATCGAAATCCTTGAGGGCTGCGGCCCCCAGTTCCGATGCGGTGATCAGTTTGTGAATGGCGCGCAAGAGGTCCTTGGCATGGACCACGCCGATGATGTTGTCGGGGTCGTCGCGGTAGAGCGGCAGGCGGGTGTGATTGCTCTCAAGACATTGGTTGAGGATCGCATCCGGTTCCGACTCAGCGTTGATCATTTCGATCCGTGAGCGATGAAGCATGATTTCCTCGACCGCGCGTTCCCCCAGATCAAGCGCGCCAAGGATGCGGTCACGATCCTCTTTCTCGACCACGCCTTCGGACTGACCCAGATAGAGCGCGCCCGCGATTTCCTCGCGCACCGCGAGGATATGGCTGTCAGGGTCGGTCTGCACGCCAAAGAGCGCCAGAATACGGCGCACGAACCAGCGCACGGCGGTCACGATGGGCGAAAAGATCTTGATCACCCACACAATGAGGGGGGCGGTGCGGGCGGCGGCGGCCTCGGCATTGGTGATGGCGTAGGTCTTGGGCAGAACCTCGGCAAAAACCAGCACCAGAAGCGTCATCACGAGCGTGGCAAGGGCAACACCGCTCTCGCCGAAGAGGCGGGTAAAGAGCGCGGTGGCCAGCGAGGCGGCGAGGATGTTCACCATATTGTTGCCAAGCAGCACCGAGCCGATCAGCCGCTCGTTATCCTCTGTGATGCGAAGGGCGGTTTCAGCCCCGCGCGAGCCCTTTTCGGCCTGCGCGCGCAGCTTGCCGCGCGAGGCGGCGGTGAGCGCGGTTTCGCTGCCCGAGAAGTAGGCGGACATAACCAGAAGCGCGACGATCGCGCCGGTAGTGATCCAGAATGTCAGGTCGGTTGCGCTTGGCGCGGCTTCCATCTTTGTGCGGTCCCTCGTAGTTTACAGGGTTATGGGGCGTCCGCCTCGTGCATTCAAGGGAGCATTGGCGATGCGGATCGCGGAATTGGGAGAGATGATCGGTCCCGTCCTGATTTTTGGCGGGCCCTATTCCAATTTGCAGGCGATGCAAGCGATTCTGGCACAGGCCGGGGGCCTTGGCATCCCACCCGAGCGGATGATCTGCACCGGGGACGTCGTGGCCTATTGTGCGCAGCCGGTTGAGACCGTGGCGCTGATCCGTGCGGTGGGCTGTGCCGTGCTCGCGGGCAATTGCGAGCGGCAGTTGGCGGAGAATGCGATGGATTGCGGCTGTGGATTCGAGGCGGGCACGCAGTGTGATCTCTTGTCGGCGGGATGGTATCGCCATGCGGATCGGTCTGTCGGGGCCGAGCCGCGGGGGTGGATGGCGGGTTTGCCGGATCTTATCCTCTTCACCCATGCCGGTCGACGGGTGGCGGTGATTCACGGCGGGTTGTCGGAGGTGAGCCGCTTTATATGGCCCGTGTCGGATGAGGTGGTATTTCAAGAGGAAATCGCAGCTATTCAAGAGGTTGCAGGCCATATTGATATGGTTCTGGCGGGGCACTCTGGTCTGATGTTCCAACGTGCGATCGGGGCGGTGACCTGGGTCAATGCCGGGGCCATCGGCATGCCGCCGCATGATGGCCGGGTCGAGACCGGATTTGCCGTTCTGGAGGCGGATGGCGTGGTGTTTCACCGGCTGGCCTATGACCATAGCGCGGCCCATGCGGCGATGCAGGCGGCGGGGCTGGTGCAGGGCTATGATCGCGCGCTCGTGAGCGGCTATTGGCCGTCGGAGGATGTGTTGCCGCCGGTTTTGCGCCGGGCGGCCTGTGCCAGCGGATGATGTTCCTGCACCAGCGCCTGCAAGCGCGCCTCGAGCACATGCGTGTAAATCTCGGTTGTGGCGATGTCGGCATGGCCCAAGAGGGTCTGAATGACCCGCAGATCCGCGCCATTGGCCAGAAGATGCGTCGCGAACGCGTGGCGCAGAGTATGGGGTGTGACCTTCTCCGGATCAACATGAGCTTTGACCGCGAGTTCTTTGATAAGATTGTAAAACCTATGGCGCGTGAGGTATCCCGCCGTTCCGCCTGAAGCAAAGAGAAAGGGTGAGGGAGCCAGCCCTTTGCTGCGGCGCGCGGTTTCTTCGGCGTCGCGCAGCGCCAGCCAGTCAACCAGCGCCGTGCGGGCGGGTGGCGAGAGGGGCACCATGCGTTCCTTGCCGCCTTTGCCGCGCACCAAGAGCATCTGCGGGTCGCCCCGCGCGGCGGCAAGGGGCAGCGAGACCAGCTCGCTCACGCGCATGCCGGTGGCATAGAGCAGCGCCATGAGGCAGGCGTTACGGCAGCGTTCCGTGGCGGTGCGGCCATGCTGGGGGGCCACCTCGAGCAGACGGCCGACCTCATCCTCGGTCAGGGTCTTGGGCAGGCGCTGCGCCTTGCCCGGTCCCTTGATGCGGATGGCGGGGTTGTCGGCGCGCAACCGTTCTTCAAAGGCGAAACGGTAGAGTTGCCGGATGGCCGAGAGCCTGCGCGCCCTCGTCGCCTGTGCCAAGCCCTGAGCGTCACACTGCACCAGATAGGATTCGATATCGCGTTGCATGAGGTTATCTAGGCTAAGATTTTGATATTTAACCCAATCCGTAAAATCACGCAGATCGCGCGCATAGGCCATCAGGGTGTTTTTCGCAGCTCCAAGCTCCGCCGCCTGGGCCTCGAGAAAGAGATCGACCCAAGCGGTGTCGCGGGTCACCCGCGCCGCTCCAACAGCAGGAGTTGCAGGGCGGCACGGCGGGCGGTGTCCTCGAGCCCGACCGCGCGCAGGGTGGCGAGGGCGCCGGTCAACGCGT
>NZ_LADY01000033.1:0-6509 GCF_000961715.1 Roseovarius sp. BRH_c41 | reverse complement strand
GGGTCACGCCGCGCAGCAGCCCACCACGGCCACCCAGCCCAACCAGCCCGCGTCCGCCCCCGGCAACGCCGGTCGGCCGAGCTGGGCGCAGTAAGGAGGAGACCGGCCATGCGCCTGCGCCCCCGCCAGAAAACCTTCGTCGAGCGCAGCGTGGCTGCGCTCGCTTCCCGCGGCAACACGCTGGGCGTGGCGCCCACCGGCGCGGGCAAGACTATCATGCTTTCGGCGGTCACCGGCGAGATGATCGGCGACGGCGCCAAGGCCTGCGTGCTGGCCCATCGCGACGAGCTGACGGCGCAGAACCGCGCCAAGTTCCAGCGCGTGGTGCCGGGCGTCGCCACCTCGGTCATCGACGCCACGGAGAAATCGTGGAACGGCCAGGTCGCCTTCGCCATGGTGCCGACGCTGGCGCGGGCCTCGAACCTTGCGGACATGCCGCGTCTCGACCTGCTGGTCGTGGATGAGGCGCACCATGCCGTCGCCGACAGCTACCGTCGCATCATCGACCGGGTGCGCGAGGCCAATCCCGACGCCCGCATCTTCGGGGTCACGGCGACGCCGAACCGGGGCGACAGGAAGGGTCTGCGCGAGGTTTTCGACAATGTCGCCGATCAGGTGCGGCTGGGCGAATTGATCGCCTCGGGCCACCTCGTCCCGCCACGCACCTTCGTCATCGACGTCGGCGTGCAGGACGAGCTGCGCTCGGTACGCAAGACCATGTCGGATTTCGACATGGCGGAGGTGGCGGGCATCATGGACCGCGCCCCCGTCACCGACGAGGTGATCCGCCACTGGAAGGAGAAGGCGGGCGACCGGCAGACCGTGGTGTTCTGCTCCACCGTCGCGCATGCTGAACACGTCACCGAGGCGTTCCGGGCGGCAGGCGTTTCCGCCGCGCTGATCCATGGCGATCTGGCGGCCGAGACCCGCAAGGCGATCCTCGCCGACTACGCGGCGGGCGACATCCGCGTCGTGGTCAACGTGGCGGTGCTGACCGAGGGCTGGGACCATCCACCCACCTCCTGCGTCGTGCTGCTGCGCCCCAGCTCCTACAAATCCACGATGATCCAGATGGTCGGGCGCGGGCTGCGGACCATTGATCCCGAGGAGCACCCCGGCATCGTCAAGACCGACTGCGTCGTGCTGGATTTCGGCACCTCGAGCCTGATCCACGGCACGCTGGAACAGGATGTCGATCTGGACGGCAAGACCGAGACCGGCGAGGCGCCGACCAAGACCTGTCCGGCCTGCGAGGCGGAGATCCCGCTGGCCGCCACCGAGTGCCCGCTCTGCGGCGAGGCGTTCCCGCGCGAGGATCTGGATGCGGGCGAAGGCGGGGCCGCCGCGCCGCTCTCGGGCTTCATGATGACCGAGATCGACCTGCTGAAGCGGTCCAGCTTCGCGTGGGTCGACCTCTACGGCACGGACGACGCGCTGATGGCCACGGGTTTCGCAGCCTGGGGCGGCATCTTCTGGCTGGACGGGGTCTGGTACGCCATCGGCGGGGCGAAGGGCGAACGCCCCCACCTGTTGGGCGTCGGCGAGCGCACCGTCTGCCTCGCGCAGGCGGACGACTGGCTGAACACCCACGAGACCGACGAGAGCGCCTTCAAGACCCGCTCCTGGCTGCGCCAGCCGCCGACCGAAAAGCAGCTGCAATACCTGCCGCCCGAGTGCCGCCATGACTTCGGCCTGACGCGCTACCGCGCCTCGGCGCTGATGACCTTCGGCTTCAACAAGCGCGCCATCCGCCAGCTGATCGACACGGCGGCCTCTCCCGAACGGAGGGCGGCATGACCCATGTCCACATCCACCCCCATCCCGGCCGAGGACCGGCGGCGACTGTGGCATCCGCGTGGAACGCTCTGTGCTGTCTGCCGGCAACCCACCCGTGGTTTTGGCTGGTTCGATCCGCACCGGTCGAAGCGACCCCGGCCCTCGGTCTGGTTCTGCTCGATGCCCTGCCAGTCCTTCTGGACGCGCTTGGCGCGGGAGCGTTTCGCCATGGTTGACCTGACCGAGGAAGAGCGCGCCGCGATCACCGCCACCATGAAGCGCGTCGCCCTGCTGATGGACGAGATCGGCTGGGCCACCCCGCTTGCGGATCTGACCGAGGCCCAGGTGCGCGCGCTGATCGAGGAAGCCGTCGAGGGCTTCCGCGAGGCCATGTCCGACATCGCCCGGGCGCAGACGCCGGAGGTGCCGTTCTGATGAAAACGTGCAGCAAATGCAGCGAAAAGAAGCCGGCGGTGGAGTTTGGCGTGCGGCGCCGGAGCCCCGATGGCCTACAGGCTTGGTGCCGGGATTGCCGCCGGGAATACCAGCGCGCCTATGCTCAGAACTTCCGCGATCCCGAAAATCATCGGGAGGCGCAGCGCCGCTATCGGCTGCGCCACGCTGAAAAGAACAAGGCGCACAGCATCGTCAGGAGCGCCGTCAAGGCGTGCCGGATCATCGTGCCGGTCTGGTGTCAACGCTGCGGCTGCGTGACCGATCTCGAAGCCCATCATCACGACTACTCCGAGCCGCTCGCGGTCGAATGGCTCTGCTCGACCTGCCACGGGCTCGCCCACCGCAGCTACGAGGGGGGCCAGCATGCTGGACTATAACCGCCGTCCCAGCTTCGCCGACCGGGTCAACTCTGCCGTCGATCGGGCGCTGACCGCCGATCAGGCGACGCGGCCGCCCCGCGACTACCTCGGCGGCTCGCGCCTCGGCCATGCCTGCGAGCGGGCGCTGCAGTTCGAGTTCACGGCGACGCCGAAGGACGAGGGCCAGGACTTCAGCGGCCAATCGCTGCGCATTTTCGCCATCGGCCACGCGCTCGAGGATCTGGCCGTCGTCTGGCTGCGCGGCGCGGGCTTCGACCTCTACACCCGGAAGGGCAACCGTCCCGATGGCGGCCAGTTCGGCTTCTCGGTCGCGGGCGGGCGCATCCGAGGTCATGTCGACGGCATCATCGCCGCCGGGCCCGAAGGCTTCGGTCTCGCTGTTCCCGCGCTCTGGGAATGCAAGACGATGAACGCGAAGAACTGGCGCGCCTGCGTCAAGGACGGCGTGACGAAATCCAAGCCGGTCTATGCCGCGCAGATCGCGCTCTACCAAGCCTACATGGAAGGGACGGTCCCGGGCATCTCGGTCGCGCCCGCCGTGTTCACCGCGATCAACAAGGACACGGCCGAGATGCACCACGAACTGGTGCCCTTCGACGCCGACCTCGCGCAGCGCATGTCCGACCGGGGCGTGCGGATCCTGCAGGCGACCGATGCGGGCGAGCTTCTGCCACGCGTCGCCACCACGCCCGACTTCTTCGAGTGCCGCTTCTGCCCGTGGTCCGAGCGTTGCTGGGGGCTGCCGGCATGAGCGACGACGGCATCCTGCATTTCAACCCGTGGATGGACTTCAACGATGGACCGCCTTCCGAGAACCCCTTCGGCTGCGACCCCGACCCCGGGCAAATCGCCGTCTTCCTCGATACCGTGTTCAGCTGGTGCGAGGGGCTGATCCCGCTCCGCGGCTTCGTTGACAAGGGTCAGGGCCGGGACGGCAAGCCGCACAACATCTGGATCCCGGCCGACGACACCGCGCCGGGAAAACTTGCGACCTTCGCCGCGTGGGCGAACCGGGAGGGCGCCGCCGTCTATGTCATCCCCGGCACGGTCGAAGAACAGGGCCAGGCCCGCGCCGCCGACGTGCTGCAGATGCAGGCCGTCGTCGTCGATCTCGACGCTGGCGACATCCCGGCCAAGCTCGACCACGTCACCCGCCACCTCGGCCCGCCCACGCTCATCATCGAAAGCGGCGGCCGCACGCCCGAGGGCGCGGCGAAGCTCCATGTCTGGTGGAAACTGACCGAACCTGCCGAGGGCGAGGATCTGGCCACCCTCTGCCGCCTGCGCGGCGAGATTGCCGTGAAGGTCGGCGGCGACACGCATTTCCGCTCGGCGCACCAGCCGATCCGGGTGCCTGGCACGGTCTATCACAAGCACAGCCATCAACGCCTCGTGCAGATCCGCGAGCATCGCTCGGTCGAAGTGGATCTTGCCGATTTCGCGGAAAAGGTCGCCGAGATGCCGCCGCTGCCAGGCGTAGGTTTCGCCAGCGACGTTGCCGCGCCGACCGCGAAGCCCGGCATAGACGCGGTGCTAACCACGCCGGTGCGCGAAGGCGCGGTTGACGACTGGTCCCGGTTCCAGGGGGCCAGTGCCGCCATCGGCCATTACGTGCGCCTGGTGCACGAGGGCCGCCTCGACCCCTTCGCGGGCTGGGAGGCGATCTGCGGTTACAACGCCGCCATGCTGCGCCCGTCCTGGCCGCTCGATCGGCTGCAGGCCGAGTCCGAACGCCTCTGGGATCTGCATGTGAAGCGCAACGGCCCACCGCTCCTGCGCGCGGCCCATGTCGATGCCCCGGCCAGCCCGCTGCCGACCTTCAGCCTTGGCGCGCTCCTCGACGACACGAGCCCGATGCCCGAGGACGTCATCGGGCCGCGCGTGCTGACCCCGGGCGGGCTCCTGGTGCTGGGGGGCGCGCCGAAGGTCGGCAAGAGCGACTTCCTGATCTCCTGGCTCGTCCATATGGCGGCAGGCGTGCCGTTCCTCGGCTTCACGCCGCCCCGGCCGCTGCGCGTGTTCTATCTGCAGGCCGAGATCCAGTATCACTACCTGCGCGAACGCATGCAGCAGATCGCGCTGCCCGCCGCCGTGATCGCCGCCGCGCGCGACACCTTCATCGCCACCCCGAAACTGATGCTGCTGCTCGACGCGGAGGGCATCGCCCGCGTGGCCGAGGCGATCCGGGCCGCATTCCCCGACGCGCCGCCCGACATCATCGTCATCGACCCGATCCGCAACCTCTTCGATGGCGGCCCCGAGGGCGGCGGCGAAAACGACAACACCGCCATGATGTTCTTCCTGAAGGACCGGGTCGAGCTCCTGCGGGAAGCTGTCAATCCGGATGCGGGCATCATCCTCGCCCACCACACCCGAAAGGCCACCAAGCATCAGGTCAAGGACGATCCCTTCCTCGCGCTCTCCGGCGCCAGCGCGCTGCGCGGCTTCTACACCTCGGGGCTGCTCATGCACCGGCCAGACGAGGACAGCACCGTCCGCAGGCTGGAGATCGAGCTTCGGAACGGCCCCGCGCTGCCCGGCAAGCTGATCGACAAGGTGAAGGGCGAGTGGGTCGAGTTGAACCCGCTGAACGAGCGTCTGGTGCGCAAGGAGGTTGGCGCCAAGCTCGATGCCGAGCGACTGCGCAAGCATGATGTCATCCTCGGCATGCTGCTGGATGAGGCGGCGAGCGAGCGCCTCTACACCGCGATGCAGTTCGCCGAGACCTTCGAGAACCGTGGCGGTCTGGGCAGCAAGCACACGATCCGTGAGCGCCTCAGCGTGCTGGCGACCAAGGGCTTCGTGAAGTTCCTGCGCGACCCTTCGGGATTCGGCTTCCCCGTCACCCGGTCGCGGTTCGGCTACCTCTGCGTCGAGGGGATGCAGTTCGGCGCACCCGTCGAGGAGATCGATCCGGCCACCGGCGAGGTCACCACCGAGGCCCGTCCGGTCCTGCCCAGCCACTTCAAATGCCCCCAATCCGGGCTCTGCCTGCAGGTCGAAAACCCCGCCGTCTGGGTCTACCCGGAGGGGCTGGAGGACGACCTCACTCATATGAGTGAGGCCTGACTCATATGACAGCGCCAACTGTGCACTCAACGAAATCAACGGGTTACGGGCAAATAAGAGTTAGGTCCCTAACTCATGCCCGAAGACTTCATGAAGTCTTATTCCGTAATGATTTCAGCCACTTGAACACCTCGGAACAGTTAGGTGTCAAACCCCCATACTACGTATGGGAGGGCCACCCCACAGGGTTGGCCACTCCTCCCATACGTCCGGGTCAGCCGCGCGCGCCGCCGTGACGGTCTGTTGTGCTTCCCGATCCGACGACGGCGGCCCCGTACCGCCAAGCACCAGACCGCCGTCGTCTTCCACCACCACAGGCCACCGGCAAAGGAGACCCATCATGGCTCAGCCGACTCTGATCCCGAATTGCGACGGCGCAAGGTTTGAATCGCTGCCGCTCGACACCCCCCGCAACCGCTGCATTCTCGCGCTCGACCTCGGCACCTCGACCGGCTGGGCGATCCGCGGCCATGACGGCCTGATCACCAGCGGCACCGTATCGCTGCGCCCGGGCCGCTTCGACGGCGGCGGCATGCGCTACCTGCGCTTCACCAACTGGCTGACCGAGATCGACCGGCTGTCCGGGCCCGTCGCCTCCATCTGGTTCGAGGAAGTCCGCCGCCACGCAGGCACCGACGCGAGCCACATCTACGGCGGGCTCATGGCCACGCTGACCGCATGGGCCGAGCTGCGCGGCGTGCCCTACGAGGGTGTCCCGGTCGGCACGATCAAGCGTCATGCCGCAGGCAAGGGCAACGCCGACAAGGCCGCCATGGTCGCCGCCGTCCGCGCCCGCGGCTTCAGCCCGGCCGACGACAACGAGGCCGA
>NZ_LADY01000066.1:0-109695 GCF_000961715.1 Roseovarius sp. BRH_c41 | reverse complement strand
GAATGGAGTATTATGCTGGCTTGGACGTATCGTTGCGGTCCTGCGCGGTTTGTGTTGTCGACGGCAAAGGCACGGTTCTGTACGAGCGAGACCTGCCTTGCGAGATCGAAGAGATCGCGGGGTACCTGACTGCGCTTCCCGTTACGATCGAGCGTATCGGGTTTGAGTCCGGCACCTTGAGCCAGCATCTGTTCTACGGATTGAAGGCAGAAGGGTTCGACGTCGTGTGCATGGAAGCGCGCCAGGTGAGCGCCGCTTTGTCCGCTATGCGCAACAAAACGGATCGCAACGATGCTCGCGGCATCGCCCAGATCTTGCGGACGGGTTGGTTCAGCCCCGTTCACATGAAGAGCCGGGAGGCGCATGGGGTTCGGGCTCTTTTGAGCACGCGGAAGGCCTTGCTCAGCAAGACCATCGATCTGGCCAACGAGGTGCGCGGATTGCTGAAGATATTTGGCATCCGCCTGCCAAAGACGGTGAAGCATGGCAGCTTCGATGGCGTCGTTCGACCGATGATCGAGATCGACGAGGTTCTGGCCCACGCCATGCTCCCGCTGCTGGATGCACGGCTGGTTCTGTATCAGCACTTCCTTGAACTGGATCGGCGGGTCAAACGCGCGGCCAGTCAGGATGAGGTCTGCATGCGCATGATGACGGTGCCCGGTGTCGGCCCCATCGCGGCTTTGACCTTCAAGGCGGCGGTCGATGACCCTGCGCGGTTCAAACGGTCTCGCACCGTGGCCGCCCACTTTGGCCTGACGCCCAGACGATACCAATCTGGCGAGCACGATAATCCGGGCCGGATATCGAAGGCCGGGGATCGAGATGTGAGGGCAACGCTCTATGCTGCCGCCAACGTCTTGCTGATGCGAACGATGGCAGGGTCGCAGATCAAGTCATGGGGCATGCGCCTGATGCGCACCAAAGGGCGCCGCCGCGCCGTTGTGGCTGTAGCCCGGAAACTGGCCGTCCTGCTTCACCGTATGTGGGCGGATGGCACAGAGTTCCGTTCAGAGAAAGTGGAGGGCACGGCATGATCTAACCGCCCAACACCAATCTGAACGGGATCGTCCTCACCGGACGAGGTCTGTGGATGAAGCCGAAAATGGCTGCTGCGCCCCTTGAAGCGCGTCTCAAAGCAAGGCTCTCCACAACCAATCCGACACATGCGTGCAGCGATGTCCCACGCGGCATCAGCCAGACTGCGAAGAGAAGCGTGACCCGGATGAGTGACAAAGATCCCAGACAACAAGGAAAACGAGCTTGACCCGAATGCCCAATTAGAGAAGCCGCCACTGGCCGGAGTGTCTAGTGCCGCACCCCAGCTTCACCAGACCAGCCGTTCCTGAAACGCGGAGCATGTTCGAAGAACGTATGACGGCTGTGCGGGACAAAGCGGGCGTTTGTGAAAGGGTAGCTTGAAACCGCGCCGGCAGGTCAACCTGACGGGGCGGATCGTCGAGTTCATGCGGGATGGCGTACACCAGGCGACCTCAGCCGGGCGCCATCCGTTCGAATTTTTGCACCGAGGGATCAATCCGGTCCCATACACGGCTGCGGATGCCGTATGTAAGCGCTTGCGGATTGAACTGGCTCGGGTCGTCGAGGCTGGTCGCGTCGACCGCGATCAAGTCCGGCATTGCCGCAAAAGTCAGGTAGACCGGTGTTCCGCATGTGGGGCAGAAGGCATGGATTTTGTCATTCCCGCTATCCGCCGCCACGCTCCATTGTGACGCTTCAACGGTAATTTTCATGTCGGCTCGCTGCGGGAAGGTCAGATAGGACCCGTGCCCGGTACCGCTGCGTTTCTGAAAATCTGTACATTGGCAGTGGTTCTCGAAGATGGGCTCGCTCTTCGTTTCATAGCGGATAGCGCCGCAGGCGCAGCCACCCTCATAGGTCTTCGCACTAATTGGGGTGTTCCTCATGTCCTGATATGCCGGTGTGCGGTCAGAGATCGAACCCTTGACCGGTTTCGAGGAAGGACTTCATGCTGGACAGCACCTGCGGCCAGCCCTTGCTGACGCCGTTCAGCATGCCGCTGCCAGGTTGCAACTCGTCATGAGCGACGGTCAACTTGACTAGGTCGCCTTGCGCTTCGATGTCAAAGGTGACACGGCTGTACTGGTCGGGATCGCCCTTCTGGCTCTCGTTCGCCCAGCTGATGACGAGCCGCTTGGGCGGATCGCTTTCGATGACTTCGCCCACCAGATCGACGGTGCGAGCCTCATCGGTGCGGATATGCCGCCAGCCGGAACCGGGCTGCCAGTCGTCTGAGACATTCTCATGTCCCCAGTAGCGGCGGGCAATTTCCGGCCTCGTGATCGCTTCGAATACTTTTTCGGGCGTCGTGCGGATAAAGGTAACGTAGACGAAACTGGCTGATTTGTCGGTCATTTCTCGTTCCTTTCAAGTTCCTGCTTGAGGTCGTGGAGAAGGCTCAAGCGGCCTTCTTCGAACTTGCGGATCCAGCGCTCATAGACCTCGTAGAGCGGGACCGGGTTGATGAAGTGCAGCTTCTCGCGCCCGCGGCGCACCGTGCTGATGAGATTGGCCTGTTCCAAAAGGCCGAGATGCTGGGTCACGGATTGGCGTTTCATGTCCATGGTCTCGCAGAGCTGACTGAGCGTCTGCCCGTTTTTCTCGCAGAGACGGTCGAGCAGCATCCTGCGGCCAGGATCGGCCAGGGCCTTGAACACCATGTCGTCATCCATCGGTGCCTCCATACGCGACAAGAGTCATATATGCAGGAAATTGCCTGCATGTCAATACGCGCAGGCAATTACCTGCATAATTGTGGATGGGGTGAAAATGATCGAAGGGGCTATCCTGGCCATCACCGCATTCGGGCAATGGCCGGTCTGAGAGTGGCTGCTTGATCGTTGCGTAGGAACCACAGCGTGACTGCGGGCCGTTGGATAAACGGAATGCATTGGCCGCAACCCTTGCGCGGGGCGGATCGAATGTCGTGGAAGGCCTCAAAGAAGCCTGCAGCATTGCGGCGAACTGTTTCGGGTGTCCGCGCACACCGCATCGGCGTGGACGGCCCAGTTCCGACCTTGAACTCGGAGTCACTGTGCCGCAGCGCGACCCGCCAGACCAGTTTTTTGCTGCATTAGCGAAATCAGGCGAGGGGCGCGTTCTCACATTGCTGATGACGGTGTCGTTCGCCTGATACCTGTATCATACCAACGGCTTTATCCATAGGTTGCGCAGGAATATGGAGCCCCGGACTGATGAGCGGCCCTCTGCTGCTATTCACCTCGCTGTGCGATGTCGCAGTGCGGCTTCCCGAAACGGCCGGTCATGCTGCCGCAGCATTTTGTCGTATCCGTCGATGACGGCTGTTCCAACCTGTGCTCACTGTTTTTCCCCTTTCAGCAGTTCCAAAGAGATGGCAGCGGCCATTGCCTTATTCCCAACATCCCCCGGATGCAGCCGATCCCCGCTGTCAAAGGACGGACGCAACCGTGACGGCTCATCCGGATCGCGCAGCACGGCGTCGAAATCGACCAGTCCGTCGATCAGATCGGTTTTTCGCAGCCAGTCGTTGAACTCGCTGCGAAGGGTATCTTTCGCGGCACTCCAATAGGTGGCCTCCATCGGCGTGCCGGGCAACGCGCCGCGAAATGGCGGGACCGTCCCTACGATCAAGCGCACGCCGTGAATCCTGGCCTTCGCGGCAATGGCGGCGATGCCTGCCTGCAGACGTTCAAGCGTCATGGGGGCCTCGTCCGGCGCAAAGGGCGAGCCGGGCCAGGCGATATCGTTGGTGCCGATCAGAAGCACCACGGCATCAATACCGGGCACGGCGAAAGCATCGCGATCGATCCGCGCCAGAACGCTTTCCCCCATCCCCTCCGAAAGAAGCCTGCCACCGGATATGCCCGCGTTGATCACCGCCACGCCTTGCGGGGCGAGCCGTCGGGCCAGAAAATCCGGCCAGCGCACATCCTCGTTCATCGTCGCGCCATTGCCGTCCGTGATGGAATCCCCCATCGCGACCACGACCATCTCGGCCGGATGGTCGGTCAGCACGCCGGCAAGACTCACGCGGGCGGTGATCTCTTCATCAATGCGATCCCCGTCAAGGACAAAGCTCGTTTCCCGCGCGTCCCAGTGGAAATCCTGCGCAACCGCGTCGTCGCCATAACGCAGGGTGATCGAGATGCGCTGACCTGCTTGGATCGTCAGCGCCACAGGATCAGAGGTGATCCGCGCTCCCGGCGGAATGATCACCCAGGGATTGCCGCCAAACAGAACCGGCTGCTCCTGCCCCTCCAGCGCGGCGGCTGCGCCGCCGGGCGCAACCGTGGCCGCGTCAACGGGCAAGGGTCTGGTGCCGTAGCTATTCGACAAGGTGATGCGCAGGCTGTCCCCGCCCCAGGCAAGGGTCAGCGGCTGGCGAATGAATTGCCCGGCGATGCTGTCGGGCAGGCCGGTGGGAAAGTCGAATTCGGTGCTCCAGACGGCTTCCGGACTGGCGGCCCAAGCCGGGGTCCAATCCTTCGCGTGACCCATTCCGGCGGATAGGGCGAACAGCATCAGGGCGGTCGTCGCGGTAATCGGTTTCATGAGTCTTCCCTGGATTTGAAGGTCAAGAGGGTCAGCAGAACGGCCAGAGCCGGCATAGTGGCGCCCAGCGGGAACAGGCTTCCAAGCCCCCATCCCGCCGTGATCGCGCTGCCGCCGATGGCCGCACCGATGGCATTGGCGAGGTTGAAGGCCGAGATGTTCAGGGTCGATGCCAGTTCCGTACTCGCGCCCTGCGACTGGCGCAACATGAAGGCCTGAAGCGGCGCGAGGGTCGAAAAGGCCGCCGCGCCGAACAGGAAAAGCGAGATCATCGCGGCAGCCGGATTGCCCATGCCAAGACGCATGGCCAGTATCACCGCCGCCAATCCCGCCAATGTTCCCAGCAACGCCGGGCGCAGCCCGCGGTCCGCAAGGCGCCCGCCAAGCAGGTTGCCCACCACGATCCCCGCACCGAACAGCAGCAGGTAGCGTGATACATGGGACGGGGCGACCGCGCTGACCTCTGTCAGGATCGGCGCGATATAGGTGAAGACCAGGAAGACCCCAGCATAACCCAGTGTCGTGGTGGCGAGCGCCAACAGCGGCGCGCCCCGCAGAAGCCTTGCCAGGCTGCGCCAGTTTGCCTGGGTTTCGCCGTGGGTGCCGGCGGGCAGCGACAATGCGCTGGCGGCAAGCGCCAGCAGGCCGATGCCGCTCACGCTCCAGAAGGTTGCGCGCCAGCCAAACGCTTGCCCCAGTTCGGTCCCAAAGGGCAGGCCCAGAACCGTTGCCAGCGTCAGGCCGGTAAAGACCAATGCGATGGCTGAGGCCTTGCGTTCGGGCGGGACCAGGCTTTGCGCGACGACGACACCGACGCCAAAGAAGGTGCCATGGGCAACGCCGCTGATGACCCGCCCCAGCATCAGCAACCCATAGCTTGGCGCGATGGCGCAAAGGACATTGGCGAGGATAAAGATCGCCATCAGCGAAAGGATCACGTTGCGATGCGGCAGGCGCGCCGTGGCAAGGGTCAGCAGCGGGCCGCCAAAGGTGACGCCAAGCGCATAGCCGCTGATCAGCAAGCCTGCCGATGGCACGCTGACCGAAAGCGACTGCGCTACCTCGACCAGCAATCCCATGATCACGAATTCGGTCAGTCCGATCCCGAAGGCGCCGATGCCAAGCGCGACAAGGGCCCAACGGGCTTTGTGTCCGGTTTTGATGCGTCCTGCGGTCAGTGTCGTTGTCATGATGCAAATCTCCACGTGGTCGGGTGCAAGATCGGCGCAAATGACTTGAGAAAACAGACACTGAAAACTACAATCTATTGTGCCTTCAATTCACAGATCGGCGAAGTAAATGCGCGACACCAACCGGCTTGCGGAAATCGAGACCCTGCTGAGCGTCCTCGCCGAGGGGAGCTTCTCAGCCGCCGCGCGCATGCGCGGGATGACCCCCTCGGCGGTGTCCAAGATGATGGCCCGGCTCGAGGAACGGTTGGGCGTGACCCTGCTGAAACGTTCGACCCGAAAGATCCAGGTGACCGAGGAAGGCGCACGCTTCGCGCGACAAGGCCAGGCGATTCTCGAGGCGCTTGATGCGGCCGAGCATGAAGCAAGCTGCGGCCGGGTCGCGGGCACCGTGCGCATCGCCACCAGCGCCGCCTATGCCAACCATATCCTGGCGCCGATCCTGGGCGGGCTGCTGCAAGCGCACCCGGAGATCCGCATCGACCTGGCGATCGGCGATAATGTGAGCGATCTTTATGGTCAACCGATCGATCTGGCGGTGCGGGCCGGGCCGCTTGACGACTCCACCCTCATGACCCGGCACCTGGGCCGCAGCGAGATTGTCGAGGTGATGGCTCCTCCCCGCGGCGATGGCGGACCGCCCCCGCTCCGGATCGGGTTTTCCTATGCCCGCCGTGACGCGACATGGCGGGGGCGATCATCGCGCCTGCTGGTCAATGACGGGGCCACCATCGCGGCCCTCGTTGCCGTCGGCGCCGGCGCCGCTCGTGTCGGCCGCTTCACCGTCGCCCGTGAACTGGCGGCCCGGCAGGTCGTCTTGTGCGACCCGCACGCCGAACCGCTTTTCGAGGATTTCCACCTACTCTATGTGGGCCGGGCCAAGACGCTTCCGCGTCGGGTCCAGGCGGTGCTGGACTATCTCACCAGGCACGGCCGGGTCGATTAGCCGGAGCTTGTTCGAGTATCGGCAGGTAGACCTTTGCCATGAAAGTCCGTCCCGTAGCCGCCGTTCGATGCGGCGCGCGGCGTGAGGAGTTACTTTACAAAAGCAGCCGTTCGCGCCTGGGTAAAGACTCTTGGCCCTGCCACCGTCCGGTGAGCGGACCAAGCTGACCTCCAACCCTGTTCATCATTTGGTGGCTCCCGGCCTCGCAATTGACCTTCGATCAGCGGGAATGTCACCAGCGCCGCTGACATTGACCGGGCGGAAACGGTCTGATGGCAGCGCGGCAGGGTAGCGGGGTGCGCTAAGGGATCGCCGGATAAAAGGGACGGCAAGTGGCAGGCCACCCGGATCGTGGACCTGCCATGCGGGATTAGGCAAGCGCATTCGCCACGGCCAGATCCAGTCTTACCGTTGGACGGCCCAGCAGGCGCGACAGCGTGCCGCTGTCATCTGCCAGCCAGCCCTCGCCAGCCTTGTTGTCCACATCGACCAGCAGTTGCGCAAAGCCCGGTGGCAGGCCCAGGCTTTCCAGAATGCCCTGATACACCTCACCCGGCAAATCGTTGTAGGGCAGCGTCTTGCCCGTCTGCCGCGAGACTTCGGCCGCAAGCTCTGAGAGGGTGAACCCCTCGTCCCCCGCCAATTCATATGTCTGGTCGGCATGGGTCGGGTCGGCGGCAACTACAGCGAGGGCATGAGCATAGTCGGCGCGGGTAGCGGGGGTAAAGCAGGCTTTCCCCGCCGCCCCGATCAGGGCCCCCGCGGCAATGGCCCCTCCTAGATTGTCAGTCCAGTTCTCTGTGTACCAGCCATTGCGCAGGATCGTGGCGCTCAGGCTCGAGGCCGCGATGATATCTTCGGTAGCCGCATGATCTGCAGCGATCAGCAAGGGTGAGCGGTCGGCCTTCAAAATCGAAGTATAGATAATGCGTTCGACTCCTACGGCCTCGGCAGCCTGGATGACATTGCGGTGCTGGCCTTGGCGGTCGTTGAAATCACTTGATGAAATCAGCGCAAGGGTTTTGACCCCGTCAAGCGCGGCAGCAAAACCTGCGGGCCGTGTGTAGTCAAAGGCGCGGGCAATAACGCCTAGATCGCCCAGTTTTCCGGGATCGCGCGCAAGCGCCACGATTTCAGCAGGATCAGTTAAGGTCTTCAAGTGCGAGATGGCAAGGCGACCAAGCTGGCCACTGGCTCCGGTGATGGCGATTGTCATTAAAAGCTCCGTATGTTGCGTTGACGGAACACATCTAAACGAATACTATCGAAAAGGAAGTACGTACAAAAATGTAAGTTTCAAAAATATGCCCGAAACCAACCTGACCCAAAGACCTGCGGATGTCCTGAACGAAAAATGCCCCTCGCGCACGGTGCTGAACCATGTGACCAGCCGCTGGGGAGTGCTGGTGCTGATCGTGCTGCAAGACGGCACGCATCGTTACAGCAGCTTGCGCCGCCGGATCGGGGGCGTGTCGGAACGCATGCTTGCTCGAACCCTGCGGGTGCTGGAAGAAGACGGGTTGATCCAGCGCACCGCCTATCCTGTGGTTCCACCGCATGTCGAATATGACCTGACGCCGATTGGTCAGGTGGTCGCCGAAAAAGTCCACGCTTTGGCCACCTGCATCGAAAGCAACCTTGAGAAAATTCTCGGAATGCAGATGCGTTGACGCCCTGTTGCCAAGATAGACTGACCAGCAGATCCTGCATTGGACTCTGAACCCTGTTGCCCAGTAAAATGCCATGGAAGCGAACGCGCCCGTTTGGTGCCTGGTGGCAGCCTGCCCTGCACGCTGTGGCCTTGCGCTATAGGTCGTATTCCGGCCCTTCGACCTCAGCCCAGCGAGAGTCCAGTTTCCGCCCTGTCCGCGTCGCTTGGAATAATACGGGGCGCAAAAGGCTTCTTGCCGATTTGTCCGCAGCACGATCGGCCATTCCGAACCAAAATGCGGGCCGCTCGACGTTAAATGACATGAGGATGATGTTGCCCCTGACCATCCACTGTGGGCTCTAAAGCAGCCTAGCGGCGGCGCAGCAATGGTTCAGTTCAGGCTCGGAACCCTAGATGACCGTGATTGACCCATTGTGTCCGGCCATTCTGGTGACCTCGAGGCACCTCTGTCGCAAGACCGGACGTTCGTGGTCACTCAAGTAAGATCGAGCGACATACAGCCTAACCCTTGCAATAGGTGGTGCGTTGGGTCACATCGATAGAATGGAGGGAAAGCTACCTCACCTTGATGACGACCTTGCCCTTCGCGCGACCGCTTTCAACATGTGCGATTGCGGCGTTCGTTTCGGAAAAAGGGTAGACGTGGTCGATGATCGGGCGGATATGGCCTGCGTCGATCAGGGCAGTTATCTGCTGCAACTGAGTGCCGTTCGCTGTCATGAACAGGAAATCGAAGGACACGTTGCGTTGGCGGGCCTTCTTGTAGGTGCCCCGGCTGAGCGCCCAGAACACCGGTTTCAGGAACCAGGGGGCTTTGATCTGTGCAGCGAAGGTCGGGGTGGCAGGACCGGTGATCGACACCAGCCTGCCGCCGGGCCGCAGGACGTTCAGTGACTTTTCAAGCACTTTGGCGTCTTGGCTGTGCAGGACCACATCATAGTCGCGCAAGGCCGTCTCGAAATCCTGCGTCTTGTAGTCGATGACCAGATCGGCCCCAAGCGCCTTGAGCCAATCCGCGTTCGCGGCGCTGGCGGTCGTGGCGACATAGGCCCCGATATGCTTGGCCATTTGGATCGCGATTGTCCCCACTCCGCCCGAACCTGCCTGAATGAACACCCTCTGTCCCGCACGCAATCCTGCAATCTCGACCAGCGCCTGCCAGGCGGTCAGCGCGACCAGCGGCACCGACGCTGCTTCCTCCATGGTAAGGGTCTTGGGCTTTGCCGCAAGAGAGGTTTCCCTGACCGCGATGGTTTCGGCAAATGTGCCGATACGGAAGTCGTCCACGCGGGCGAAGACTTCGTCGCCGACCTTGTAGCGCGTGGCCTTCGGCCCGACCTTCACGACAGTACCAGCCATGTCGTGCCCAAGGATCAGCGGCAGCTTGTAAGGCAGGATCGGCTTGAATTCGCCATCGCGCAGCTTGGCGTCGAGGACGTTGACCCCGGCGGCGTGGATCCGGACCAGAACCTCATCCTCGCCGAGGGTGGGTTCAGGGACATCGGCCAGCCGCAGCGGGGCATTTTTATGATACTTGTCAACAAGGAAAGCTTGCATCGGTTTTCTCCGAAAGGGGGCGTTCAGGCAGCCAGAAAGGCCAGCGCCGTCGGCACGAATTGCGCGTGATACTGGAAGATGCCGCCGTGACCGGCGTCGGGATAGATCACCAGCTCTGCCCCCGGAATGCGGCGGGCCATGTCGTGGGAGTTGAGGGTCGGGACCATGATGTCGTTTTCCCCATTGGCCACCAGAACCGGAATGCGGATTCGCGTCAGGTCCTGTGGCAACTGGCGGCCCCAAGCGTGGATCGCTTTCAACTGGCGCAGGAAGGCGCGCGGAGTGGGGCCCTTGTCGCGGCCGGTCTTGCGCTCCTTGGTCCGGGCGATAAACGCCTTGGCAGCGTTGCGGCCATTGGCGGTCGAGGTGAAGAAGAGGTAGGTCCTGGGGTCGCGGAAGGTGAAAATTCCCTTGAGGATCAGCGGTAAGGACACTGCGCCGACCTTTGATATCCCCTCTCCTCCCGCTGGGCCGGTGCCGGTCAGGATCAGCTTGCGCACCAGATCGGGGGCTTTCAGTACCACGTCCTGCGCCACCATCCCGCCCAGCGAAAAGCCCATAAGATAAACGGACGACTGCCTAAGCGCGCGGATCAGGGCAATCGCGTCGCGCGCCATCTCGTCGATGGTCAGGGGGGCCGAGCCACCCGAGGCACCGATGCCCCGGTAGTCGACCGCGATTATGTGATGCCGGGTGGCAAGGCCGTCGATGATCCGGGGGTCGAAGTTGTCCAGCGCCGCTCCCCAGTGGTTCAGAAGAACAAGCGGAGTGTCGCCGCGCGGGCCAACCTCGCGGTAGGCAAAACGGGTGCCCGCTGCCGTGATGACCTGGGTCAGGGCGTCGCTATAGGAGGGTGTCATGAACATCCCTCAGGCGATGTTGAATTGCTTGCGGAGGGTCCGGTCAAACAGCGCCCGGGGCAGGAAGCGGCGGGCGAATGAGGTCTGCCGCGCGGCCTTGCCCGAGGGGTAGCGCAGGCGCGGGCTGCGGTCCTGTGCAGCGGCAAGGATGGTGGCCGCGACATCCTCGGCGGTGTCGCCTGCGGCCATCGCCGCGTCAAAGGCCGTCTGGTATCGGGCGATGGTCTGGGCATAGGCCGGCACCGGGCGGTCCCCCTGCGGCGAGTTCGCTTCGATCGAGGTTTTGGTTGCCCAAGGTTCGATCACGGCAACGCGGATGCCGAAGGGGCGGACCTCGTGGTCAAGCGATTCCGAATAGCCCTCGATGGCGTGTTTGCTGGCAGCGTAGTAGGCGCCGAAAGGCCCCGGGATCAGCCCGAGGACCGAGCCGACGTTCAGGATGCGCCCGGCACCTCGCGCCCGCATGATCGGCAGGACGGCGTTGGTCACACGCACGACCCCGTGGAAGTTAGTCTCGAAAAGGGCCTGAACCTGACCGATCGAACTTTCCTCGGCAGCTCCTGATAGAGCGTATCCGGCATTGTTGACAAGAAGGTCGATGCGCTCGGAGGCGGCCATGACCTCTGCGATCAGGGCCCGCACCGAGGCATCGTCGGTAACGTCCGCGACCAGCATGGTGATGCCATTTGCCGGGGCCGTCATGGGTTTGCGGCTGGTGCCGAAGACCCGATAGCCGGCCTTGGCGAAGGCAACGGCGCTGGCTCGGCCGATGCCCGAGGACGCTCCGGTGATCAGGGCGACGGGCTGGGGTGAGGGGCGCATGGTCTGTCCATTTCACTTGAAGTTCGACTCTACGGTCCATATGATATCAAAATAGTAGTTAGTCAATACAGAAATGATACTAACATGAAAGACGATCTCGCCGCCCATTGCCCCATCGCCCGCAGCCTTCTCTGCGTCGGCGATTCCTGGAGCATCCTGATCCTGCGTGACGCCTTTCTAGGCCTCACGCGGTTCGACCAGTTCCGCAAAAGCCTTGGGATCGCGCCCACGATGCTGACCAGCCGATTGGCGACGCTGACAGAAGAGGGTTTGCTGGAAAAGCGGCGATACATGGAACGTCCGCCGCGCGACGAATATGTGCTGACACCGGCCGGACAGGATTTTCTGCCAGTGCTGATCATGCTGAACGCATGGGGGACAAAGCATCGGGCCGGCGGAGACTTGACCCGCTATGTCGATGCCGAGACCGGAAAGAATATCGTGCCGATTGTCGTCGACCTGGAAACCGGCGCAAGGATCGGCACGCGGCCTATCCGAACGATTGATGGGAAGAGCGGCGTTGCGTTCGCACCTCCCCGTGCTGACGTGTTGTCATGACTTCGTCGAGGCTGGCACTTTCGCAAACTAACCGCACGCAAGGATGAACCTGTAACTCCCGCGGCGCGAGAAACTGCTAGGAGTTTGAAAAACTCCATTCCGCACCAGGTGCTTTCCACCTCGAATGACCGCTTTTGCAGAGTCTTGGTCTCGATGGCGCGAACTGCGACAGGCTGCATTCCGCCCTCTGTGACGGTCGCTCGAAGGGGACAGGTCAGCCACACTGACGGCCCAAGTGAGGCCGCTCCTATCATACGCAGCGCCAGGTCAGAATGACCGGGTCGAGCAACGATCAGCCTCCGGTTCTTTAGCCGCAGGGTTGGTGATCTTTCAGCGGAATTCCAGATCACCGGCAGTTGTACCAGCAGCCAGCGCGTCCACGACCCACTGCGGTTTACGCCCACGACGGGACCAGGTGGGACGGATGCTGTAACCGCCCCCGGCAAGAAGCTCGGGCGCCAACCTGGACAACGGTCGAACTCCGACAAGCTTGCACCGAAGGTCATTCAAGCCGTGGCGGAGGGTCGCTCATACCGATGGATCGCCCGCGATCTCGGTATCAGCAAAACCACTGTGCTCTACAGAATGAAACGACACGGGGAAACTCTTAGAGTGTCACTCTGCCCCCAGCCGGAACAGACCCCACATTTCCATCAAGTTTGCGCACATAGGGCAAGAAAGGATACTTGATTTTTCATAATCTATCCTTAATGTGAGATCCTAGTGGCGTTTTTGATGATAAAAAGCAAAATTATATCATCAAATCTTTCGTCTACGACATATTTAGAAATGGGGAGGAGATGATGATGGATTTTGTGTGCGAACCGGGAACGGTCTCAAGACGGGTGAATCGGCTCCGACGATTACTGTTCTCCGTCGGGTTCATCCTGTTGGCAATCGTCTTGCTGGCAGAAACCTCAGGAACGGCACTGGCGCAGGGCGCTTTGACCGCTGACGAGGGCTGGGCGAACAGGTTTCTGGTACGAGGCAGGATTGCCGGTGTTTTTCCCGAAGACAGCGCTCAATACAATGTCCCCGCACGTACGCATGTCTCGAACCAGTTCATTCCGGAGATCGACCTGTCGTACTTCTTTACGGAAAACATCGCCGCGGAAACCATTTGTTGTATCACCAAGCACGACGTGTCCTTGTCGGGCGGGCCCACCCTTGGGGAAGCGTGGTTGATCCCGCTTTCCGTCATGGCTCAGTATCATTTTCGTCCTAGAGGCAGCATCAAGCCCTATATCGGGGCGGGTCCGGCGCTTGTGCTTGTCGTGGCCAATAACGAAAGGGGCCCCGCGACATCCTTCAATCTCGAAACCTACAATCCTGGTTTTGTTCTGCAGGCTGGGGTTGATATCAAGCTCCGAAACAATTGGTATCTCAATGCCGATATCAAGAAGTTTTTTGTAGACATCGACGCAAAGGTCACCACCGCCGGAGGCACGGTATCCGGAAAGGCCTCGATTGATCCTATCGTTGCGGGCATCGGGATCGGATATCGCTTCTGATCGGGACGCGCATTCTAGAACAGACGAATGCCCCGCCGGCCCCCCGCGCAGGGGCATTCGGACTTAAAGCAACAAGCGGATGGACGCATGAACAACCTTCTTTTCAATCTCGGGGTGTCACGGACCCTTGTCTTGCGTTCCACCCGAATTGCCATCGTGGTCGGGACGGTCCTGAACTTGATCAATCAGAGCGATGTAATCTTCGGTTCCGCCGAAAGTGATCTCGCAAAGGCGGGCTTGACCTATTGTGTTCCGTTTTTTGTTGCTATGTATGGGGCACTGTCCGCGACGAAAGACTACAGAAAGAAGACACTTGGCCAAGATCAGCGACACAAGACAGATGAAGATCGGAGAACTCTCGCGCCTTAGCCGCTTGAGTGAACGCTCTCTGCGTCATTACGAGGATCTGGGCATCCTCAGGCCTGAGCGCAGCGATGGGGGAACGCGGACCTATGGTGAGCGTGACGTGGTTCTGGCCAAAATGATCCAGAACATGCGCGACCTAGATATTCCGCTTGAGGTTATCGCCTCGATCGCGGGGGTCCGCGCGCATCACACCACTGGCTCTGGATCGTCACAAGAGGTGGCGGCCAAACTCAATGAACTGTCCGACACGCTCATGCTCATGGCCCGGCTCGCAATCGAGATTCAAGGCGAGGTCAACCACGTTTTGGGCGCGGTCAATGAATGCCGAGGATGCAAGAACAAACCATCCCGATCAGGATGTCCAACCTGTCCGATGAACACGGTATCGGAAACCTCGCCGTTGGCGGATATGATCTGGCGCGACGAACTTGCCTGAGCCCGTCAAACCTCGGCGGAGTAGTCGAGCACGCGCTCTCGATGTTTTCTGCGTTGGTCCGAGGGCGTGACGGCGTAGGATTTCTTGAAGGCGGTGGCCAGCGAGCCGGTCGAACCAAAGCCGGTGGCGGTGGCGATGGCGATCAGTGGCAGTTTCGTGCGCAGGATCAGATGATGCGCGCGGCGAATACGCAACTTTTTGTAATAATGTCCTGGCGAGGCATCAAAGACCGCGCGGAAGCGACGTTCAAGGCACCGTTGCGAGATGTCCAGCTCAGCGGCGATCGCAACGATTGAAAGTGGATCAGACAGATTATCCTCCATGATGGCGAGGGCATCCGACACGGCCTTGTCATAGAATTTGTGAAACGCCTCTGGGGCAAAAGGCTGGGAGCTGGAACTGGTGCGGATTTCCGGCAAGAGCAGGTGGCGGCCGATCTCGGTGATCTCGGACACCCGCAACTCGCGGGCTAGCAAACCGATCACAAGTTCCGCGGTTGCCGCGCGTCCCGCAGCAGTGATGATGCCGTTGGAAGATTCCGACAGATTCTCGGTCAGGCGCGGCTGATCCTGGGTCTCGCGCAGCGCCACCGCATCGGCCCAGTGGGTTGTGACCGCGCCGGTCTCGACCTGGGTGCGGGCAATGAAGGCGGTGGCGGCATCCGCGAGCAGGATCACCGAGCGCCCCAGCCGCCGCATACTACGGATGCGCGCCATCCAGACGGCGGGATTGGCTGTGTTTGAGGCGATCACGATCAGGAAGTCAGCCAGGCAATGATTTGGAATGACCGGCTCCGCCCGCACGAGACAGACGCCACCGCCCTGCACGAGCCCCGGCCGATCCGAGATGACCCGCCAGCCAAAATGCGGCGCGCCATGCACCATGTTGGCCGTTTGCAGGGTGTGGATGACCGAAGCCAATTCCAGATCGCAGAATCTGCGCTGTACAAAAATTTCGAAAGTCGTGGATTTTCGTTCCGGGATCGTCATGTCGGCCTGTTCACGTCTGGTATCCTTGATAGGCTCCCGGTCTTTCGAAACACTTGGCCCACAATCCGCCACGATATGATGATGTCAGAACGTCCCAGCCTAAGCAGATTTGCGCGCGCTGTCTGAAGAGCGTTCGAGCAATCCTGCTGACCTGCCCTGTAAGCGCTCCAACCACGGAAGAGTTTGATCAGTTCCTCCACGGGAACGGTCCTGCACATGACGGCATATGGCAGCTCTACCTTTTCTCCACAGAACGCAAGCCCGGCGTAGCCCGAAACCGCCCAACTGCGCTCTGGTTCCCAGAATGGGTCGATCGTCGAGAGAAAACCGTCGCACGCGCCCCTGACATCGATGGGCAATTCGATATTGCTCCAGGCGAGCGCGGCAAAGATACCGCCCGGACTCAGCACCCGGTGGGCTTCGGCAAGATGACGCGCCACATTGAAATGATGGAGGGCTTGCATGGATACCACCATATCAACACTATCTGGCGGCAATGGCAGATTTTCGGCCCGACACTTGACGTATCCTATAGGGGTTTCAGTCGATACCGGATAGGCCGATTTCGGCGGGCAAGGGTCTGTAGCAATCGCGAGGTTGAAATGCTCCGCCATGAAATAGCTGACTTCGGCGTCTCCAGCGCCACATTCGACACAAACGCGACGTTGGTACGGCAGCGCGGCGAGCCAGCGCATGAGTTGCGCTGGCTCCAAAGCTGTCCTGGCAGCATCATGCGGCACGGGGGTCAGCCGACAAGCGACAAGAACTTTTCGTGTTCCCCGTCAAGCATGGTGTGTGAAAGATCCGGCTTGGGGAACTGCCCGCTCTTTGCAGCGTTGTAATAAGCAGAATATGCTTTCTGCATTTCCCCCCAGACGTCGCCAAAGAGTTCGCGTTTGGGCGGAATTGGAAAGACGGAACACCCGATGATATCGCTCGAAACATGGAAAATGCCATGCGCGTAGGGGCCCGACCCGAGGCTGGCGACAGCGACCGGTAGATTCTCGTAGCACCACTTGGTCAACTCGACCGACGTATGTTCGAAGAGCGCCGCGAAAATGCCCGCTTCGATCGAGGCGCGGACCAGTTCAATGATCGCGGCCGCTTCCCCTGCGGTGCGTCCCGCTGGGCTATGGCCAGAGTTCATCACCGCCCGCTCGCCCTGAACGCCAAAATGACCCACAACAGGAATCCCCGCATCGACGATGGCCCGAATATGCGGAACTGTCCCAAGCGAGGGCTCGATATGCACGCCGTCAGCACCCAGCTTAACCACTTTTGCCGCGTTGCGCACGGATTCCTCAATGGAGATACTGGCCGTTGTATTAGGCATGTTGCAGATGATGAATGGTGACGAAGCCCCTCGCAGCACACCTTGTAACATGTAAAGCTGTTCTTCGAAATCCACCGTTGCCATTGATTTGTGCCCCATCAGGCCCATCGGGCCGGGACTGCCACAGCACAGCAGGTCCATGCCAAGCTCTTCGGCCATCATCGCACTTGGTGTATCGTGGCATTCCATACCAACAATGCGCTCTCCCTTTTGGACCTTTTCCGCAAGATGTTTCAGTCGTGTCTTTCTGCGTTTTGCCATTCTGATTTTCTCCCGATGGGCAGCATATGTACTGCAATTCGCACATTATCTTACATTGATGTTAGATTTCAACCAAAAATCGATTCACCCTCGAACCCGTCGGTCTTTGCCCCATCCCGCCGCTGTTCCGCCACTAATACCGATGTCGCGTTGCCCCGTGAGTGCATGCGAACGAACCTGGCCTTTGATTTCAATGAATTCTTCATCTCGTGTTGGGAGTGGGCAAAACTTGGTGGTCGACGGGGTAGGATAAGGGTTTCAGAACAAGGCGAGACCCAACATGGATGTAAGTATTCTTGTTGAAACGACTTTTGACGATGGCGAAACTCGGAGACGCAGTATCGGTCGACTTCGCCGTCCGTATGACGAATTTGCCTCTCCGAACTTGGGCCTGCTCCTTCACGACGCAAAGACCTTGTTGAGGCGGTTGCAGGAAGCGATTGTGCAAGATCACGTCGGTGAAGCAATGGAGGCCCGCCGGATATGCGAGGGCTGAGGTAAACGACGTGCGATCCATGACGATCGTGGCCGCATTTTCGATACGCTGTACGGTCGAATTCGGGTGAAGTGGCCGAGGATTCGACGCTGCTCGTGCCAACCGGCAGGGATCGCGAACCATGGGCCGCAATCACCACTTGCTGGGCTTTTCCCCAAACGTGCGACGCCGGAACTTCGGTGCCTGCCGGCTGAATTGGGATCGAGGCACTCGTTTCGAGAAGCCGCGATTGATCGAAATGTTCCGGCCCTGTTCGGCTCGGTTGAACACGACAGTTCGAAAGCTCTTGGGTCGCATCGCCGACGAACTCAGCCATAACGACACAAGCCAAGGGGACGCGGGTACAAACGAGGCATCCTCCCCACTGGCCGTTTTCCTGGATGGTGCGCACATACGATGTCGGCCTGAATACCAAAAACGGCACCTTAATGGCGTGGTCGGCAAGGTTGAAAGCCTCAATATGAGCCGACGATTTGGCTTCGTTCAACAAGCCGCTGCATCGCCTGCCAGACAGCTCCGAAATGACCTGATTGCGCAAGGTTGGGATGGCCGAAACAAGGTGACCGTGATTTCAGACGGTAAGCCGGACTTGCCAAATCCCATGCGGCGTGCCGGTCGAGGTCCTGTCACCCACATACTGGACTGGTGGCACATCTCGATGCGGGTCAAACACATAGAAATGCAGTGCAAGGACTTCTGCAATCGAAGGGAATTCAGGGTTGCCATTGCGCTTCGAGCGCCCTGCCGAAACACTGCGTTGGGACCTTTGGCACGGCAAGTTGATGACCGCCGCGACAATCCTCAAACTTCTCCAAATCGATTGTGATCGATTGCGTGCCGAAACCCGAGATTTACGGGAAGCGGTCAGGCGCGTTAAAGCCCGGTGTCAGGAGCCATATTCCTACCTTTCCAACACCTCCGACGCGCTTCCGGACTACGGTTGTCGATACCGAAACGGCCTCGCGGTTTCATTGTCCCGGGCAGAAGGCTGCGTCGATGACATCGGCAACACCCACTTGGGAAAACGCCGCCCGATGAGATGGTCACCGCAGGGCGCACATCGCGTTGCCGTCACATGGGCCGCTGTCCTTGACGGGAGGTTAGGCGTAGACAAGTTGGCCGCATGACCCCCATGTTTTGCCCACTCCCTCGACGTTGAGCCCAAGAACTGCACGGCTCTACCAAGATGATTGGCGAGATCAGCGTGGTTGCTCAGCTGTTTTCGCAAGCGATCTGATCGGTGACGAACACCGAGACAAAGTCAACCCGAGAGGAAAACAGTAATAAGCCCGAAGCGCACGATGATTTCAACCGTTGCCGGGTCAGAGTTTTCTATCGATGGGCAAAAAACAGCCATCAACCGGCAGACTCCAGCCGTCCCTTGGCCGGATGGCGTGCCTTGGTTGCGTGGGTGAGGCGGAGGTGCCAAGACTGTCAAGGCGCGCAAACCTTGCCAGACAGGCAGTCGGACCGGATCGGTGCCGAAGCTGCATCTTTTATGCCCAGACAAAGGTCATGCTGTGAGGACAGATATTCCAGAAATCCCGAAGGTTGCCAAGCCGGTCCCACTGATCGTCATACCCTGCCTGAACGAGGCAGAACACATTGCACCGCTCCTGGCGCAGCTTGCCAGAACGATGGATCAGATTGGCGGACGGATCGTGGTGGTCGATGGCGGCAGCACCGATGGCACATGGGAGATCGTTTCTGCCATAGCCAGCCGCGACTCCTGCATCTCGCTGCTACACAATCCGCGACGCATCCAGAGCGCCGCGATCAATTTGGCCGTGGCCGAGGACCAAGGCGTTTCAAGTCACCTGATCCGCATCGACGCGCACTGCCGCTATCCGGATGATTACTGTGCCCGGCTTCTGGCCGAGATGGACCGCAGCGGTGCCGATAGCGTTGTCGTCAGCATGATCGCGGATGGAGAACAGGGCGTGGAGGCTCTCAATGCCGTGGCGCAGAACTCGACCGTCGGGAATGGCGGTTCGCGCCACCGCAGGCGCACTGAAGGGCAGTTTGTTGACCACGGCCACCATGCGCTGATCCGTCTGGATGCGTTTCGGGCCGTGGGTGGCTATGATCCCAGCTTCTCGCATAACGAGGATGCCGAACTCGACTTCAGGCTGAGGCGGAACGGCTATTGCATCTGGCTGACCGCTGACCCGGTCATCACCTATATCCCGCGCCGTTCGCTCGGTGCCCTGACACGGCAGTACTTCAACTATGGCTGCGGTCGTGCGCGCACGATGCTCAAGCATGCCGTCGCGCCGCAGCTACGCCAGATGAAGGTCATGATGGTGCTGCCTGCTGTTGTGTTATCCGCGTTGACAGGCGTTCACTGGATATTCGCGGTACCGGCGGCTCTGTGGCTGGCGGTCTGCATTGCGTCGGGCGTGTTTCTGGCGCTCCGCCACCGACGCGCATGGCTTGCATTGTCCAGTGTCTCGGCAATGCTGATGCATGTTGCATGGTCAACTGGATTCTGGTGGCAGATACTCGGGACTTTGTTTGCCGGCGCATCAGTGGCGTCCCCTGGAGACGCCCGATGACCGTGTGTCTCAATGACAGTATCGAGGTGTGTGTCTGCACCTATCGCCGACCCCAGTTGAGCGTCACGCTGGAGTCGCTTGCGGCGTTGCGCGTGCCGGATGGTTTCACCCTGTCGATACTCATCATTGATAACGATGCCACCCCTAGTGCACGGCCTCTGGTTGAGGGTGTTGTCGCGACGTTTCCAGTCCCGCTGCGTTATGTGCATTGCCCCGAGGGCAATATCTCGATCGCCCGCAATGGCGCTTTGGATCATTGCCGCGCGCGATTTCTCGCCTTCATAGATGATGACGAGACCGCCTCGCCCGATTGGCTGTGCGCGCTGGTCGAAGAACTGCGGCGCACGAAGGCCGATGTCGTGCTGGGTCCGGTCGAAGGCGTATACGACCAGAGCGCACCATCGTGGATGTGCAATCTGGAGATACACTCCACGCGCCCGGTCTGGGTCAAGGGTACGATCCGGACGGGCTACACCTGCAATGTCATCATCGACCGGCAGGCGCCGGCGGTGCGCGACCGCCGCTTTGATCTGGCACTCGGCAAGACTGGCGGCGAGGATAGCCTGTTCTTCAATGAGATCCACGAAGCGGGCGGCAAAATCGGTTATGCGGAACGCGCCTTGGTCCATGAGGATGTGATACCCGAGCGGCTCGCCTATGGTTGGTTGTTGCGGCGGCGGTTCCGGATGGGGCAAACCCATGGGCGGATGCTGCGCCGAAAGATCGGCGCCGGGCGCTTGCTGAGCAATCTGGCGGTGGCACTGGCAAAGGTCACCTATTGCTGTGGTGCAGCCGTGCTTGGCGGCTACGACACCACGCGGCGCAACGCGGCTTTGCTGCGCGGAACCCTGCACGTTGGCGTGTTCATGGGGCTGACCGGCATGCGTGAACTGGAACTTTACGGCGCGGGTCCGGTTCATCGGGGGGAAAGTTGACAGTGATTGCGAGAGGCCTGACATGATGCTCAATGACCTGGGGATGAAGATCCACGACGCGGATCTCAGACCGGACACATTGAACCGTTCTCCGGGGCAGGATCGGACGACGACGCTTGGCGATCTGCTGGCGGCTGCCCGACGGCAGCGTTGGCCGCTCATGCTCTGCACGGCTCTTGGTCTCGGCATTGGCTTGGTCAAGCACATGACCACTCCGCCGCTCTATTACAGCGCCGCGACCGTTCTTGTGGATGTGCGGATGGACGAATCTGGTGGTGAGATCACACCGACCACGCCCTTTCTGCGCAACGACACCTCGCTTTTGAACGAAATTCAGGTGCTCCGTTCACTGCGGCTTGCCGAAGAGGTAGCGCGACGGCTTAGCTTGCATGAGACGCCGATTTTTCTGAACCCACCCGAATCGCTGGCGCGCAGCATGCTCTCTGCGGTGCTGGATGCGGTGAAGAACGTGATCGGGGCCGATCCCGAGACACCGCCGCCCCTTCCTGGTAGTTCGGAGGCTTCGGCAATCAAGAGAGCTGCCCTCATATTGCAACGGGACGTCGGCATCGACCGGATCGGGCAGAGCTTCACGATTGATATCAGCTATATCGGGCCGGAGCCCGCGCTCGCCGCCGCTATCGTCAATACCTATGCCGAATCGTATCTCGCTGCCCATCTGAACGCAAAAATGGAAGTGACGGCGCGCATGGCTGAATGGATGCAAGCGCGGATTGGCGAACTGCAGCGGGAAAGCGAAGCCATACAGGTGCGCGCAGAGGCGCTGCGCGCCCAAACGCCCCCTGACACAAAAGCGCTGAAGGCGCTCGCTCAGCGGGCGGCCAATCTTGAAACGCTGCAGCAGACTCTGTCGTCGCGCTATGAGATGGTAACCATCGAGGGGTCATACCCGGTCACCAATGGGCGCATCCTCAGTGAAGCAGCGGTGCCGAAAAAGCCAGATCTTCCGAAGCTATGGCAGTCTGTCGCGATTGCGACGATCCTTGGTTTCATGATCGGGTTTGTTATCGCCATCCTGCGCGAAACCCGCGAGCGTGCGTTTCGTGTCGGCGAAGACGTTTGGGTCGATACCGGCAAGCCGTTCCTCGGTTACATGCCACTTTTCGACACCACTGCGCTGTCTCGGCAAGCACCGCGCGGTAAGAGCGAAAACGGGAAAAATAATGGCGACACCGATGCCCGCAGCGTGGTGCAATCGACAGCCCCCAGTCTGTTCATGTCGTTGCTCGATTCCCAATCACTCTTGGCCGACACTCTGCGGAATGTGCAGAGTACGGTCATGCTGGCGGCCACCGACAGTGGCGCACAGGTGATCGGCGTGTCCTCGATGGTCGCAGGAGAAGGCAAGACAACCCTCGCCGCCAATTATGCGAACCTTGTCGCCCAATCGGGTGCTCGAACGCTTTTGGTTGATCTCGATCTCCATCGGTCTGCGCTGACCAGGATGCTCCAGTGCAATCAAGGGGCCGATCTGATCCGCATCCTCGACGGAACCGCGACGCTGGATGAGGCGCTGCAAACAGTGTCGGTGTCGGGACTCGATTTCTTACCCTGCATTCCAGAGCACAATACGCGACGCTCCAGTGATGCTCTGATGAGGCAAACGATGACGGCCCTGATCGAGTCTCTGCGACACCGGTACGATTTCGTGGTGCTCGACCTGCCACCGCTGGGAACAATTGCCGACACCAAGATCATGCTGTCGCGGATCGACCACATAATCCTGCAATGTGCCTGGGGTAAAACACCGCGCACTCTTGTGCGGGATTATCTCAGAATGGAACCTGAAGTCGCGCGGAAAGTGCTGGGGATCGTTCTGAACAAGGTGGAAATGCGACGGCTGCGCAAGTTCGCGAGGCCGGGAAGTTGGGAAACCTATTTGGAAGAGAAATACGGATAGGCTCGACTGGTCCTCATACTTGCGCGCATGTCGGCACTTCGGTAGCCTCCACTTTGATTATCCGTTATGCTGATCCTCAATACAGCACGGGGGTGAGGGTTCTGGAATGCGTATGGTGGTATTTGCCGCATTTCTTTTGGTCGCGATGATTGTCGTAGGAGCCTGGTCGCTTGCACAGGGCGCAGGGTTTGCGACGGTGGCTCTGCGTCTTATGGTGACCGCAATTGTCCTGCAGGTGGGGTATTTCGTGATGCTGGTCGTCGTCGCCTATCTGCCGAACTCTTCCGGGCAGGACGACCCCAGTCGTGCAGAGAAAGAGCGGCACCCTCCGTCCCAGCCGGTGCGCGGTGCAAACGATTCCCCTCACTGATTTGATCTTCGAGATCAGTTCGCCTGTGCTTGGAGGAACTGGTGTAACCCAGGCTCTGGACGACCGATCAGCCGGATCAGTCCGCCGCGTACCGCAAGGCGCAGCGCTTCCTTCCACCGGAGAGCCGTCCCTGCGCCCAGCCTGATGTGCGATTTCACGAGGCCGCGAGCGCGCGATTCCCGTGAATAGCAAAATGCAGGATGGATGAGAAAGTTGGCGCGATCTTCGGCGCGTGCGATAGTCCAAGCGCGCCGTTGCAGAATGCCTATGGAATGTTTGAGCGTCAGCTCGCGGTTGAAGTATCCCACGTTCAACCCGTGGTCGCGTTGGGTCGCATCGCCGTTCTCCGCCCAGACGGCCAGTGGTTCGAGCGCCACGTAGATCGGTTCAGTGATCGCGAAGGTGCGCATATATTCCTGTAGCGTGGCGCTGCACGGAACACTCACCTCCAGATCCGACGAGGCCTCACAAGACCAGAAAAGGCCACCGTTGGAGACACCGATATCGGCAATCAGGCTCAGCCGGAAAACATTCGGCTCGTAGCGCCCGGCACTCAGCTTGTCCTCGAGAAGCCCGCTTTTGCTCAACCGCGCATCAGGGGTGTCGCTGTGATGTTCCACGAGTTGGTTGCGCAGGACGATCTGAACATTCTCGCGATGGCAGAGCGCGATGTTGTCTTCCATGAAGCGCGGCAGAATGAAGTTGTCATCCTCCACCACGCAGAAATAATCCGCCTCGCGCGGATTGTCCCGTGTGAAGCACTTGTCGATATTACGTGACGCAAATCGCTGCGGCCGGTTGTGGTTGTAGGTGATGCGGTCGTCCGAGAAAGCCGTAACGACGTCCCTTGCAGAGCCTTCCGGGTCGTCATCGTAGACGTCGCAAACCCAGTTGTCATGGGACTGTTCAACGAGACTGTTCAGGCAGCGGCGGAGCGGTTCGGGCCGACGGTAAGTCGGGGTGCGCACATGCACGAGGGGATGGGAGGGAGACATCAACAAGCCTTTCTCTTGACTGTGGTGCGAACCGGCGATGGTCGCACTGGTGGGGCTTCGTTTTCAGGTGCCGGGGCGGGCATCAGGGATAGGGCGCGCCGCGCCACGGTCTTGGCATCGGACTGGGCAAAGCTGGTAGTGGGGGAGAGCGTGGCGTAGCCGTTCTCGAGCAATCGTCTAGCGCCTTTGGGCCAATCGCTTCCGGCTTGACCGAGCAGCACGCGCTGCGGCGCGGAAACATATCCAAGCGCAAAGAGCCCGACACCGCCAAGGGCGATCACCCGCGTCGCGGGATGCTGTGTGGCGGCTGTCACCTTTGCCCAGTCGGTCGCGGTCCATGCATCAGTGGAGTGGGGAATAGTAATATGTCGCAACATGCCACTGAAACCGGAATGCTCCGGCAGTTTCTCGTTTGGCGGCGCGAGCAGGATATCCTTGGCTGCCAGTGGTTGAGGACTCTTGCGCCGCAAGCGGCGTGCCACACGCCGAGAGGCCAGACGAGCGAGCGCAAAGGCGGTCCCTGGATGGCCAAGGGTCCGCCCGAGTGCTGACAAAATTCGCCTCGACCTGATGTCGGCAACGCAAGCCTCGACCCGCTTCGACCGCTCCATCGCAAGCCGCCGACGCAACGCGAGCGCACGCTCCGCCTCTGACATCAACGGCACCAGATCATCCTGGGCCTTGATCATCGCAGTGAGGTCTGCGGGTTTCAGCCGGTGCGAAATTGACGCCGGGTGTTGTCGATAGAGGTAGTAGGACTGTGGTATCAGATACATGTTCCCGCCGCCGAGCAGGAAACGCATGTAGAATTCGTGATCCTCGCCAATGCGGATATCCTCACGGTACCGAAGGGCACCAATACAGTCACGGCGGAGCATCGGCTTGAGATAACCGAGCGGCCCGCCCGCCCCCGTCCCGAGCATCATCGCAGGCGTTATGCGGACGGGTTCCATCTGGCGGGTGTCGCCCAGAAGTGTGCTGGATTCGCCGTCGGACGGGCCATCATGAAAGCGGATCAGATCGTCGGCGATTGCATCGGCCTTGAGGGGGTTGGCCGCGCCGATCAACCGCTCGAAGCGTTCAGGATGCAGCAGGTCATCCGAGTCGACGATCGCGATCCATGTCCCTCTTGCCATGTCCATCGCCCGGTTCCGGGTTGCCGCCGGGCCGGTATTGACGTCCGAGCGGAGCAGCTTCACGCGCTGATCCTGCACAATGATCTCGGTCACGAGTTGCACGCTGGCGTCGGTCGAGGCATCGTCGACGAAAAGCAGCTCGATATCCTCCACAGACTGGGCCAGAACGGAATGCACAGCACTCGCAAGATGCGCCGCCCCATTGAAATTCGCCATGACGACCGACACTAACGGATCTCCCGCAGCGATATGATGTGCGGGTTGCGCCCCGACTGTCTGGTGGCGTTCTACCATGGGGACTGGTCCTTTCTCCTTGCCATCGACCGGTACGCAGTCATTCCCTGACAGCCCAGTGTGCTGGATAGGTCATCAATCTGACCCGCCACAGCGCTCTGAGACAATACCCGTTTGGCAGAATGTTATAGGGATGGGCTGTGCCGTAAACGGATTTCCGCCGGTGGCACGGCATTCTGGCAGCCTCTTGCCGATCGTGACGAAAGCACGCCGATGCGCTTTGCATTGGATCGCGAATTCCCGGAAAACTCGGCCCGACATGCCGTCCACCGTCCAGCTGCAGGAGTGCTCCATGCCAAAGATTCGCCTCTTTCCCTCCGCCTTCCATTCCGCAAGGCTTGCAAGGTACTTCGGCGCGGCGCTTGTCACTTTGAGTCTTGCACCGCCTGTACCGGCGGCGGAGGAAATCCCGCAAGGCTCCAGCTTTTTCGATGATTTTGACAGTTTTGATAAATCGCTCTGGGGTATCTCGGACGGTTGGGTGAATGGGACCTGGCAGAATTGCGAGTGGTCCAAGGATGCGATGTCCGTGTCTGACGGATATCTCAACCTTCAGTTTCTCCGTCACCCGACCGAGAAACTCGATTACCTCTGTGGAGAAATCCAATCCCGCAAGACATATGGCTACGGGGTTTACGAAGTGCGATTTCGCACGGCGCAGGGATCGGGACTCAACGCCGCCTTCTTCACCTATATCGGCCCGCATCATGGCAAGCCACACGGCGAGATCGACTTTGAGGTTCTGACGCACGACACTTCGCGGGTAAGTCTGAACACCTATGTTGGTGGAGAGCCCCACAACGGCAAACCCGTGCCCCTGCCACATCCGTCAGACGACGGCTTTATCACTTATTCCTTTGTATGGTCGGAGGACGGCATCACCTGGTATGTCGACGGCGTCAAAATGCACGAAACCGCCGCCGGGTCGCCGCTGCCCACTGATGCACAAAAGATCTATGCCAGTTTCTGGGGCAGCGATTCTTTTCCCAACTGGATGGGGCGTTTCGATGAACCGGAGCAGGATCTGACGATGAGTGTCGACTGGATCGCCTTTACGGCAGAGGGCGAAAGCTGCCAGTTTCCGGCCTCCCTACTCTGTAAACTGGAATGATATCCGGAGCGGGGTATGAGCGTGGAATGGTCCCCGTCTCGCGCCGGTACATCACTGCCCCGGCCCATGTCGTCGAGATCTCGCTCGATGGGGTGCTTGCCGGAATAGCTGTCGCGGCACTGGTGCTCGTCCCGATGCTTCGCACCTATGGCGCGCTGCTTTTTTTGATCGCAGGCGTCCTTCTCTGCGCGCGTCACTGGACGCGGGTCGCCGCCGTCTGCCTCAATTACTGGTACCTGCTGTGTCTTCCGGCCTTCTGCCTGATGAGCTTTGCGTGGTCGCAATTTCCGGGGCTGAGCTTTCGGTACGGGCTGCAACTTATGGTCACGATGGTCATCGCCCTGATGATTGTGACTAGGATCAGCCCCAGGCTGTTTGGTCGGCTGCTGTTCTTGTGTTTCGCAATCGCGATGGTGGCGAGTGTATTGGTCGGGCAGGTGCGCGTCGATACCGGAGCCTGGCTGGGCATTTACGGAAGCAAGAATGCACTGGCGGGAGCTGCCGCCATCTTCGTCGTGATCTCGATCGCGCAGGCCCTCGACAGCAGCGCCAGCTACCGATTTCGCCTGATGGCCTGTTTCGGCATCATGACGGGGGGCATCCTGCTGCTTCAGGCACAGTCCATGAGCGCCCTTCTGCTCATCCCTCCCGCGCTCCTGATCCAGGCTGGCTTGCTCATCCTCTACAGACTCACCCCGTTGCAGCGGTCCGTTACGATCATTGCGGTCCTGCTCGGTGTCAGCCTTGGCGTTCTTCTGGTTGCGGTGAACATGGACGCGCTTGTGCGCACAGCCCTCGAAATGATGGGCAAGGATGCGACACTGACCGGGCGCACGGACCTCTGGCGGATGGCCACGGATCTGATTGCGCAACGCCCGCTGTTCGGCGTCGGCTATCAGGCCTTTTGGGTGCAGGGGCACGCCCCGGCCGAGGCCCTCTGGGCGCAATTCGGTATTGATGGCCGGAGCGGTTTCAATTTTCACAACACCTACCTGTCGAACGCGGTCGAAATCGGTCTCGTGGGGGTGGCATTGCAGGTCGGTGTGCTATACGGCGCTGCCGTTGTGACCTATCTTTGGGCTCTGCGTTCGCGCAGCGCCGAAGCCACACTAATGTTTGTTATGGTGGTGATCGTGATCATGATCAGCTTTGTCGAGGTGCCGGTGTTCTTTCAGTTCAGCCTGCGCACCGTGCTGATCATCTGCGCCTTTGCCTATGCGGTGCAGGAGCTGCGTGCGACGCGGTAGCGATCCTGATCCGGACTTAGGCCGACCAGGCTTTATCCCCGTAGTCCCGGACCATCGCCTCGACGCTGCTCATGGCGCGGTCTGTTGCGCGTTCGATTGCACTGTCGGCGCTCAGGTGCGGATCGGCACGGGCGAGGCTTTGCAGGCTGCGCGCAGCCAGATGCCGACACGCCCAGTTGACCGGACGGCCCGCCGGGTTCTCAAAGACCGCGCGCACGCCCGGACCACTGCCGGAACGTCCGGTTGCGACGGCCCAGGCTTCGCGGCCATTGGACGGGAGGAGGGGCCGTGGTCGATAGGAAATGGCAAGCGAGTCGGTCCAGTCGTACCATTTGAATCGATGGACGTGATGCATGGTCTTCACGCCGATCCAAGGCGTGCGCATCGCGTCGGCGACAATTGCGCCGTGCATCGCCTCGGCGATCACCAGGTCTGCGCCGCGCAGTTGGGCAATCACCCGATCCGGGCTTTCGGTTGGATCAATGAAATGGATGCCGGCAAGGTCGCAGGCCGCGCGCCAATCGCCGCGTTCTATGCTTTCATAATGCGGTATGAATGCTGTGCCGATTGCCTTTGCCGGTGGGGGCAACGGGGTAGCACGCAACAGGACCGCCGCATCGGTTATCGCCTGATGCGGATCGAGACCTAGCGCACTTGCGGTCCGTGGGCCGCGCACGAACCGGAAATCCCAAGTCCCGTCGGAAATGTCCGGCAGAGCTGTGTAGCCGCCATATCCCGATCCGACGACCAGCTTACGTGCGAATCTGGGGTAATTGTGCTGAATCACCGAGCCGATTCCGACGAACAGCGTGGTGGGGTCTTCGTCGAAGAAGCTCTGCGGCAGCAGATGATGCCACATGGTGGCATTCAGCTCGTCCCCGAAGTTCGGGGGGCGGCCTTGGAAATATGTAAGTTTCATGCAGTCTTTCTCCGACCAGGCAACACGAGGTTGAGGATCTCCACAATTCTGTCCGTTGCGATCAATCCGAGGACGGCCAGATAGGTGACTATCGCGATACCGATACGGGCCGCCACTGAGATGGCGGGAGATAGCTCGGGCGCCAGATGCTGGGTTGCCAGCACCGCAGAGATCATCGCCAGGGTGGCAATAGCCGGGGTGACAAACGTCCCTAGGTACTTGAGGAGTCCAATCCCCAGCAGCCGTGCCATCATGATGACCGATATCGGCCAGACCAGTAGGGATTTGAGAACGAGCGCGATCATGAGCGTCTCCAGCCCGGCACTGAAGGTTACACCGATCACCAGCAACGACGTTGCCTGCTGGATGAGCTGGTAGAAGAACCACCAGTTTGCTTTGCCTTGGCTTCGGATGAACGCGCCTTGCACAACGCTGACGCCCGCTATGCAGCCGATCACGCTGAACATCTGCACTGTGAATCCGGCACCCTGCCACCGGGGATCGAAGAGCAGTGCCACGATGTCGGGGGCGAGCGCCAGGAGCAGACTGAACAACGGCAGGCTGACGACCGCCGCCGAGAACGAGGCAATGTAGAAGGCGCGGGCGGTCTTCTCGCGGTCATCCTGAAGAGATGAGAACAATGCATGGGTCACAGATGAAAGCGCGCCGCCGACGAATTGGGTCAGCATCAGGTAGAGCTTTTGAGCAAAGAAGTAGAACCCGAGCATCGCCGTGCCGCCAAGCGCACCCAGTACGATGTGATCAAGACGCATTGTCGTCAGCATTCGCGTTCCGGACGCATAGAGCCCGTATCCGGTCAACTCTTTGATTGCGTGCAGATTGAAGCTCAGACCCGGGCGCCAGCCGGAGGTCCAGAAGACCATCGCGCAGATCACGATACTGCTCGAAAGCTGGCTGATTGCCAGAGCCCAATAGCCATAACCAGCCCAAAGCAAGGAGAGGGTGATGACCAGGCTGACCGCAGTGGCAACGGAGGTTCGTAAGGCGACAAGCTTGAACTTCATCGACCGCACGATCATCGCGTTGGGCACCGCCACCGACAGGTCGAGCGGGATACGCAGTCCCAACAGCGGTAGCAGCGCGGCAATTGCGCTGTCGCCTGCCCATTGCGCGATGGACGGTGCTGCCAGAAAGACCGACAACATCAGAACCAAACCAACCGCAATCGTCATCCAGAAGACACTGTCGGCGTTGGATTTCGAGATCGTCTTGCGCTGAACAAGTGCCTCGCCGAACGCAATTGGCGACACTGCTATCGCCGTCATCACCAAACTGCTCGCGAGGCCGAAGAGCCCCAGATCGGCCGGGGAGAGATAGCGTGCGCTGACGTAAAAAATCAGCGTGGAACCGAAGATTGGAATAGCCGTGTGCAACGATGACCAGAGCACTCCAACAGCGGCGGACCGCGACCGGCCGGCGCGGACATGCGGATGATAAGCCGTGCCAGGAGCGACAGCGGTGGTCTCAAGCGATTGGCTCATGGCAAATTCCGATCTGGCTGATGCTTCAGTTGACCGATCCGGCTGCGGAAAACGCCGCCGGGGTTTCTGGAAAATCCTCCTCCAGAATGTCGGGGAATTGGACCTCGACCACATCACCCGGCAAAATTGAGGTATCGCTCTGCGCCTCAAACTGCCGGGAGTCGCCTTCGCGGGTGCGGGTGATCCAGAATTCCGGCGTGCCGACGGCGCGCGCATGCAGGCTTTCCAATGTGACGTCCTCGCCGAGTGCTGCCGACATCAGCGCATATTCTCCGTCCAGCTTGGCTTCGGCCTGCACGATCTTGGCGGTGACCTCTTGCAGTTCGGTCACTGCGGTTTCGGCTCGCGTCGCCTCCAGCACAATCCGTTCTTCCTCGATGTCTCGCAGATTTTGCTGTGTCGACAGGATTGAGCGCTCGATATCGAGCACTCGGCTTTCCACCTCGCCAACATAGCGCACGCGATCAAACAGCCGCACACGGGTCGCCAGACCTTGCTCGACCATGTCTTCCTCGCGTCTCAGTTCCTCGCGACCAGCCCGCAGTTGCTCCGTGTTGGTTGTGAGTTTCTGTTCCAGCACGCTGATCGCATCGTTCAGCGCGGTTTCCGCCTTGTCGAGGAACGCCAGCTGCTGGTCGAGCAGTTGGTTGCGGGCCTCAAAGATCGCCGCCTCGCCCGCGCGGAACTTGCTGACGCTCGGTAGGTCCGGACTATCTTGTGCGGCTGTTATTTCACTGCGCGCGACTTCTGCAGCCAGGCGGTCCCGGCGTGCTTCGAGAAAACGCAACTCCTTGCTCAGAACCATGGCCGCGCTCCGGGCAAGGTAGAAATTGCGTTCTTGGCCAAGGATGGGCTCTATCCGGGCAGTACCGCCAGCGAGCGTCACGGCCTTGAGTACAGTCAAGCCGGGAGAATACGTGTAGACATTCGGTGCATCGACCTCACCCGCGACGTAGATCATCGCATATTGCTCGACATCGACCGATACTCGGGGCGTGCGGCCGGCTCCGGCATAGCCTGCCATCCCTTCCTGAAGGGTCGATGCGATTTCCTGTGGTGTCAGACCCGCCACGTCCACGCTACCGACCAGCGGTACAGCGATCTTTCCACCGGCACTGACGCTGTAGCTGTCCGAAACCGTCAGCAGTTCCTCGACCGTGCCGTCGGCAGCGTTCCAGATCGTCGCCCGCACTTTGAGAATGTCGTTCATTCCAACTGGTACGTCCGGCGTTTGCGCTAAGGCTGGCTGGTTCAGCCAGAGCATCGCGGTCAGACAGGCCGATATGGCCCTTGATGTCCATTGCATCACGCATCCCTTTTCATAGTTTGCCGTGCTGCATCGCCAATCTGATGCGTGCAAGACCAGATGTCTGCGGTGTTGCGCGCGATCCCGCCGCGGCTCAATACGAGCCCCGCGCCGCGATAACCGCCGGGATTGTGCGGACTAGAATCACGCAGTCCAAAAACAACGACCAGTTTTGTACATATGATTTGTCCAATTCGACCCGCTTGTCGTAACCGACATCGCTGCGTCCGCTTACTTGCCAAAGGCCGGTGATTCCTGGGTGTGCGCTCAGATAAAACTGCACCGCGTCGCTGTAGAGTGACAGTTCATCGCGCACCACGGGGCGTGGCCCGACCAGACTCATTGAGCCGACCAGAACATTGAGCAATTGCGGCAACTCATCGACGCTATAGGTACGGAGAACCCCGCCAATCCGGGTTACACGGGGATCGTTCTTCAGTTTGCGTTCGGTTACCCATGTATGGTGCTCGTCAGGGTGTTCTGCCAGGTAGCGGTCCAACAGGTCCTGACCATCGACCACCATTGAGCGAAACTTCCAGCAGCGGAACGGCTGCCCGGCATAGCCGATGCGAGTATGACCAAACAGCACAGGGCCGGGCGATGTAAGCTTGATCGCGCAGGCGATCAGCATGAACAGAGGGCTTAGAAGAACGAGGCCGAAGAGCGCAACGAAAACGTCCAAAACTCTCTTTGAGCGCCCCCCTAACACCCTGCGGGAGGAGACTCTCGTATCGCCATGCTCGTGGCCGCCGGAACAAGTTTGGCGACTGGTAAACACTTCCGGGCTAACTTCATTCGACGTCGACATGTGCGTGCTCCTGAAGAGGTGACTGGAAATCTGCACAAATCATTACTTGATGGCTCCGATATCGTGTAGCGTCACTTTGCAACTGCAGCGAGAACAGCAGAATTTTGCCACCTCTGCTTGGCAGAAGTTCCTTAAACACCAAATAAACTCAGGGGATTCGGCTCGCGCTCATGGTGTCAAATCAATATTAGCGAACTATAACAAGACCTTCCTTAGATGCGCGAACTATCGCATTTTCGGCCACGGTTTCTTGCCGATGGGCATGCAAGTCATGAGAAACGAAGCTCGCTCCGGCCGAATCTCGGGTGTGGTCGCGTAACTAAAGGGTTTCATTTGCTGGCCAAGGCTTTAATTGCACGACTGCAAAGACACGGCCAAGCCGAACAATCACATCGAAGCGAAGAGCGCCCTGCCCTGCTCATGGGTAGATCGGTTACCCGGAACAAGCAAACACTTGACGCACTGTGAGGATGACTCGTGACCGCACCCCCTGAAAACGAATTAAACAGCCAGCAGCTTGCTGTTCCGGAGACTCTCTGGCAGCGGCAATTCGCAGTCGAGAACGACTTCGATCCGACCCCGGCGACATGTCATGTCGCCATTTGCACGACGCCGCGATGCGGCAGCCATTTTCTCGGCCATCAGATGCGTGCCCTGAATTGCTTTGGCTATCCGCTGGAATATCTCAATCCCGGCAACTGGCCGGTCTGGGAACAACGCGCGCGCCGTGCCGGTGCCGCCGATACTCTCCAATTCATCAAATCAGTTCGCACCGGTCCCAACGGAGTTTTCTCCGTAAAGTTACACCATGAGCATCTGGAAGCGTTTGTGGACCACGAAGTCGATCCGTTGAGCTATCGATTCATCCAACTACAGCGCCGCGATCTCGTGCGGCAGGCGGTTTCATTTGCGCGGGCGCAGCAAACAGGGGCTTGGATCTCGGACATGCCGGAGCGGGCCGAAGCGCGATACGACCGCAATCTGATTGCGGCGAAGCTGGATGCGATTGCCGATTTCAATGCCGGGTGGACGTCTTTCCTGGCCAGTCTGGGCGTGAAGCCCTTGGAACTCTTCTACGAGGATGTCGTCGCCGACCGGAGGGGCGCAATGCAGCGTATTGCGGCCTATCTCAGTATCGAGTTGCCCGACGCATCGACCGACGAGGATGTCTTTCAGCCCAAGGCTCAACGTGCATCCAACGATCCTACAGAAGTCTGGGTCGAGCGCTTTAAGTCAGAGAATCGCGGTGCTATCGGGCAATGTCAGCCCATACCGGGTTATCGACACACGCCGAAGGCGCGACGTCTTGGCAATGGTGTTCGGCAAACTGTTTCGGGCGCGCTGCGGCGTTTCGGGCTTGGGGCGTGACCACAGTGTCAGGGAGACAATGCTGTCCGCTTTAGGCTTGGTGTCGACACTCAAACCCGAGAAGGCCGTCCTAGCGGTCTGCTGGCGAGATTCGGAATGCCGGGCTCAGAGCGTCTGCAATCGCCTCGGGGCGAAGTTCGAACTGCTTGTCGTCCTGCTCCAGAATCCCTTGCGAAAGAGCGCTGAGTTCAGGACGCGTGATACGGCGTAGGAGCGCGACAAGCGCATCGGCGGAGGGCTCTGATATTGTCAGGCCCAGTTGTTCGGCTGCGACCTTTCGACCTGTCTCGGTCGTTTCAACCGCAATCGAAGGGCAGCCGAACCAGCTCGCCTCATAAATCCGATTGGGCAACAGCCAGTCCGAATTCGCGCCGCTCTGCCAGAGATCCTGCGCCCAGACGAGATCGCTGCCAGCATAGATCGCTTCCAGATCGCCGGGATAGCTATAAGGGCCAAAGAATCGAATATTTTCCCGCGACTCCACAGCGGCGTCGATGTCGCCGACCGCGTGTCGGTGAACATTCCCGTGGATGTTGATCTGCACGTCCTTGCCCATCCGGTCGGCGGTTTGAAGCAGGATCTGAAGGCTGGGCGCACAGCGAATGGATCCAACCCAACTGAGTATGATGGGACCCTGCGCATCGCGTCGCGGTGCGTCCAGCGGACGCGAGACCTTTGCGCCATCGAACCAGAGCTTGTTCTCGATAATCGAGACGTCACCGAGGAACCCCTGAACCGGCACGAAGTAATGTTCAACGAAGCCGGGCGAAGAGACGATCAGAAGCTGTACGCGCGCCAGAAGGCGCCGTTCACACCAACGCATCAGAGCACCAATCGCATCGGGGCGCGTGAATAGCCGATGAATGTCGAGGCACTCGTATACGATTGGGACCCGTCTTCGACCGAACAGGCTTCGTGCCATCCAGGCGAGGATCAAAAGATCGAAGTTTCGCGCCACAATGACATCTGCAGATCTGAGATCCTGCCGTGATCTGAAGGTTGGCCAGAGCGCTCGGATAAGAGCAAGCAGGCGTTTGCCGTAATTCTCGTTCGGGACGTGACCGAGGCTGGTATTCGTCCAGTCTGGCACGAAGTCCGCGTTCATATTGCCGCGCTGAAACGCCAGGCTTCGCACGTCGTAGCCGAGCTGTAACAAGCTGCGAATACGGCGAATCTGCGAAGCCTCTTTGAGGTCAAAAGCAAAGACAAGGACACGCGCCATGATCATTCCATCTCGTCTCCGACCGCCGACGGGCGCGTCGGCAAATACCGCGTTCCATTATTTGGTGGTGGTCTGTCGATGCAAGGAAGCAGTGTCTGGTCGACGGGAACGGGCGGATATCAGCTTGGAGTTGGTGTTGTCACTGGGGAGTGAATTGATGCGGTGGATGCCCCCACCGGCCGGCATCGTATAACATGACGGTTCTATATTCGCTTAGTGGAGGGCATATCGATGACATCAAAGATCAGTATTTTGGCGATCGACTTGGCAAAAGGCAGTTTTCAGGTCTGTGCAGTTGGGCCCTATGGGGTGGTTGTCTTCAACCGCGCCGTGTCGAGAACCCGTCTGGCGACGCTGTTGGCTGACCAGCCTGCCTGCATTGTCGCAATGGAAGCCTGCGCGACGTCGCATCACTGGGGCCGTATTGCTCAAAGTCATGGCCACGAAGTTAGGCTCGTGCCTGCTGCTTACGTGAAGCCGTTCGTAAAGCGCCAGAAGAATGATCGCGCGGACGCGGAAGCCATTGCGGAGGCCGCCATGCGTCCGACCATGCGGTTCGTAGCCGTAAAGAATGTGGCAACCCAAGGCCGGGCGGTCGCGTTCCGAACGTATCAATGTATGGTTCGACAGCGCACGCAGCTTATCAATGCCCTGCGCGGCCATTTGGCTGAGTTTGGGTTGGTAGTACCCAAAGGGCCGGCAAGCCTCAAACTGCTTGAGAACGCCCTTGCCGAAGAGAGCACAGATCTGCCCGAGCCGGTCCGACACATGGGATCAATCTATGTTGAGCAGATTGCGCGGCTCACCGAAGTCATAGACCGGCTTTCCGATGAGCTGGAGACCTCATCAAAGACAGATGAGCAACTGCGCAGGCTTTGCACCATTCCAGGGATCGGCCCTGTCACCGCAGGTGCTGTCGCGGCATTCACGCCTGATCTTGACACGTCTGACAGCGGCCGCAACTTCGCCGCATGGCTGGGTTTGGTGCCTCGACAAAGGTCAACGCGCGGAAAGGCCAGACTGGGATCGGTCAGCAAGATTGGGCAAACCGACATCCGTCGATTGCTGATCGTCGGCGCCACGAGCGTGATACGTCGGGTCGTTCGTAAAGGTGGCAACGCCAACCGCTGGTTAGCCGCACTTGTCGCGCTCAAGCCGAAGAGGTTGCTGCCGTTGCCTTAGCAAACAAGATGGCCCGAATGATCTGGGCAGTTACAACAAAGCAGGAGAATTATCGAATGGCGTGACCTGAAACTGAAAGGGGAAAGGGCACCTCACTGTCGGCAACAACTTGACGATCCCGCTGAACCTAGGGAATTGATTCATGCTTTTCATTCATTTGAACAAGTGCGCAAACTTCTCTACGCTATTCCTACCTTCGTACAATATGCCCAGCGATCACATCGGACAGAGGTTTAATGGATCAACTCTCCGCCATGCGGGCCTTTGTCAGGGTCGTTGAAACGGGAAATTTCACCCGTGCCGCGGAAAGCCTGCGCATGCCCAAGGCAACCCTGACCAACCTTATTCAACGCTTGGAAAAGCACTTGCAGACCAAGTTGCTGAGCAGAACCACGCGCCTCGTGATCGTGACGACTGATGGCGCGTTCTATTACGAACGGGCTGTGCAACTCGTGAGCGAGATCGACGAGCTCGACAACAGCCTGACACATCGCCAGACCCGCCCCAGCGGCCGGCTGCGGGTCGAAATGTCCGGTGCCTTCGCCGATTGGTACGTCATTCCGTCACTGGCTGATTTCTATCAGAGTTATCCTGACATCCAGCTCGACATCGGTGTCACTGACAGAACTGTCGACTATGTGCGAGAGAACGTCGACTGCGCACTGCGGGCCGGGGAACCCAAGGATCAGTCATTGATCGCCCGGCGCGTTTCCGAAATCGGCCTAATCACCTGCGCAGCGCCTTCATATCTTGAAAACCACGGGACACCTTCAACACCGGCACAGCTCGAAACCGACCATCTTTGCGTGAACTATTTCATCGCCCAGACTGGCAGTCTGAAACCCTTTGTTTTCGCGCAAGATGACAGCGAAATTTCCATCAACAGCAAGCACCGGATTGCCGTCAACGATGTCCGAAGCTATTTGCGTGCCACGATTTCTGGCCAGGGCATCGGCCAATTGCCGGATTTCATGGCCGAGGACGAGATCGCCAAAGGCGCGCTTGTGCCGGTGCTGTCAGACTGGAAGGCAAAGACGGTTCCGGTCTATGTGGTCTATCCGCCAAACCGGCACCTGAGCAACAAGGTCAGGGTTTTCGTGGATTGGCTGATCGGCATGCTGTCCGACATCCAGCCGGTTCGCTGACGCTGCATTGTGATCGCGCGTTCTCTCGTCCCGACAACCTCAATCACATGTATGGCGTGCGGAGGGATGAAACAGGTCATTTCGCCAGCACCTCTGTCGCTGATACTGGCGCAAATCAGACGATTATACGAAAACACGAATAGTATAACCCAAAAAGGCAACCTTGTTAAATTTTCCGAACAAATGCATCTATTCGAGGTGAAGGGATTACGGCCCCTCGATTAAGCTTCTGAACGAAGTGAGATGATACGATGGCAATAGACCGAAGGGACATGACGCTTGAAACTGCTGCCAGCGGGTCCGTGCCTGCACGCATTCTCAATTGCTCGGCACAATGCACCTCTGCACCGATCCTGCTTTTCTTTCGCGGCTGTGCATTTCAGGGCGACAAAAACGAGGCCAACCTCGTTGCGGAGACCATTGCTGGGACGGGAATAACCGTCGTCATACCAGATTGCTGCGGCGTGTCGGGAAGCGTGTTTCCCAGCCCGCTTGAAACCGGCTTTGCGGTACTGTCCCATCTGGCACGGAAACGCGCGGGCCTTGGCACAAGGAAATCTCCCTTGCTGGTTTGTGGTGTGGAATCCGGCGGAAACCTCGCGGCGGCGGTTGCGCTCAAGGCCCGGGACCATTGCGAACATGCTTTGGACGGCCAGGTCCTGCTGTCACCCTTGCTTGACCCATATATGGGCTCGGCCTCGATCCGCAGCGGCGCGCCTGTCGACATGCGGAACCGCTGGACAGAGGGTTGGAGTCACTATCTGAGCGGCGGTTTGTGCCACCCCTACGCGGCACCCCGAACCTGTTCTAGGTTGGCTGGCGTCGCACCAGCCCTGGTCGTCACGTCCGAAGACGACCCGCTGCACGACGAGACACTCGCCTATGCGGTGGCGCTGATCGCTGCAAACGTCAAGGTCAGCCAACACATTCTTCCCGCCGGGATGGGGTGGCCCTCGATCTATGGCTGCAAGGGCGACACACCCGTAACTTGGCAAGAGAGCCTCGCCAGGCAGTTTTCCGACTTTTTGAATTCGCTCAACAACCAGTGACAATCTGACCGCGCCTCGACGGGGCGCGCGACCACTGGCCGCTTTTGTCCAGATCAAAGGAAAGACTGATGAAACCGAGAAACAATCACTGGACCCTCGCGGGCGCCAGCCTGGCAATTGTCGTCTCCCTTGCGGCGGGAACGGCGTTGATGGACTTCCCCACAACCAAATCTGCGATCGCGGCGGAAACGCAGGCCGAAGCCCCTGCGGTGCCTGTGACTGTAGCGGAAGTGACCAGCAAGAAGGTCGCGCTGTGGGAGAATTTTTCTGGCCGTCTGGAGGCCGTCGACCGGGTTCAGATCCGGTCGCGGGTCAGCGGCACAATACAGTCGGTGGATTTCCGCGAAGGGTCGTATGTCAAGGCCGGCGACCTGCTGTTCACCATTGATCCCGAACCTTTCGAGACTGCCGTCACCCGGCTCGACGGTCAGGTGGCCCTCGCCAAAGCCCAGCTTGACCTGGCCCAATTGGAACTCGACCGGGGCGCCAAGCTCATCAAGAACCGGACCATTCCCCAAAGCGTCCTTGATCAACGGCAAAATACCGTCTTGCAAGCCCAGGCGAACCTGCGCACCGCCACAGCGGCCCTGAGATCTGCAAACCTCGAACTCGGCTACACGCAGGTCCGCGCGCCGATCTCAGGCCGTGTCGGCAAGATTGAAATCACCGCCGGAAACCTGATCGCTGGCGGCGCTACTTCGCTCACGCTGACCACGCTCGTGTCCGTCGATCCCATCTATGCAAGCTTCAACGCGGACGAAGACCTGATCTCCGAATTGCTTGCCAAGCTACCACGCGACGTTGGCACCATGCCCCCGCTCGATCTTGTTCCGGTTGAGATCGAAACTGGTAACGTAAGCGGCAAGCCGGTCAAAGGCAGGCTTCAGCTTATCGACAACGAAGTCGATGCCGCCAGCGGCACCATCGCTGTCAGGGCCGTTTTCGACAACCCGGACGGACGGCTCTTCCCCGGCCAGTTTGTTCGCGTCCGCATGGGCGAACCGTTGCTCGAAGACAAGATCCTAGTCAGTGAACGCGCAATCGGCACTGATCAGGACAAGAAGTTCGTCTATGTCGTCGACGACGGCAACAGGGTCAATTACCGCGCCGTGGAACTTGGCCGCAACGCCCAAGGCCAGAAGATCGTCGAACAGGGCCTCACGCCGGGCGAGCGGATCGTGGTCAACGGCCTGCAACGGATAAGACCCGGTGCGCTGGTCGATCCCCAACCTCAGGAAAAGATCGCCTCGGTGAACTAACCTTGCGCGGCTAGGCGTCGCGGCACGCACCAAACACGAAATGCATTTTTCCGATGGCCGCCCGCCACCGGATTGGCTTCACCTGTCTCAATCCTCCCTTGAAGGACATGGAAAATGAATATCTCCAGACTTTTTATTGACCGCCCGGTCTTTGCGGCTGTGCTGTCACTCCTGATCCTGCTGGGTGGCCTGATCAGCATACCAAACCTGCCGATCTCGGAATATCCCGAGGTGGTCCCCCCCTCGATCGTCGTCAGGGCGACCTACCCCGGCGCGAACCCCAAGGTGATTGCGGAAACCGTCGCAACGCCGCTCGAGGAACAGATCAATGGTGTCGAAGGCATGCTCTACATGTCTAGCCAGGCGACCTCTGATGGTGTGCTGACACTGACGGTGACCTTCGAGCTGGGGACCGACGCGGACCAGGCGCAGCAGCTTGTCCAGAACCGCGTCTCCCAGGCCGAACCTCGCCTTCCCGCAGAAGTCAGGAGCCTTGGTGTCTCGACTGTGAAAAGCTCGCCGGACCTGATGATGGTGGTGCACCTAACCTCTCCGAACGACCGTTACGACATCACTTATCTTCGTAACTACGCGGTCCTAAACATCAAAGACCGGCTGGCACGGATCGACGGTGTCGGTCAGGTTCAGGTGTTCGGGTCGGGTGACTATTCTATGCGGGTCTGGATAGACCCCCAAAAGGCGGCTCAATACGATCTGGCCGCCAGCGATATTACCAATGCCATTCGCGAACAGAACGTTCAGGCCGCCGCCGGCATTATCGGCGCGTCGCCGAATGTGGACGGCGTCGACATGCAACTCAGCGTCAATGCACAGGGTCGCTTGCAGACGCCAGAGGATTTCGGGAACATCATCGTGCGCGCCGGCGAGACCGGCCAAGTCACACGCCTGCACGATGTCGCCCGGATCGAACTCGGCGCGGCGGACTATTCACTGCGCTCGCTCTTGGATGGCAAAGCCGCCGTTGCCTTGCCAGTGTTCCAGTCTCCTGGTTCCAACGCGATCGCGATCTCGAACGAGGTGCTCACCACCATGGAAGAGCTTGAGGAGGCGATGCCGGACGATGTCGAATTCGAGATCGTCTACGACACCACCAAGTTCGTCCGCTCCTCTATCGAGAAAGTCGTGCACACGCTGCTGGAAGCCGTCGCACTTGTGGTCATCGTGGTCATCGTATTCCTGCAAACCTGGCGCGCCTCAATCATTCCGTTGATCGCCGTCCCGGTTTCGATCGTCGGCACATTCGGCGTCATGTATGTGTTCGGCTTTTCCATCAACGCACTCAGCCTCTTCGGCCTCGTGCTCGCCATCGGCATCGTCGTGGATGACGCCATCGTCGTCGTCGAAAACGTCGAACGGAACATCGAGAACGGCCTCAACCCGCGCCAGGCGACCTACAAGGCGATGAAAGAGGTCTCCGGGCCGATCATCGCGATCGCACTGGTGCTGGTGGCAGTCTTCGTTCCCCTGGCGTTCATCTCTGGTCTGTCTGGCCAATTCTTTCGCCAGTTCGCCCTGACAATCGCGATTTCCACGGTGATATCCGCGATCAATTCGCTGACTTTGTCCCCGGCTTTGGCTGCGCTTCTGCTCAAGGACCATCACGCCCCCAAGGACTGGCTGACAAAGGGAATGGACCGGCTGTTCGGATGGTTCTTCCGTGCGTTCAATAAGGCGTTCGGCGCAGGGTCCAATGCCTATGGCCACAGTATCGGTGGCTTGCTGTCCCGCAAGAGTCTCGTCATGGTCGTCTACCTGGCGCTTGCTGGCACGACATACGGCCTCTTTACGTCCATTCCCGGCGGCTTTGTGCCCGCGCAGGACAAGCAGTATCTCATCGGCTTCGCGCAACTTCCCGACGCCGCCACGCTCGATCGTACCGAGGACGTCATCCGCCGCATGAGCGAGATCGCGCTGGAACAGCCCGGCGTCGAACATGCGGTCGCCTTTCCGGGTCTTTCGATCAACGGCTTCACGAATTCCTCGAATGCGGGCATCGTTTTCGCAACGTTGACAGACTTTGACGAACGCCAATCTCCCGAGCTTTCAGGGGATGCGATCGCGATGCAACTGAACCAGAAATTTGGCTCCATTCAGGATGCCTTCATCGCCATGTTCTCGCCCCCTCCCGTGCAGGGGCTGGGAACAACCGGGGGCTTCAAACTGCAAATCGAGGATCGTGCAGGCCTCGGGTTCGACGTGCTCGACAGCGCCAACAAGGCGTTCCTGGCCCAAGCATACCAAGCGCCCGAACTGGCCGGATTGTTCTCCAGCTTCCAGATCAACGTCCCGCAGCTATACGCAGATCTCGACCGCACAAAGGCCGAGCAGCTGGGCGTTTCGGTGACAGACGTCTTTGACACGCTGCAAATCTATCTCGGGTCGCTTTACGTGAACGACTTCAACGCATTCGGCCGGACCTACTCGGTCCGGGTTCAGGCGGATGCAAAATACCGCGCTCACGCAGAGGACGTCGGACAATTCGAGGTCCGCTCCCGAACCGGAGAGATGATTCCCCTTTCCGCCCTGCTCGATGTGTACCCGACCACGGGGCCGGACCGGGTCACACGGTATAACGGCTACCTTGCCGCCGACGTCAATGGCGGCCCCGCCCCCGGATTTTCCTCGGGGCAGGCCCAGGACGCCGTCGAAAGGATCGCCGCAGAAACCCTGCCGAAAGGGGTCGCGTTCGAATGGACCGAACTGACCTACCAGCAAATCCTCGCCGGCAACTCCGAGGTGTTGGTCTTCCCTCTGATCCTGCTTCTGGTGTTCCTGGTTCTGGCCGCGCAGTACGAAAGCATGACGCTGCCAATAGCGATCATAATGATCGTCCCTATGGGGGTTATGGCCGCGTTGACCGGCATCTGGCTCACAGGGGGGGACAACAATGTCTTCACCCAGATCGGTCTGGTCGTCTTGATCGGGCTCTCGGTAAAGAACGCTATCCTTATCGTCGAGTTTGCACGAGAGCTTGAGATAGAGGGCAGGACGCCGGTCGAGGCCGCGATCGAAGCCAGCCGCCTGCGCCTGCGCCCGATCCTGATGACCTCGATTGCCTTCATCTTGGGCGTGCTGCCGCTCGTTCTGTCGACAGGGGCAGGCGCGGAAATGCGCGTCGCAATGGGCGTTGCGGTTTTCGCGGGCATGATTGGGGTGACCGTCTTTGGTATCTTCATGACACCTGTCTTCTATGTGCTGTTGCGCAAATTGGTGGCCAACCGTCCAATAGCGCGGCATGATGATCAGCAAGAGCGCACAGTGATCTGAACCTGATACGCTCTGTGCGGGGAGTGGGCAAAACTTGGTGGTCGATGTGATAGGTTGAGTTGGGACCGTCAAGTTGTTGCCGACAGATCGAGAGGAGCGGCGGTTCTGGGTGTCACGAAGGGATGCTGTTTGCGCAGGTGTTCCAAATTTTCCAACCCACGCCCTAATCGCCGCGTTGCTGACAACACTACCGCACTCGGCGAGCAGATCCTCAACGTCGCGCAAGCTAAGAGCAAAGCGGTCGTCTGCCCAAACAGCGTAGGATATGATGGAGCGCGGGAAACGGTAGCCTTTCAGGCAGGGTGTGGAAATCTTCCTGATCATCAAACCGCGCGACTGGCCAACGAGACGACCCTCAACAACTTGACGATCCCTCGGCACCATAGTCGCCGCGTGCCGCCTTGTTGACTTGACTGTCAGCGGCGCGTTCGTCGGCGAGTCATACGACGGTTGGCATTGGCGACGCGCATTGGGTGGCCTGATTTCCGAGTTCCCAGAGGTCCGCGCCTATGTAAAGGGCCCCCTGAAGGACGGCCTGACAACCAAGCAGCTTGCTTTGCTAGTTAGCGCAGTTGGCGAAGACCCTGGCACGAACGGCGTACCGATGCTGAGCGATTTAGAGATGAAAACCGGACGTTCTTTCATGACGTGGCCGTCGATCCAAAGCGTTGTCACCGAGCACGTCCCGCCGGTCGAGTTGCGCCGGAAGCTGCTGGCGATGACAGGCAGCGGCGGCAAGGATGACCCGGCCGCCCGCTGTCTAAAACTCATAGACAAGCTCCGGGACGAGTACGGTGCTCTGGAATCGAAACCACGCCATCCCGACTTAGCATCAGGGAAACAGTGGCCGATTCTTTCGCCTTATCCATATGCTGAAGACGAGAGTTGACGGATCGCCACACCATCTTCTCGTCAATACTGCAAGTGTCGGCTTCCTGCCGTCACGTCAAAATATGTCCAACCCGCGTCAAAGGGCTGCCCAAAGTCCGCCTAATCTTTTCTGAGTTGGCGGTCCCACATGCGCAGCGAGCTTCCGCGTTCCCCTCATCGTGACGAACACTGCGCACGCGAAGCACATGTCTGTGTCCGGTAAGTGTGGGACGTTTGCTCCAATACACTACTGCATAGAGGAGATACTGGGATCTCAGGCTCAGGTGTCTTGATTGCCGCTCAAGTGCCAAGCGGCGCGCAAATGATACCCATGTGATACCCAGACAATTCCGGCCTCGTAACAGGTTGCCAGGTTAATGCCCGTAACTATTTGTTATTTTTTAGTTTAAATGGTGCCCGGGGGCGGAATCGAACCACCGACACGAGGATTTTCAATCCACTGCTCTACCCCTGAGCTACCCGGGCATGGGAGAAGGCTTGGCCTTCGGGTGGATGCGTTCTAGGCGAGCGCGCGCGGGGTGTCCAGAGGGTATGAGCAAAATTCAATGGGGTTTTTGCAGCTCTTGCTCCAAGGCGTCGATGGCCTCTTCCAGATCGGCGGGCTCTGTGGAGGGAACAGCGTAATCGCCCGCAAACCATTTGCCGAGATCAATGTCAGCACAGCGCCGCGAGCAGAAGGGGCGGTAGGCGGGGTCAGTCTTTTTCTGGCAGATAGGACAGGTCATTTGAATAGGTCGGTCAGAGGCAGGCGGTCACGTTTGCGTTGCAACTCAAAGTGCCCCAGAGGTGTCCAGCCCACAAGCGCAGTTTCTGTCGCATCCTGACGAAACGTGGCGCGGAGAACGGATTCGAAGGTGCGGCGGTCTTTTTTGGGCATTGGTGCAAGATCGAGAGTGATCTGCCCCCCCAAGCCCCGCAGGCGCAACTGGCGCGGAAGGTCGCGGGCCACGGCGATGTTGGCCTTGAGCCCGGCCGCAAGACTGGCGTCTCCGCCAGTGTTGACATCCACGGCCACAAGCGCCCGGGTAGGCTCGATATAATATGATCCGCCACCAGGCAGGGGCACCTGAGGGTCACTGAGTGCCCCAATCTGGTCAAGCACGCCACTTGTTGCGAAGGAGCCGGGGGTGGTCATCACATCGGCCGGGGCCACCCAGTCGCGCCACGCAAGGGTATGGGGACCATCGCCTTCGGTCAGGGTCTCAGGCTCGGACCCTGTAGCATCGGCCAGAACGGCTTCGGCCAGCTCGCACATTGCGCGAATATCCTCTGCTATATCAGAGGCTTCGGCTGTATCACATGAGGAGCGCAAGATCAGGCCCATCGCACTCTGCCCCATCTCGGCGTGGGCGATTTCGAGGAGAGAATCGCGCAGGTCCTCGTCCTTGATCGAACGAGAGATATTGAGACCCGGCGCGTCAGGGGTGACGATTGCGTAACGGCTCTTGAAGAGAATAGTGCTTGTCACAGGCAGCGCCTTGCCTAGTTCGGCATAGCCCGTGACTTGCACCAGTAGCGGTTGATCGGGGGCCAAGCCTTTGATCTGGCGCAGGAAAGCGGACCCATCCGGGGTGCGCAGGAACATGCCGCCCTGGCCTTTGACGGGCCGGTCGGCGATGGCACGATAGATGGCACCGGGGCGCGGTTGATCCGAGTCGATCAGCAGATCCTCAAGCCGCCCGCCGACCAACAGGGCCGCGGCCTCGGCGCCGTTCAGATGGTCGAGCGCGATGGTGCGCAGGGTCATGGGGTGTCCTTCCAGAGAGGGTAGCCTGCGGCGCGCAATAGGCCAGCCGTTTCAGTGAGTGGCAAGCCGACAACAGCGGTGAAAGAGCCCTGAATCCAAGGGATTAACGCGCCTGCCGGACCTTGGATACCATAGCCGCCCGCCTTGCCCTGCCAATCGTTGGTGGCAAGGTAGGCGTTGAGGTCCTCATCCGAGAGACGCTTCATCTGCACGGTGGTCACGACGTCACGCTCCCATATGCGCGCACCGCGCCGGACGGCCACTGCGGTGACCACACGGTGTCGCCGACCGGACAGGGCGAGCAGGAATTGTGCCGCTTCGCCAATATCTTGCGGCTTGCCAAGAATGCGGCGCCCAAGCGCCACGGTGGTGTCGGCGCAGAGCACGATATCGCCCGCATCCGCCGAAACCGCCCATGCCTTTTGCCGCGCCATACGGGCGCAATAGGGGCGGGGCAATTCGGCCTTGGCGGGGGTTTCGTCGATCTCGGGCGGGCGGATGTCATCCGCCACCACCCCGATCTGCGCCAACAGATCGCGGCGGCGCGGGCTGCCAGATCCGAGGATCAGTTTCATTCCGACTTTGCCTCATCTTGCATCATGGCGGCGCGTTCGCGCAGGCGCACACCCAAGGAAAAGGCGGCAGAATCGAGGATCGCCTTAGCATGCGGATCGTTCATTTCCTGAGCTAATTCATGCACATAAGAGACCGCCTCTTTGGAGGCTGCCCGAAAGGCTTGGATGTACTCGGGGCTGCGCGCCAAACTTACTTGAAGCGATAGTTGATCCGACCCTTGGTCAGATCGTAGGGGGTCATTTCCACCTGAACTTTGTCGCCCGCGAGAACGCGGATGCGGTTCTTGCGCATTTTGCCTGCCGTATGTGCGATGATCTCATGGCCGTTTTCAAGCTCGACCCTGAATGTCGCGTTGGGCAGGAGTTCCTTGACGACACCGGGAAATTCGAGCGTGTCTTCCTTGGCCATGGTCTCTCCTTGATATGGCGCCCCGCCGTTTTGCGGAACGCGCTAGTAAATGCGCCTGTTTTGCGCGGTTTTCAAGGGTCTAATCACCGCAGACGTTCAGATGTGACCGTGACGTCGCGCCCCTGTTGATCGTCCCAATGGCGGCGGTTGAGGACGACCCCATCGGCGCGGACATGGGCGATGCGGTCCAGATCGACCTCGGCATAGGTCCAGCCGGGGCGGTTGAGCGTGCCCTCGGCAATGACCCCCGTGGGCGGAAACCCTGTATCTGGTGGGCCAAAGACGCCACCCACACCACAATTGGTGTCGACTGCCGGGGACCAATCCGCTGTGCCGACGGTCGAGGCCATGACGGTCACGCATTGCATCTCGAGGGCGCGGGCCATGGCACCGATCCGGACGCGGGAATAGCCAGTCAGCGCCTCTGTGCAGGAGGGCACGAGGATCAGGTCGGCATCGGCCAAAGCCTTGCCCAACAAAGGAAATTCGCTATCGTAACAGATCAGGATACCGATCTTGCCGAGGCTTGTATCAAACAGGCGGAGCGGGCCGCCGGGCGCAACATGCCATTCCTCGCGCTCGAACCGGGTCATGATCTGTTTGTCCTGTGCTGCGCGGGCGCCGGTGGGGGTAAAGAGCATGGCGCGATTTACTGGGCGTGCTCCCAAATCCGGGTCGAACACGGGGGCCGAAGCGCCCAAAATGTGTAGATCATGCTTGGTTGCAAGCTCCGCGTGCAGATCGTAAACCTCTGATATAAAGTCAGAAACAGCGTGCAAAGAGCGTTCCAGATCGCCTGCGGCCTCAGTGCCAGCGAGCATGGCCAATTCCATCGAGCCATATTCAGGAAAGACGGCAAGATCCGCCCCCTGCCCGGCCGCCTCGGCCACCCAATCGGTGAGTTTGCGGCGATACTCGGCCCAAGAGGTGAGTGCGTCGAGCGGATAGGCGGCGGTGGCGATTTTCATGCGGTGCGCTCCGGGCTGAGATCGGTTGTAACCTTTGTAAGGTTCTAGAGGTGATTTTGTAAGGTCTCGGATCGGTTTTGTCCCGACCGCTCGGTGGGGGCAACGATTTCTTAACCGGCGTCTGTCAGGTTCGTCTCATCGGGCAAGGCATGAGGCGGGCAATGTATGACGAGATGCCGATTCACCGGGTGCGGGTCCGTCTGCGGCGGGTTGTGGATCATCTGGCGGCGGGCGGACGACGGGTGATGGTGCTGCGCAACGGGGTGCGGGTGGCGGGCATTGTCTCGGTCAGCGATCTCGAGGCCTTGGAGAAGGCGGATCAGGCGCGCATGGAACACCACGAGTTGATGACGCAGGCGCGACTGCGGGAAATAAGCTGGTTGAAGGCGGGGCTCGATTCGGCACGCTATGAGACTAGGGCACGGCACGACCCGCCCGGTCCCAAGCGATGAGGGTGGCGCGCTCTGCCAGGTCCATCGCAGTGAGATTGGCGGGCGGCATAGCCTGGGTGAGTCCAGCATGCAGGTAAAGGGCGCGAGCCTGCCGGGCGAGGTCGACGGGCGTTTCGAGAATTACGCCCTTGGGCGCGTGGATCATGCCGGGCCAGAGCGGTTCGGCCGCGTGGCACATGGCGCAGCGCAGGGCCACGATCTCTTGCACCGCGTCAAAACCGGGGGCCTCGGTCAGGCGGAATTGGGCGGGGCTGAGGCGGGTGGTCTCGGGACTGGTTGCCGGCACCGTTTGGCCGCCGAGCGCGGACAGCCAAATGATGGTGGCGAAGATCAGCGCGGTCATGCCCCATGTCCACCAAGGGTGGCCACGCCGGGCGTGCAGCGTGTTGAAGAAATGCCGGATGGTAACGCCCATCACAGGACGACAAGGGCCGCGATGAGCCAGTTGTACGGCGTGGCAAAGGCGAGCGGGTAATGGTTGGAGAGCATCAGGAAGATGACAGGCAGGGTAAGGTAAGTGTTATGGGTCGAGCGCAGCTTGGTGATTTGTCCAGAGCGCACCTCGGGCCTGCGCCCGGCGCGCCGGTCGGCCACCACGATGCGCTGATTTGGCATGATGATGAGGAACACATTGGCGGTCATGATCGTGGCGGTGAAGGTCGCCACAAGCAGCATCATCGCGCACCCGGTGAAAACCTACGTCTAGGCCCACCCCATGCCGGTGAGCAGTCCGAAAAGAAGCAGCATGAGCCGGGTGGGGCGCGCGGCAAGCCCGGATTTGCAAAGCCGGTCGTAGATCAGCCAGCCGACACCCAGCGACGCCGCCGAGAGGGCGATGCCCTGCCCCGCACTGAGCGGACCGTCGGGGGCGAGCAAGGAGAGCTTTGCACCAACCCAATAGACCAGCATGAGGAGGACCGCCCCCGAGAGCCAGGTGGCGTAACTCTCCCATTTGAACCAGGTGAGGTGGTCGGGCCTCTGCGGCGGTGCCACGAGATAGTTGCGGAGATGGTAAAAGCCGCCGCCATGCGCCTGCCATTCCTCGCCCTGTGCGCCATTTGGCAAATCCGGGGCGCGGCGCAGACCAAGATCGAGTGCAATGAAATAGAACGACGTGCCAATCCACGCCCTGGTGGTGATGACATGCAACCAACGGGCGGCAAAACCGGCCCATTCAAGAAGCATCGCCGGGTCTGGCATCTGCGCGCGCTCCTGATGGCGATGACTCTGCGTGTCAGCTTGGCGGTTGTGGTCGCGCTGTCCATGGGGGCGGGCGCGGCAAGGGCTTGCCTGCATGTATTTGCAAAGATACTCATTGCCGTATGCGAAACTGCAAAACGGGTGGGATCGAGCAATGGCGACGCAGAAACTCTATGCCGGGGCCAAGCTGCGCGAGACGCGGCAGCGGCTGGGCCTGACGCAAAAGGATTTCGCGGGCAAACTGGGCGTGTCGCTCCCCTATCTGAACCAGATGGAGAACAACAACCGTCCGCTGAGCACGACGGTGGTTCTGGCGCTGGCGCAGGAATTCGGTTTCGACGTAACGGAGTTGAGCACGGGCGATGCCGAGCGGATGGTGAGCGACATGCGCGAGGCGCTGGCCGATCCGGTGTTTGGCGACGATCCACCGCCCTTGGCCGATCTGCGGCTGACGGCGTCGAACGCCCCGGCGCTGGCGCGGGCGTTTCTGGAACTGCACAGCGCCTATCGTCAAACCCACGAGCGGCTGGCCTCGCTCGACGAGGCCTTGGGGCGCGAGGATGCGCGCAGCCAATCGAGCCCCTGGGACGAAGTCCGCGATTTCTTTCATTACTGCGACAATTACATAGATGCGGTGGATCATGCCGCCGAACGCTTTGCCGAGGGCGGTGCGCGGCAGGGGATTTCCGAATTGGCTGCGGCACGGCTGGCGGGGCTAGGGATCACGGTGGTCGAGGCCGATACAGCGCAGTTGCGGCATTACGACCGCGATGCCGGGATTCTCACGCTGTCGTCCCGCGCGGCGCCAGAGAGCCGCCGGTTTCAACTCTTGTTGCAATTGGCCCTTGTGACGCAAGACCAACTTCTCGAAGCCACTCTGGATTTTGCGCGGTTTCAGTCCGAGGCTGCGCGCTCGATTGCCAAGATCGGGTTGGCGAATTACTTCGCCGGAGCAGCCGTGATGCCCTATGGCCGGTTTCTGTCCGCAGCGCAGGAGGTGCGGCACGATCTGGAGGTGCTGGCCAATCGGTTCGGCGCATCAATCGAGCAGGTTTGTCATCGGCTCTCGACTCTGCAACGTCCAGGGGCCAAGGGGATTCCGTTCTTTTTCGTGCGGGTCGACCAGGCCGGAACAATCACCAAACGACATTCGGCGACGCGATTGCAATTCGCGCGATTTGGCGGGGCCTGCCCGCTCTGGAATGTGCATCGCGCGTTTGAGACGCCGGGACGGTTTCTGCGGCAATTGGCCGAAACGCCAGATGGGGTGCGCTATATCAGCCTCGCACGTGACGTGAGCAAACCTGGGGGCAGTTTCGGCGCGCCAGTGCGACGGTTTGCGATCAGCCTTGGCTGCGAGGTGAAACACGCGGGCGATCTGGTTTATGCGGACGATCTGGATGTGAGCCATGCGCGGGCCTTCGAGCCGATCGGCATTTCGTGCCGGATCTGCGAGCGGGCGGAGTGTCACCAACGCTCGGTCCCGCCGCTGGAGCGGCGGTTACAGGTGACACCAGACGAACGCGGCGTGCTGCCCTATCGCGTGGGGTAGACTGGGGGAGCGTTGCGATTGGCCTGAAGGGGGCGTTGGCCCCAAGCGCTTACGCGCGGACTCAAGCCCGAAGCGCCGCCGCGCGATCGCTGGGCCGTCCCGCGGCCTAGCGATTTTGAGACGGAGCGCATCTCTTTGAAGTCATACGGACTTTGCTTGCGTTAAGTGCCAGTTACCGCCGTTGCATCGCTAGTCCCCGGCCCAGCGACCGCACGGCTCATCGCTGAGGGCCAACGTCGGCTTAAGGCCAGAACCCGCGCCCTCCTGCCCAGCCGTATGGCTTAGCCGACCGTCGCCTGCAGGTCAAAGATCGGCAAGAGGATCGCCAGCACGATCACCAGCACGAGCGCGCCGACGACCATCATCAGAAGCGGGTCAATGAGCGCCGAGACGCGCTTGCGTTCATTGGTGAGCCAGGTTTCCACCAGCACCGCAGCGCGTTCGGTCATGCGGCCCAGGCGGGCGGATTTCTCGCCTGCGTCAATGAGTTGGCGGCAGACGGGGGGAATGAGGCTCATGCGGGTGAGGCCCTGGCTGAGGCTCTCGCCCGAACGCACCGCCTCGGCCAGATCAAGCGCTTCGACGCGGAAACGGCGGATCACCAGCACATCGCTGGCAGAGGTCACGGCATCGACGACGGTCTGGCGGCTGGAGATCACCAGCGCCAGCGTGCGGAGGTATTGCGCCGCCGCCGAGAGGCGTAGAAGACGGCCAATGACCGGCAGCGAGAGGGCAATCCCATGCCAACGGTCGCGCACGGAGGGCACGCGCAGGGCAAAGACGAGGCCCAGAATGCTGGCGACAATGCCGATGACAAGGGCAATCCAATGCGCCTGAATCCAGTCGCTGATCGCCATGACGACCTGTGTCAGCGGCGGCAATTCACGGCCTGAAACGGCGAACATCGCGGCAATTTCGGGGGCGACGTTGACCATCAGGATGCCACAGACCAAGAGCGACACGGCGGCGACAAAGGCCGGGTAAATCAGCGCCGTGGCGAGCTGTGCGCGGTCGGCACCGACCGTTTCGAGATAGTCGGCCAAGCCTTCGAACACCACCGCCACATCGCCCGAGGTTTCGCCCGCGCGCACCGCCGCGATGTAGAAACGGGGAAAGCCCGCGTTGGCCTTGTCGAGCGAGACGGAAAGGGGCTGGCCGTCCATCAGCGCCGCCTTGGCCTCGGCTGCCGCCGCCTCGATCACCGGCGAGGTGCCGGAGGAGCGGATGGTTTCCAGCGCCATTTCGGCGGAGAGGTCAGAGGACAGGAGCACGGCCATCTGCCGGGTGAAGACCGCGCGCATATCGGCGTTGAGCCGGGTGCGGCGGTTGCGCGCAAGCGTCAGCCCGCCGCCCTGCCGTTTGGCGGTGATATCCTCGGCAAAGAGGCCCTGACCACGCAGGATGTCGGCGGCCTGTGCCTCGCTCTCGGCCACGAGGGTGCCACGCTTGCGCTGGCCTTCGGCGTTGAACGCGGTGTAGGCAAAGGCCCTCACAGCGCGTCGCCCACCACGCGCAACGCCTCGGCGAGGCTGGTTCTGCCGACCGAGACCTGATGCAGGGATTGGCCAAAGAGGGTCTGATCCGGGGCAAGCGCCACGCGCTTCATCTCCGTTTCGGACTGGCCCTTGTCGATGGCGGCGCGCAGGGTTTCGGAGACTTCGAGGATCTCAAACACGCCGACGCGGCCCGCATAGCCGGTGCCGTTGCAGGTGGGGCAGCCGCTGGGGTGGTGGATCACCGCGGGGATCGTGATGCCGGCGGTCTTGAAATGCACGGCCTCGTCCGGTGTGGGCGGCGCGGCGCGGCGGCAGGTGGTGCAAAGCTGACGCAAGAGGCGTTGGGCGATTACACCGCGCAGGGTGGCGGCGATGAGGAAATCGTCAAGCCCCAGATCGCGCAGGCGCACCACCGCACCGACAGAGCCATTGGCGTGCAGCGAGGAGAACACCAGATGCCCGGTGAGCGAGGCCTGTGCCGCGACGCTGGCGGTTTCCTGATCGCGGATCTCACCCACGAGGATGATGTCGGGGTCTTGGCGCAGGGCGGCGCGCAGACCGGCGGCAAAGGTCATGCCAATCTCGGCGTTGATCTGGCTCTGGCTGATGCCGGGGAGGTCGTATTCGATCGGATCCTCGGCGGTGAGGATATTGCGGATCTCGTCATTGGCGAGTTGAAGGAGGGAATAGAGCGTCGTGGTCTTGCCCGAGCCGGTGGGGCCGGTGGCGAGGATGATGCCATTGGGCCGCGCGGCCATGCGTTCCAGCACCTCGATCTGATCGGCGCGCAGGCCAAGCTGATCGAGCGGCATGAGGCCAGCAGAGCGGTCAAGCACCCGCATCACGACCCGTTCGCCGTAGTTTCCGGGCAGGGTCGAGACGCGCACGTCGATGGCGCGCCCGCCCAAGCGGAGCGAGATATGGCCGTCCTGCGGCAGGCGGGTTTCGGAAATATCCAAGCCTGCCATGACCTTGAGCCGCGAGACCACACGGCGCACCGGCAGATCCTGCCGGTCGAGCACGGATTGCAACATGCCATCCACACGCATCCGGGCGCGCAACCCGGTTTCATGCGGCTCGACATGCAGGTCCGACGCCCCGGCACGCACGGCGCGGCGCAAGAGCTGGTTCACAAGCTGGATGACCGGCGCTTCTTCGCCATCTTCGAGCAGGTCGCGCGGGCCGCGCCCACCGCCTGCCCCCTCTTCGAGATCGAAGGCGAGATCGTCGGTGCCGGTCTCAGAACTTGTGCCGTCCTGATAGAGCACGGCCAGACGGGCCTGAAACGCCTCGGCCGAAAGCGGCTCTGTCACAAGCGGTTGACCCGCGCGGCGGCGGGCCTCGCGCAGGCCGAGCGCGGTTGCGCCGGGACCGATCAGGAGCCGGTCCCCCTCGACCAGAATCTGTTGATCACGGGCAAGGGTGAAGGGCAGGAGCGGCGCGGTCATGCTCTATCTATCCGCGAATGTCAGGGCCGATGGCAGGGGGGGGAAACGACGGGTTTGAGCCGCGCTGTCGATGAAATCGGCATCGAAGGGCTGGTTGAGATTGGCGCCATCAAACGGAAAGCTCGAATCCGGGACGCGCGGATAGGTGCCATCATCAGCGGGGGCGATGTAATCAGCGGCGCGCTTGGCCTCGCGCGCCAGACGCTTGGTCAGTTCGCGGGCCTCTTCATCGCTGGACAGGATGCGCGGGCGCAGCATCACCAGTAGAATACGCTGGTTCTCGTTAACCGAACGCCCCTTGAACAGCCGCCCCAAAAGCGGCAGTTCGCTCAGGCCCGGCACGCGCTGATTGACCGAGCCCGAGCCATTTTCCAGCAAGCCGCCCAACATGATCACATGCCCGTCGCGCACCAGCACATTGGTCGAAAGCTCTCGCTTCGAGGTGATCTCGCCGCCCGCCGCAGAAGCGGCGTTGGTGAGGTTGGATACCTCTTGGTTAATCTCCAAACGCACGGTCTTGTCGCGCGTAATCTGTGGCGTGACCGTGAGGGTCAGGCCCACATCCTGACGTTGGATGGTCTGAAAGGGTTGGTTGGGCACGGCGCTGTCGCCGACGGTGGAAAAGCTGCCGGTCACAAAGGGCACGTTCTGCGCCACGACGATCTCCGCCTCACGGTTGTTGAGGGTGAGGATCGAGGGAGTCGAAAGCAATTTGGTCGAGCTTTTGGAGGCGAGCGCCGCAAGAAACCCGCCGATGCCGCTTTTGTCGAAAGCCGCAATGGAGCCGCCCGTGCCGCCGCCGGTGGGCGCATTACCCGCCAAAACCGTGCTGACAAGGCTGGTGAGGGTGGGACGCCCCTGAAGCGCGAATTCGACACCGCCCACGGTCGCCCCATCAATCACGCCGCCGAATTGAAAGGAGAGATCGGAGAAACTCTCGACCGACAGTTCAAAGATCACCGCCTCGATCAGCACTTGGTCGGGGCGTTGGTCGAGACCGCGCACAGCCCCGGTGATAGAGGCAATCCGGTCAGTCGGCGCGGTGATGATAAGCGCGTTCTGCTGCTCTTCGGCAACGATGGTGATGCCGCCGGGGACAGCCGTGGGCGCGGCCCCCTCGGTCGACGCTTCGGGCGCACCAAAACTCTGGCGAATGACATCGGCAAGATCGGTGGCATTGGCGTAGTTGAGATGCACAACCTCGGTGGCAATGCTGCGTTGCGGTCTGTCAAGCTCGGACACCACGTCGCGGACGCGATCGCGAAATTCCGGCGTTCCGGACACGATGAGCGCATTTGAACGCGGATCGGCGGAGAGGCTGGAGCCTTGTGGCGTTATGGCAAGAGCCGTGATCACGCTCAGCATCTCGGCGGCTTTGCCGTTGCGGAGGGGGATCGTTTCGATGGAGTTGCGGCTGGGCGTGTCGAGCCGGTCGACAAGCTGCACGATGCGCTGGAAATTCTCGCGCCGGTCGGACAGGATCATCAGGCCGGATTCCGGGACGGTCGAAAGCACCGCCTCGGCGGGCAAAAGCGGGCGAATGACCTCTGCGATCTCATCGACCGAGCTGTTGCGGACGGGAAAGACGCGGGTTTCAAAATCGCCCCCCAGACGCGCGCGGGCGTCACCCGGCGCCAGTTCGCGCGCGAGATCAATGGGAACGATGCGGTCGGTCTCAGCGCCTTCGACGATGGTCAGACGATTGAGTTCAAGGACGTTGAGGAAAATTTCATAGATGGCTGAGGGGGACACCTGATTGGGGGCGACCACGGTCACGCTGCCCTGAACGCGCTCGTCCAGGATGAAATTGCGCCCGGTCGATTGCGCCACGATCTGGACGAAATCCCGCAGGCTTGCGTCGCGCAGATCAAGCGAGACCTGTGCAGCCAGAAGGCCGGGCCATGCCAACCAGAGCATCACCAGAAGGGCAAGACGTTTATGAAAATGCATGTGTATAATTCAGGAACATCATTTGGTGATATCTCCTGCCTCTTCAGGACTGCCTCGGGCCACGCGCTGCTCTGACTGGCGGCTTGGACCTACCCTTAAATACTACCCGATATGATGCGGCGATTCCATTGGAAAGACGGGTTGACGCAGGAATGTCCCAAAGCGTGTTTTTTTAGGCAATTTGTGGAATTTTCATGGTTCGGTCATGGCTGGGCATGGTAGGTTCCCTTCAAAGGGGCAGGAGCATATAACAACATGCCGAATTTAATTAAACCATTGCTTTCTATAATAGTTATCACGGCACTTGCTGCCTGTGAGCCGGGTACGATCAGCAGTGGTGCGGATTTTCAACGCAATTACAGCTCAGCGCGCAAGGCGCTAGAGCAGGGTAACTACGACAGTGCCATTCGCAGCTATGCGGTTCTCATTCAAAACGCCGGACCGTTGGAGCCGCGACTGCGGCTGGAATACGCGCATGCGTTATTGCGGGCGGGACGCTATGACGAGGCGGCGCAGATTGCCAACGGTCTAGCGGCGAGCACCAAGGGCAGGGACCGCGCGGCGGCCCTTGCCGTGAGTGGCACGGCGCAGCATGAAAGCGCGCTGGCGGATATCAGCGCGGGACGCGGTGGGGCGGGCGCGATTGCCAAACTGCGCTCTGCCGATGCCGCGCTCAAAGAGATGCTGGCGCTTGATGATGGCCTTGATCCGCTGGGCGCGATGGCGAGCCGTCGTGCCGATATTGCCCGTGATTTGAAGCGTTTGGGCGCGGGGGGTTAAAACAGCGGCCAGCCTGCGGCAAGGTCAATGTCGCGGGAAATCTGCCAGCCTTCATCTGTCGGCACTGCGGTCTGATCCAAGGCGCGCTGCCACGCCTCGGGCACCTCGCCCACAGGGTCGATGCGTAGGTCAAGCTGCGCCAAGGGATCGCCGAACCGCCCTGAGAGCGTGCCGGTGGCACGGATCACATCGCCGGTGAGTGCGAAGGGCGCGCGCCATGTGCCCGCATCCGAGGTCAGGACCGCCTCGGCATGGCCGATGTCCACGCCTGCGAGCCGCGCACCGGACCAGTCGAGCGCGGCATCGACGCTCTGAACGGCACGTCCCGGCAGGGTCAGATCGGCGCTGAGACTCTGGGCCATCACCAACCCACCGAGCGGCCAGCCGTCGATCAACGCGGGCCAATCCCCCACCAGAATTTCCAGACGGGCCGCGCGCAGGTCGGCGCGGTCGCGCGCCAATGGAAGGCCCAGAGTGCCCTGCCCCGACAGCCCCGGACCTGAGAGGGTGACAGACCAGCGCGCACCGGGGCCGTCAATCTGGTCAAAGCGCCATGTTAGATCGGCGGGGACCGGCAACAGGGTCGGTTGCAGCCCGCGCATCTGGCCGCGCCAGAGCGAGGATTGATCCTCGGCTCCGGTCAGCCAACCCGGCACGAGGCCGGGTGCCAGCGCGCGCAGGTGGGCAAGACGCCCCTCGCTCATGACCGCCAAAGTCAGTCCCATCAAAAGGCCAACAAGGATCAGGGCTGCGCGCCTCATTGCACCGCCACCAGACGCAGGTCGGCGGCCACAACATCGGTGCGCGCGCCGCGTTCAAAGGTGAAGCCCGCCAAATCATAGCCCCAGATGTCATTCTGGGCTGTCAGCCATTCGGCCAGTTGGGTGAAGCGCACGGCGTCAAAGCGCAGGGTGATGCCGCCGTCGGCGGCATTCGCCAATTCGCTAGCCGCCTCGCGCAAACCTGCTTCGCGCAAGCTCGCCTCGATGCCGCTGATGCCGATGGGGGTGGTCGCGCGCGCCACCTTGGGGCCATTTCCCGCGTCACGGGCCAAGGTGGCGAATTGCACAGCCTGATCGGCCACCCAAAGCTCGGTTGCGCGAGCCTCGGCCACGGCGGCGCGGGCGGTTTCACGGGAGTCCGCCAGTGGAAGGGCGATGCCGTAGACCGCCGCAAGCGGCAGGGCAATGAGGCCCAGAAGTGCCACGAGCCAGCGCTCGCGACGGCTGAGCCCCAGGAGAAAGCCGGTCAAACGGTCCATAAGCGCGCTCATCGATCGGCTCCGTTTTCGGTCACGGCCATGGCCAGCACCGCGTCGACGCCGGTATTCTCGCGGGTGATGGATTGGGCGACGCGGGCCTCTGTGCCCGCCATGCGCAGATCAGCCACGAGCGCGTCGAGCGCTGCGAAATCGGTGATTTGCAAGTCGATGACCAGTCCCGCGCCGGGTTGATAGCTGACGCGGGTGATGGTGGTTTCGTGATTGCCCAGCACCGCCCCGGCGCGGCGCAGGACATCGAGCGGTCGCGCCTCGTTTTCAACCTCGGATCTGGCGGTGCGGGCGCGATCCATGGTTTGCGCAACCTGGCTGCGGATATCGAGAATGGGGCCGGTTGGGATCATCACCTGACGCAAGATGCGTTCGGCATTCTGGCGATAGGCGAGCCCCTGAGCGGTGAGCGTGCCGGTTTCGATCATTGCTGCGGCAATCCAGCCGGCGAGGCCAAGCACCGCAAGGGCAAAAGGCAGACCCAAGCGGCTGAGGATGCCGCGCATCTCGGCCCGCTCGGCGCCGGGGTCTCGGGCGAGATCGAGCGAAAGCTCGTTATAGGCAAAGCGGGCGGGCGCAGTCACGCCATGCGTGGTCAAATCGGCCGGATCGCTACAGATCGGCAGGTTTTGCGCCGTGAGAAAGGTGTCGATTTCCGCCCGCGCGGGTCCATTGCGCAGGATGGCGCGCGGCATGCCGGTGCGCGCGGCCTCTTGCAGAAGGGCAAGCGCCAGATCCGGCTCGGCGGCAAAGCCATCCTCGGGGCCAAGGCGGGCGATGACGCCGGTGGCGGTGGTCTCGATCACCCAGAGGTCCGGGGCGGCTGGCAGACAGAGGAAATCAGGCAGCACGGCGCGGCACTGCGGGGCAAAGACCCCAAGCGCGCGCAACCAGTCCCGCCGGTCGCCCGCATCTGTGATGAGGAGGCGCGTCCAGAGATCAGGAGCTGAGCCAAGACGCGCGGGACGAATATCCAGCCCCGCCTCGGTGCCGCCGTAGGCATCGCGCAACTGGCGCCGGGCGACCCGGTCGCGGGCCTGTCCCATGAGCGCGGCCGGCAGATTGAGCGGCACCAACGGGGCCGCTGCCCCCGGCACTGAGGCGACAAAGGGGGCGCGCGGCGGCGGCGCATCGCCGGTCAGATCATGGACCGGCAAGGGTGCTGATTGGCCGCGCGATTTTCGGGTGAGAGTCAGGCTCATGGGGTGACAGTCCGGCGATGTCTGATGGTGACGGCCCCGGTAAGGGTGGAGCGTTCCACGGTGAGGATGCGGCTTTGGATGCGACCGTCCAGCGTTACGTCAAACCGCGCCTCGAACCAATCCGTTGCGGTGACAAAGCCGCCTTCGGGGGCGAGGGCCTGCGTGATGACGCGCGGATGCAGCAGAGCTTCGGCGCGCGTGGTGAAATCATCGGCGTCCGCAAAGGGATTGCGGCCCCGGTCGGCGATCAGCTGCGCCACGCCCGCCGGGTTGGTGGCGGGCAGCATCGCGCCCAGAACTTCGGGCGAGGCCGTGTTGACATTGAGGCCGCCACCGGGCGGCAGCGCCGCCACAAAGGGCAGCAGGCGGGCATAGGTCTCGGCGGTCATGCCGTTGACGAGGCGTAAGTCCTCGATCCGGTCGAGCGGCGCGCCAGCGGGGAACAGAGGCAACGGACGGTTGGCATAATCGGAGGTTTGAGCAGGACCGCGCGCCTGCACAAAGCCAGCAATGTCGCGGCCAAGGGTCAAAGGCAGGCCAAGGGTCGCGAGCAGCCGGTCAAAGGACTGCACCGCATTGAGGTCGGCGGAATCGCTGAGGGCGTTGACGTTGTAACGGCCTTGCAAGTCGGTGATGGTGCCGGTCATCTGGGCCCGGTCGATATCGGCCTGAAACCCGGCCAGAGACCAGCCTTCAAGCAGATGGTCGAGACTCTGATCCCGTTCCCAATCGGCGCGCAGCACCGGGTCGATCAGCCATTCAGCGGCATCGAGATGCAACGCCGCCTGCTGGCTGATTTGCAGGTGTTCAACGCGACTGCGGCTGGTTTCGGCGCGCAGCATGAGGCCGGTGGCAATGGCGGAAATCGCCGCCACCATGATGAGCGCGTTCAAAAGGGCGATGCCGCGATCGGGGTGCAGAGCCTGAGTCATGGATAGGCCACCACAACGCGGAGGGGGCCATAAGCGATTGATTCAATTTCCACTTCTATCGCTTTGGGCAGAGCCGGGCGGGGAATGAGATCGGGCACGCCCCAATCGGTAACCCAGCCTTCTTCGGTCCCGGCATAGGCGCGCAGGCGCAGGCCCGCAACACGCTCGAACACGGTGGTTTCCGGGGCAAGGGCGAGATCAGAGGCAGGGCGCAGCACGGGCCACATCTGGCGCGTCAGGCGGTCGGCCTCGCGATCGTGCCGCCAGATGACGCGCGCCTGCCCCGCTGCCTGCACCTCGGGAAGGACGGCGCGCCCGGCGGTGGAAAGGGCAAACCAGCCCGCAGGCCCGGTCAGATCGAGAAAGGCAGGTTCCGGGTCCAGGGCGTTGGGCGGCCAGAATGGCAGGACCGCGGCGGATTTGAGATCCTCACGCAACAGGGTAAGACCGCGTGCGAGGGCAGCGGCCTGTTCATCGGCATCCGTCAGCCGGTCACGGGCGCGCATCATGCCACTCAGCGCTTGCAGCCCCATGACCGCCACAAGGGCAAAGATCGAGAGAACCACCACCAATTCGAGCAGCGTCAGGCCTCGGTCTGTGGCGGTGCGCGTCATTGCACGACCTCGGTTTGCGCGATGACGACGAGGCGCGCGCCGGGCTGTTCCGGGGCTCGGGTGAGGATCGTCGCCTCGGTGAAACCGGCGCGGGTGACAGCCTCGGTGATCTCGAGCTGCCATTGATAGGGTCCGAAGGTGACGCTGCGCGGCAAAGTTTTGGCCTGCCGTGCGCCCAAGAGGCGATATTCCTCGGCCCGGTTCAAGGCCACCTGAAGTGCCATGACGCGCGCCGCCTCGCCGCCCAAGGCGCGCCCGGCTTGATCGGCGCTGCGCAGGGCAGCGATCGTGCCGATGGAGAGCACGAAAACCGCAATCACCAGTTCCAAAAGGGTCACGCCCCGGCTGCCGTGATCGTCCCGACGGGTCATGCCCCCTCACAATCGAGACCTAGGACGCCCGCGGAGCGGCAGCGACTGAGGCTCTCATTGCCGATGAAGGTCACCTCGAAGGGGCTGACCTGACCGTCGGGGAGAAAGGTGATATCGGGCTTTGGCGCGCGCGGCACTTCGCGCGGCAGAATCGCGCCATTCGGCCCCTCAAACCGGGCTTCGCCGCGAAATTTCTGCGCTCTGCCCACAGGTTGCCAGCCGTCTTCGGGGGCATTCGGGGCTGGTGGGCGCAGGACTTGCCAGCCGTCAGGAACGAGGATCAAGCCCTGTGGAGCCGCCCCCAAGATGGCCGCATCGCGAAGGCGGTCATAGGCTGCGGCAAAGCGGATCACGTCGCCTTCGCCACGGCTGCGGTCGGTGATGGAAAACGTCGCCGTAACCGAAAGCACGGCAATCACCGCCACGACCACAACCATTTCCAGAAGGGTGAATCCGTCATCGCCAGAGGAGGTCGTTATTCGCCCCATGACCCGATATCCGCATCGACACCCGCGCCGCCAGCGACGCCATCGGCCCCGAGGGTGAAGATGTCAAACTCGTCATGCACACCCGGTTGGAGATACTGGTATTCATTGCCCCAAGGGTCCAGCGGCAGTCGGTCGATATAACCATTGGCGGCGTAATTCTGCGGCGCAGGGGTGGCTGTCGGGGCCTCGACCAATGCGCGCAAGCCTTGTTCGGTGGACGGGTAGCGGAAATTATCGAGCTTGTAGAGCTTGACCGCACCCGCCAGAACGGCGAGATCGGATTGCACACGCGCGGCACGGGCCTGATCCGGTCGGTCGATGATACGCGGCATCACAACGAGCGCCAGAATGGACATGATGACCACCACGACCATCAGTTCAAGCAGCGAAAAGCCGGCATCGGCGGACGCACGGGGCGAGCGGCGTGACATATTGATTTGCATGGTAAAATCTGTCCGTAAATGCGTATAGATTACCGGGTGAATCATAGAGTACGCGCAGCCATCTGACAATCGCTGCCGTGGCCCCGGCCCCGTTTTTCCCGCATCGGAGATGCCTATGTCTGGAACCGCCTCATTGGCCTTTTTCCTGATCGCGACCGGGGCGGCTGTGGGATCATTTCTGGCAGCTTGGGCGGATCGCTTGCCGCGTGGCGAGAGCATTGTCGGACCGAGATCGCGGTGCCAGTCCTGTGCGGGTCAAATTGGCTGGCGCGACATGGTCCCGGTGCTGTCCTGGCTCTGGTTGGGCGGAAAATGTCGGAGCTGCGGCGCGGCAATTCCGAAGCGGTTGTTTTACGCTGAATTGGGGGGCATGGCGCTGGCGGTGCTGGCGGTTTGGGTCGCAGAATCGCCCCTGCATATGGTGCTGGGGGCGGGTTGGCTCTGGGTTTTGATGGGGTTGGTTCTGTGTGATCTGGCCGCATTCCGGCTGCCGGATGGGTTGACCGGCCCGCTCTTTCTGATCGGGATACTGCTCGCGTGGGAAGACCCCAGCCGCGATCTCTCGGGGGCGTTGATCGGCGCGACCATCGGTGCGGGGACGTTTCTCGCGCTGCGTATTGCGTATCAGACCCTGCGCGGGCGCGAAGGGTTAGGATGGGGTGATGTCAAGCTGATGGCGGGGATCGGAGCGGGTTTGGGGGTGATGGCCCTTCCGGTGGTCACCCTGGTCGCAGCGGTGTTGGCAATGGCCGTGGCAGGGATCGCGGCGCTCCGGCGCGGAGCGCGGCCGGACGGCGATCTTGCGATTGCCTTTGGCGCCTATCTGGCAGGTGCGGCGGGACTTGTCTGGATCTGGTCGCTGATCTGAAAAGACACGGGCGACAGGGTACCCTGCCGCCCGCTACGTACCGTAAGGCCCATTACTCAAAACCTAGGGTACGATCCAATCACTGACAACGCGGTAGCCAACGCGCTCTTCTGGGACTAATGCTGCGATGAAGGCACCCTTGGAGGCAAAGCGCTGTCCCGGTCCCAATCCCAGTTCGGGATGGGTGCCGGGGTTCAGTTCATTCTCTGCCTCATGCTCGATGATTTCCAGCACATAATCGCGATAGAAATCATCAATCGCATGCATCAGGCCAAACTGAATCATGGTCAGTGCATAGTATGTTTGCAGTTGGATGCGGGGGTGACTGACCTTAAGTCGCCGCGTGTGCATCCATCCGCGAATGCGGTATTTGTTCGGATGGTAAGACTCGGGCTTGTCATAGGGCCAGACAAGACGCGCCTGTTCGACCAGCGCCGGGGAGAATGCCGCAAGCGCCGGTTCCTTGGCCGCAGACGGAAGGAAGAATCGCGGCGTGGCGGGCGGATTGGCGGCCAGAACGGCCACCGCCTCGTCCACATCCTGTGGCCAGATCACAAGGGGTGTGTCAGGGTCCGCTGCGGCAAGTGCCGTGCGCAGGCCCTCGGCCCCGTCATACGGCAGGGTCTCAACCTTCGTGTCGGGCAACACCATGGCCATCGTCTTGGTGAAGGCCTCTGCCGGACGGGTGCCTTGGGGTCCGGCTCCGTGGAGTTGCAGGACGCGGGTCGGGGACGTGTCTTGATCGCCTAGGTAAAGCGCCAGCGCCTCGGCCTCGAGCGGCAAGCCACGGTTGAAGAACATCGAATAGCCATAGCGCCCCTCGCCGGGGGTGGGCAATTCGGTGTTGGGAAAGATGCACGGCAAGCGTTTGGCGTCGCAGAAGGCCCCGATTTCATCCCAAGGCCCTTCGACCAATCCGCTGACGGTGGCGAAAACCGGCTGCTCGGCATATTTCGCCTCGAGCTGGGCGCGCCATGTTTCAGGCGCTCCTTCGAGCCGCCAGACATGCAGGTTCCAGTAGCGATAGGCGGAGATGAAATTGGAGCGGTAATTGGGTGAAAAGGTCGGGTTGCGGGTGTCACCCTCAGTGTCCTTGTTCATCCACTCGAAAAACAGTTCGAGCGTGCGGATCATGGCATCCGCCGCCGCCGGATCAGCGCCGGGGTCGATGATGGTTGCGAAATGGATGTCACGCTCGGTCACGCCGGGGTCAATCTCGACCGAGAGCGTCTTGATAAAGGCGGACAGGTTGGCCACGTCCTGCGCTGTGAGATCATAGCGCGGCATGATCGGGTCAAACACATGCCCGCCCGCATCCACGCCATCCTTGAGCGCGCGCGTCAGCGATTCATCATCATAGGCCGGGCGCATGCGGGGCGCGCGCACCCGTGCCCAGAAACCGGCGGGCTGCACCTCTTGGTAGAGGTCTTTGAACATACGATTGCGGTTGGGGGTCTTTTTGTCAAAGAGCACCGAGCCGATGATCGGGGGGACGTAATTACCGCCTTCGGAGGTGCCAAACCCACTGGGGCGGTGGCAGTTCACGCAGGAGAATTGCGCGCCAGAGATTTTCACATCGCCCTGGGTCACGCCGGTGATCGGCTGGCCATCAGCGCCGATCCCCTCCCAATAGAGTTTGCGCCCGAGGTCTGCATCGCCCGCCTGCCCGGCGGCGGCCCAAAGCGGCACGGCAACAAGGGCAAACGCGAGGCCAAGGCGGCGCAGAGTGGAGACAAGCAGATGCAAGCCCATCAGTTCACCTCGGGGTGAAGCAGTTTGTTGTATTCCTCAGCCAGTTCCTCGGAGCCGAGGAGACCCTCGAGCCGGAGCCAGCGCGCATCCTTGCTGGCGCGCAGAAAGGTGAGAGGGCGATGATACATCTTGTTGTCGCCTTTGTAGATCGCATCAAAGGCGCGCACGATGGTAAAGACATCGTCGAACTGGCCAGTCAGCATGATCCAGTTATCACGGGCTGCGTGCAATTCGGCATAGTCGCGCAGGCGCGTGGGCGTATCGTATTCCGGGTCGATCGAGATCGAGACCATGAGGTAATTCTCGTCGATGGCGACGAGATCCTCTTGGGTCTGACCAAAGGTTGCGCTCATCACCGGGCAGATCGTGGCGCAGCTGGTGAAGATGAAGTTGAGCAGGACAGGGCCGTCAAACGCCATTAGCTCTGCAAAATTCACCTTTTGGGCGTTTTGATTGCGCAGGGTGATGGCGGGCATCTGATAGTCTTGCAGACTGCGCTTGTACTGGAACCCATCCATGCTCATCGCCATGCCGATGCTGTTCTGAGTGTCCATGCCAAGATGGTCGGGCATGCGGTGCGCTTCTGCGGCATGGTCGTGGTCGCCATGGCCTGCCATCGCGTCGTGGCCGGCTGTCATGTCGTGACCGGCTGTCGCGTCGTGGCCCGCGCTGTGATCGTCGTGGCCTGCCGAATGGTCTTCGGTTTTGACCGCGCTGTGATCGTGGGTTTGGTCTTGGGCCTTGTCGTGACCGGAATGATCGGCTGCGGCAGGGACCGCGAACGCCAAAAGCGCCAGACTGAGAGCACAGGCGGGCACGGTGCGAAGGGCTTTTCTGATCTCTGCCATTTCAAGTCTCCGTCGAGAAAGTAATGTTTTAGGTCAAATGTGGGTCCAGCGGCTTGGACGCCGCTGGACCCTTATTTAAAATCAACCGCTTAGTGGACAGACCACACGGCAGTATCGTGGTGCAGCGCATCGAACTGATACATGCGCAACCGGCGAGACGGCTCGTAGCTGAACTCCACTTCGAGGTGGTGTTCACCGATACCATCGACGTTCACGTAGTCGTTCATCTCTTGCTGCATGCCACCCCAAGCGAATTCGAAATTGCTCGGGACAACACCGTTGCCATTGGCGACCTGCCATGACCGATCGTTGATCGGCGAGTTGGGCGCACCCTCCGGACGGGTTGCTGGCGGCACGGGGATCGGACCACCGCCTGCGACGTGGATCCAGAAGTAGTTGCGGCCGAAGGTAAAGAGCGGACCTGCGCCCCCGCTTGGCAGTGTGTTGTGGAAGGTATTTTCCCAGCCACGCAAACCACCGAAGTCGACCAGAACATAGGCGTGGACGTAATAGTCGCCATTCAGGAGTTGAATGTTGACCTTGTCGCCACGCTTGTCCCAGACGCCATCATCCATGATGACATTGGCATCGCCATCATGATCCTTGAGTTGACCATAAATGGTGTTGTTGAGGAACAGAACCGTCACGTCGGCATCCGGGGCCATTTCATAGCCGGTGGGAAGTCTGCCACGGTTTTTCCAGTCGTCAAAGGCCTGACGGATCAGGTGCATCTGCGCCTGAACGATCGAACCGTTGAGACCGCCGCCAAAGTGCTTGTTGGTCCGGTTGATCGTCATGCCGCCCATTTCACGGAACATCTGCCACATGCGCTTGGCCGGGGCGGTGTCACCGATCATGCCGATCGCGGCAAGTTTGGCCTCTTCGCTGGCGCGCGGATTCTCACCAAACACGCCACTCTCTGCCGTATTACGCAGCGCGCCATTGCGCAGCGGAACCCGCATGTTTTCCGTTACCTGAACCCGAGGCGGGTGCTGACGCCAGCCCCAATGGTAGCTGAGGTTCCAGAAGCGTGCCGGGGGCATCTTCATGTTGAGGGTGTACTCAAGCCCTTCCTGCATCGGGAAGAAGGTCTGGTCCATGCCGATATTGGGAACGCGCGGAAACGCGGTGCCGCCAGCGGTCAAATCCGGCCCGCCCAGATCGGTTAGATTCAACTCGGTCCAATCGTCAAAGAACATTGCATAGGGCGCAAAGTCTTCGTGACCGCGGTTGAGGATCTTGACCACATACTTGATGGTCCACTCCTCGTCTGTCACCGCGATCGGATCGATATAGGCGGTATCCGACTCGATATGGGTGTCATACCAAAGCTGATTGACCGTTACCGACTTGGTCTCGGGATCGACGACTTTGGTCTTGAGCCCGCCGAGATAGTGCAGGAGCGGGAAACCTTCGTATTCACGCTCGCTGAAACGACCCTGAAGCTCGTTGCCCTCAATGATATCGACGGCCCGCCGCGCCAGAGTACGCATTTCGCCCGGATTTACCCGGCGAGGATAGCTGTAGCAATGCTCTGTGCCGCGGAAGTTGCGGCAAATCTGTTGCGGTTCCGACATGGCCTCGATCCGATCCATGATCCAGTCAAGGTCATCGGTCGGTGAGGTTTTGTCGAGTTCCCGAATGACGGGATCGTCATGCAGGTTGTAGGGATTCTCCGGTGTCGAGGGCAGGGTGTTGGGGATCTCGTTTCCCCGACACGTCTTGGCGTTCTCGTAGATGGTCGGCAGCATGTTGGGCGGGTTGGTCCCAAAGCTGTCGCCCTCCGGGAAGACCGCGTCGCCATCCGCTGTAAGCAAGGTGGTGGCGTTCCCTACAGTCGTTCTGGTCTCGAACGGAACACGCCGTTGCTGACCGCCGTTGGCATGTCCCGATACGTTGCAGAACATGTTGAGGTCGAAGGGTGTCTGGGCCCAAGCGGGCGCCCCCCCAACCATGGCCGAGGCGGGCAATGCCATCACCGCAGCCAGTCTTATGGATTTACGAAACATTTTCATTGTCTCCGATTCAAAATACTGTTCTGGCGCCCCGGTTGCCCGGGGCCCGGGATCAGACTTCGCGGTTGTGGTTGCGCGTGTCTTTCATATCGAACACACGCGGACCGGCCCGGCGCAGCTTTTCGCCGACTTGCGGCGTCGGCTGCGGCATGACCCAAGCGACACGGCTGGCGGCATCGTCGGCCCGGATGTCCCAGGGGAACGATCCCCAAAGGCCGGCGCTGCCATTGCCGTAGAACACCACATCCACCTTGCGCGTGCCGGGCAAGGTCGAGTGACTCATGCGATACATCCGGAAGGCGAGATCGGCGCAATGCTGCGGCGTACCCGTGAGGAAATGCCAGCCCTTGGGCGCACCGAGTTCCTGGGCATAGGCCTGCATGCGTGCAGGTGTGTCATGCTCGGGATCGCGGCTGATCGAGTACACGAAAACATCGCGCCCGACCTTGTCGCCCAATTCTGCCACCACATCGGCCATGCGACGGGTGATCGGGAAATGCTCTTCATCCTTGAGGCTCATGAAGTGCATCATGACGACCTTGTTTTCGATGAAGCCCTCGTAAAAGGACATCCCGAGGCCGTCTTGGTTGACCATCATCACATTGGGGAACGAGTCGTTCACCGCAGAGTTGATGACCCCACCGCTGTTGATGGGATTACAGAGAACCGGCATCTCGTTGGGATGCAGGGTTGCTTTGGCTTCGCGCAGCTTGGAGATTGCAGCTTTGCGGGCCTCATCAGCGCGCTCCTTGGAGTTTCCCGGCGTGGTGTAGAACCCGGCGGTAATCCCAGCAGCCGCCGCGACCGGAAGACCGGCCATGAATTGACGTCTGTTTGTCATGTCTTTTCCTCTCTTTTTTCAGAGAATTCCTAGAAGGATTTCCGCTTAGTCGCCTTGACCCGGCTCAACGATATCCCAACGGATCATCATTGCGTGGTCTTCGTGAACGACGTTGTGGCAGTGCATCACGTGCTTGCCAAAGAAGTCGCGCCAGCGGCTGAAGAAGGTTACCTCGTCACCCGGCCCGAGTGAGACCACGTCCTTGCGGGCACGCTCTACCGCACTTGGCGGACGACCGTTGACCTCAAGAATCTGGAACTCTTCGAAGTGGGTATGAACAGGGTGCGCCCATGCGTTGCCCTCGTTGCGGAAGGTCCAGATCTCGGCAGAACCCTGCTCGATCTTGACGTCCACGCGGTTGGGATCCATCAGGCGGCCGTTCACCGTCCACAGGCCGTTGTCGTAGTCGAACACGAACAAACGCTTGCGACGGACTTCGGACATGCGGATTTCCGGAAGTTTGCGCATGGTGGCAGGAACGCGCGACGGATCGGGCTTCTTGCGACCTGTGCACCGGAATTCCAGAACGGGCATCATGTTCTCGCCTTCCAGCGTATAGCCGGTCGGACCTGCACCATCGCCACGGATTTCCAGATCGTTCCAGACCTGAACCTTGTCGCCATCCTTGTACTTTGAGAAGTCGATGATGACGTCAAAGCGGTTGGCGATCCAGAGGTCGATCTTGGGTTCGACCAGCGGCGCCTCAAGCAGGTTGCCGTCGTTGGACAGGATGATGAAGTCGTCGAAATAGGGCTCGCCACGGCCAGCCTTGGGGACAACCTTGAGCACCAGACGATAGAGACGCGACGGGCCACCGTTGAGGAAACGGAAGCGATATTTCCGGCGCTTCACATCAAGATAGGGTTGGATGATCCGGTTGACCGTGATCTTGTCGCCCGTCATGCCCTGCGTGGTGTATTGCAGGCGGTTGGAGTCGAACGTATCCGGCGTGCCTTGCGAGTTGCCGACCTCGACCGGCTCGGGGCGCGCTTCGGGATGCGGGGACGCGCCATCGGGCGTGAAGAAGTCCCAGATCACCTGACCGTTTGGTTGGAACATGACATCGTGAAGGATCAGCGGAATGTCATAATCGCCGGAAGGCAGGCGGAACGCATTGGGGTTTTTGTCCCGTTCGTTGTTGGAATCCCGCTCATCAAAGATCAGGTAGAAGCCCGAGAAGCCCGCGTAAACGTTGGTCGCGGTAAAATCGAGCCGGTGATCGTGATACCACAGGGTATTCATGATCTCGGGGTTGTCGAAATTCCAGTCGAACGGCGAACCAGCCGGGATGTTGGCGTAATGGTGATCCCAGAATTCGCCGGGATTGAAGAAGTCCTGCGGGATACCGTCCGATTCAGAGGCGGTATGGCCGTTGTGCAGGTGGATGGTCGGCGACGGAAGCGCGAATGTCACATTGCCAGCACCCACGGTGGGCAGCAGGTTGTTGCGGCGCAGGAAGACCGGCTCGCCGTAATTGGCATGATAGGTTTCGCCGGGCGTGATGCCGTTGAAGCCCCAGTGCCAAGACCCAACATCGGGATCGCCAGCGCGGCCCACAACATCGGGTGTGCCATCGCCATACGGGGGCTGCCAGTGGTATTTCCACCGGAATTCAGTCATCACTTCTTCGTAATGCTTCTGCGGCGGGAAATCATCAAAACGCTGATGGCGCTCGGGCTCGATCGGCGGATCGTAGGTGTTGGGATTGATTGGCTGTGCCACCGGCATGATGTTCAGCGGGGCTGTAAAAGGCTCCACCGCCGGGCTCGATTGTACGGTGATGCTTGGCTCGAACGTGTCCGGGAATACGAGACCTGTTTGAGGCAACCCGTCCGCGGCACTATCTGGCCACTGTTCAATCTCGACCGCTCCGACCTGCGATGCCACCGCTGTGGCGCCCGCAGCCCCTAGGCCGAGCTTTAGTGCGTCTCTTCGTTTCATGCTTTGTCCTCCAGCAGAAAAAGCTTGCGAAAATTACTGACGTCACGCTCCAGACATGACGCGATAAGCCCCGCGCCATGCATGCCGCGAGAAAGGAGGGCGAATAGCCCCATAGGCAGAACAACCGGTGCGGTTGCCGTATGTCAGTTTCGAGCGAACTCGATCAGCTAGGGATGACAGGCCGGAAGGGTGAGTAATGTTTGGCCCGCGCGGATCAGTGATCCGCAGATTTTGGTTTAATAGCTTAGAGCAATTGCTCCCTGATATGCGCACAAAGACGCGCAACATTTACATTGGTAGGTACGTCAAGAGCGCCAAAATGACGCGCCTGACAAGGCCACTTCAACACGAATGTTTGCATGGAACAATGATAACATTTTCGTGAGGATATCGTAATGTTACTTCGCGAGACCAAATATCGAAGCCATATTCGTTAATATATTGATTTATAAAGGATATTTTATTTTGTATCCGCGGTCAAAACTGAAACAAATAGCCAGTTAAAGGTTAGATATATAGTCATCTTAAGAATTAAAGAGCTGGTCGAAAAGAAACTGCTCAGCCACGCCCCGTAATGCGTACGGAAATGGTCCGGCGCTGCCCCCCGCGCATGATCTCGACGGCGAATTCATCGCTCTCTGAAAGGATCTGTCCTGCGTTGGCGAGTGTTTCCGGATCGGAAACAGAATAGCCGTTCACCCGCAAAACCAGATCGCCGCGGCGCAACCCGATCAGGTCATAAACCTGCCCTTCGCGCACCCAGAGGATTTCCGGAAATATCTCTCCGGTTGCACCATTGGCCGACACCATCCGCACACTGCCCGCCCGACCAAGAATGCGGTGCATATCACTTCCGGCAAAGGTGCTGGCCGGGATCTCGGCCTCATCGGCCTGAACCGAGCCATTGCTCATGATGCGGGCCATCATTTCGTCAGGTGTTTCCTCAAAGGCAACCAGAACACGCTCTGTCTCGCGCTCGATCCAGACACCGTCAGAGGCGATCTCGAGCACCGTTTCGCCACCGATAAGCCGGTCACCGCTCCGGATCAGGCGGTCGCCATCTGAGGCCGTGAGAATGGCCCAGCCATTCTCTCCGCCCGCAACCAGCCCGACCAGCCGATACGTCTCGAGCTTCTTGGTCATGGCTGCCGCTTTGGGCGGGTCAGGCACATAGGGATCAAAGACCGTCGGCCAGTCCTCGGGCAGAGGAGCCTCTGACGCATTTTCGACCGCCGCGAGAGCAGCGGTGATCTGAACAGGTTCGGGGCGCTCGGCCCTCTGCCCCAACAGGGTCAGGCCGATCTGCCCCGCGCCAAAGCCACATGCAATGGACGCCATCACTGTGAGGAGTCCCAGCCCACGCATCTGATCAGCCCTGATGATACAGAATGCGTGCACAGGTCGTGACAGGGGCAGCGCAGCGGGACATGGCAATTCCATCCTGACAAAGTTTGGGGCGGATCATGAAAAACCTATGGTTCAACAGCGCGATGATAGCCGCAGCGACAAGACGCGACAACGGTTTATGCGCGGTCATCCTCGTACATGGGCGCCACAGTCAAAGGCATCGACCAGGTTGCAGGGTCAGTACACTCCGACGCAGGGCGCGCAAGGAGGATTTGGGCATGGAAGTGCCCCGTTGTCTCGACCCCCTCTGTGTCATGTCCGACGGCCTGCGCATTGGCGATGGCGCGGGCCTGTTCTGCTGGCCCCTCAAAGCGGCGATGGACGAAGGGGGGGATCGGCAGGCTCTGGACCACAAGACCGTGGGCATGCATGACCTCTGTCGCTTCAGGGCGTTCATTGCCCCGAATGGGCGAGGTCATCACCCAAGGCTTGACCGGGCCACAGGCAGCCAGCATCCGGTCCAACGCGCGCGGCATGAGCTGCGCCACGGACCCACATTCAACGATCATATCGCAGCGCTCCAACTCTGCCGCAAGCACGTCCGAGGGGTCATCACGCTCCAGATCCTCGACACATCCGGTCTGAAAGAGACCGACAGCGCGCCCGTAGGCGACCGCATTCGGCATGACGTCTATGCCGGTGACATGGAGTGGCGGACCGGGGCGGCGCAGCGCCGCCAGCCAGTCACGATCCCAGGCAATAACCTCGGCGGGGCTTGCGGTCTCGAACTCGGGCTGGCGGTAGCGGGCAAAGACCTCTGCCAGGCTCAGCTCATGCGCCATGAGCGCCGTGACGATTCCGTAACTGCTGGCAAAATCAACGACTCTGGCCTGCCCAAGGCCGCGCAACCGCATCACCTCGGCCAGCCCCGCCCGAAAGGCCGCGACGGCATGATGCTGGTTGCGATAGCCAAGCCGGTCCATCATGCGGAAATAGGCGCGGCAATCGGCTTGATCGTAGGTCTCGTCAAAGATGGTGACGAAACCGGGTCCGGACGTGTCGGAAGGGGCGGTCATGGGTGGATCACTCTATCGTCTGGGGTCAGGCTGCGGCCCGCGTTGCGCGCAACTTTGCCTTGCGGACCACCCATTACAATCAAAATCACACAAAATTTAAAAGGTTCCCACGCAAGCGTGACGCAAAACGCGCGATTGAAACAATGTTTCGCGGCACTCCAGGGATCGTGACCGAGCGTGCACAAGCGTTGGTTGCAAGACGCGCATATCGGGCGCAATTTACTCTCAACACCAGTCGTTGGTTTAGGAATTCCCCATGAGCCATGTCAGCACGCAGACCATTCCCGACGCCTCAAAAGTGATGCTCGGGGCGACGCTCGCCTGGGTGGCGGTGCTGATCTATGCCTCGTCAAACTCTCTGGTGTCGCTTCTGGCAGACATTGGTGCGCAGAACCGGGTGATGGGGCGAAATGTCATCACCTATTGCAACCTGCTGTTTGTCGGATCGCTGATGTCTATGGTGCCGATGCTCCTGATGTTCTGGCGGGATTGGACATGGGACAACCTGCGCGCCTTGGGACGCAAACATTGGGTCATCCTGACCCTCTCGGCGTTCTTCTCCTCGGCGCTGACGCCGGGGCTGTTCTTTTACGCGCTGGAGCATACCACGGTGACCAATGTGGTGCTGATGGGCAGGATCGAACCGCCACTGTTTCTACTCGCGGCCTGGCTTATCCTGCGGGAAGAGTTCGAGCCGTGGTCCTTTGTTGCAGGGCTGGTGGCGCTCGCCGGAGCGGTGGTGATGATCCTGATGAACAATCAGGGCACGGCGTTCATGCTGGGCAAGGGTGAGATTGGCGCGCTCTTGGCCACGCTGTCCTATATCGCCTCGACATTGATCGCACGCACGGGCCTGCGCGGCATTCCGATGGGGATTTTCGCGATTTATCGCACGGCGGTGGGCACGACGTTCTATTTCTTCCTTGCCCTCTATCTGTTTGGCCCCGACCATTTCGAGGATGTGTTTCACCCGGTCGTCTGGCAATGGGTCTGGATCTATGCGGTGATCGTGGTGATCGGGGGGCAATTCGCCTGGGCGCTCGGACTGAAATACGCCCGCTCGGGCGATGTATCGCTGGCCACGTCCTTTTCACCGCTGGCGGCGATCCTGATTGCCATGCTGATGTTGGGAGAAGACCCGGGTCCGGGCCTGATCCCCGGCGGAGCGATTATTCTGGTCGCCGTCGGGATCGGGCAATATGGCCGTCTGCGTCGCCGTCACCGGGAGGACGGCGTGATGCGCCAAGAGGCGCAGGATCGCGCGCTGGAACATGAGGGCGAGGTTAATTTCAAAGGGGCCTGAGTCCATTGCCCAAAAAAAACCGCCCCTCGGTGTCTTGGGGCGGGTTGGCATTCGGTCAGGGCGGGACAACGTCTGTCTTAGAAATTGCCGACCGACGGGTGCCGCTGAGGGATGATCGGCCCGATTGTCGGGCGCAAGGCATCCGGCAGTGACGCGTAGCTCTGGAAGAATTCACGCGACGGGTTGGGCAGCGCGAGGGACGCACCGGTCAGAAGCTCGAGCGCCTCATGCTTGTGGGCCAAGCCGTCGCTGACGTCTGGCACCATGTCAGGCTGAAAGCCGGTGATCATGCGCCCGGACTCGTGAACCGGCATCAACCACAAATCACCCGGAAGATATTCGAGCGCCGCCTCATAAAGGCTGACCGCCTCAGCCAGCGCGTTGCCGCCGCCAGCGCGCGGATAGGGGGCCAGCATGCAAAGCCCTGTCGCATTGGCATGGGGTGTAAAATCGCAAGCTGTCTCAAGCGGGCAGACGGAGACCGTGGGATAAGCAGAAAGCGAGTCCTGGAGCAGCCGGGAATCCGCGCTCGTGATATCCTCAAGGTAGATCGTGGCGCGCACCCCAGCCGACAGCCGGTGCACCATGGCGGCGAGCGCATGGTGGATCACCTGCCCGCCGTTCTGCGCCAGAACGACCATTTCACGCGTGAGGAGCCTGCTTTGCCGACTGAGAAAAAAGGCGAATATCTCTTCGGCCATGCCGTTGTAATGTACGACATCGCGGGTATCGTGGACGATGCGGCCAATATCCACCTCGGCCACGTCATATCCCGCCGCGTGCACCCGCAGCATCACGTCGATATCAGCGGCGTAGTTCCCGATCAGATTCTGATGCGCGATGCGTGATCGGTCAAAGGCATAGATCCCCGAATTGGGAGCACGCAGGCACGAGAGGCCCGGAAACATCTGCCGCAGGGCGGGCATCACCAGAAGGCGGGTCATGGGCATGTTATCGGCAGGGTCGTGCCAGACGCCTTTGACCAATCCCACGCCGGGCGCGCGTGCGGCAGGCATGCGGGCGAACAGATCAGTATCGAATTTATCCAGGTCCGCGTCGACCTTCATGACCCAATCATGGCGCGCGGCGGCGACACCGGCACGAACCGCGTGACCCATTCCTGTGCGCGGCTCGGAAATCACGGTCGCGCCGGATGTCCGGGCCACCTCGGCGGTTGCATCGGTCGAGCCGTTGTCGATCACCACAACCTCACCCACATCCGGCATGCCAGCCAACACAGACACGACGCGCGCAATGGTTTGCGCCTCGTTTCGAGCTGGGACAATGACGCTGACCGGGCTGGTCATTTTGACTCCTATGGCGAGAGGGAACCACTCAGATCTTGGACAAATCTAGTATGTCGCCGATCGGTTAACAACACATGACGGTTTCACGAGAGTAAAATCTCTCGTGAAGGTGTGTAACCCGAACTTGTCCCGCGCACATCTAAAAAGAGAGCGTGGCCTCTATTGCCCGTGCCCAGCCTGCGACTTTTGTCTCGCGCAGATCCGCTGACATCGTCGGCAGGAACTGCCGCTCCAAGGCCCAGGTCGCTGCGAACTCCGCCTGATCAGGGTAAAGACCGATGCGCATACCCGCCAGCCAAGCCGCGCCAAGGGCCGTGGTTTCCAGCACCTCTGGGCGGTCCACCGGCGCGTCGATAATGTCTGAAAGAAACTGCATCGCCCAATCCGACGCACTCATGCCACCATCGACCCGGAGCACCGCATCCGCTCCCTGCCCCGCCCAATCGTCGCGCATGGCCTGAAGCAGATCGCGGGTCTGAAAGCCAACGCTCTCAAGGGCCGCGCGGGCAAGCTCGGCGGGGCCGGTGCTGCGCGTCAGACCAAAGATCGCACCCCGGCAATCGGGCCGCCAGTAGGGCGCGCCCAGCCCGGTAAAGGCGGGCACCAGAACGACGGTCTGATTGGGATCAGCCTGTTCAGCGAGAGGTTGTGTTTCGCTCGCGTGGCGGATCATCTTGAGACCGTCACGCAGCCATTGCACCACGGCCCCTGCAACAAAGATCGAGCCTTCGAGCGCATAGGTGGGTTTGCCATCCAGTTGGTAGGCAATGGTGGTGAGCAGCCGGTTTTGCGAGACAACCGGCGTGTCGCCGGTGTTCAGCAGGGCAAAACAGCCGGTGCCATAGGTGGATTTGAGCATCCCCGGTTTAAAGCACGCCTGCCCGACGGTGGCCGCCTGCTGATCGCCCGCAACACCGCGAATGGGGATTTCGCAGCCAAAGAGATCCGCGCGGGTTTGGCCATAGTCATCGGCGCTGTCGCGCACCTCTGGCAACATCTGCATCGGGATGCCCAAGAGGTCGCAGATCGTCTTGCTCCAGCGTCCCTTGCGGATGTCGTAGAGCAGGGTGCGTGCCGCATTGGTCGCGTCGGTGGCATGCACGCGGCCGCCCGTGAGCTTCCAGATAAGATAGCTGTCGACGGTGCCAAAGAGCAGATCGCCCGCTTGGGCGCGGTCGCGCGCACCCGCGACATGATCGAGAATCCAGCGCAGTTTCGTGCCGGAAAAATAGGGATCGAGCAAAAGACCGGTGCGCGCGGCCACCATCGGCTCGTGCCCTGCGGCGCGCAACTCGGCGCAATACTCCGCCGTGCGCCGGTCCTGCCAGACAATAGCGCGGTGGATGGCCTGCCCGGTGTGGCGGTCCCAGACCACGGTTGTTTCGCGTTGATTGGTGATGCCGATGGCGGCGATATCCGCGCCGGTCAGCCCGGCTTTTTCGATCACCGCGCGGCAGGTGCCCGCCGTGGTCGACCACAGGTCATTCGCGTCATGCTCGACCCAGCCCGATTGCGGGAAATGCTGGGCGAATTCCTCTTGGGCCGTGGCCGTGATCCGCATCTGCGCATCGAACAGGATCGCGCGGCTTGACGTGGTGCCCTGGTCGATGGCGAGGATATGGGTCATGGGGTGGGTCCGTTTCAGAAGGAGGTCATCCTCGGGCTTGACCCGAGGATCTCTGGTCGAAGAGGTCCTCGGGTCAAGCCCGAGGATGACCGAAGGGTCCGGGGCGCGCGGCACGCGCCCCGATGAGTGTCGTCACTGCCAAGACTTGATCAGCTCGTCATAGGCAATCGTGACCGGCTCTTCGTCCTCGTTCTCGAGTTTGGCCTTGGGCGCGCCGGGCTGGCTCAGCCAATGCTCGGGGTCCATTTCCTCGTTGAGTTTCGGGCCGATGTCGCCTTGGATGCCGGCGCGCTCCAGACGCTCCAACACGCGCTCCTGATCGGCGCAGAGGCTATCGAGCGCCTCTTGCGGCGACTTGGCACCGGACATGGCGTCCCCGATGTTCTGCCACCAGAGCTGGGCCAGCTTCGGATAATCGGGCACGTTGGTGCCGGTGGGCGACCACTGAACGCGCGCGGGCGAGCGGTAGAATTCCACCAAACCGCCCAGTTTCGGCGCGCGCTCGGTAAAGCTGTCGTGCTGGATCGTCGACTCGCGGATGAAGGTCAGACCCGTGTGGGCCTTCTTCACATCCACGGTTTTCGAGGTCACGAACTGCGCATAGAGCCAGGCCGCCTTGGCGCGGTCAACCGGGGTCGATTGCATCAGCGTCCAGGACCCTGCATCCTGATAGCCCACTTTCATGCCCTCTTCCCAATAGACGCCATGCGGGCTGGGGGCCATGCGCCACTTGGGCGTGCCGTCCTCGTTCATCACCGGCAGGTCGGGTTTCACCGACGCGGCGGTAAAGGCGGTGTACCAGAACATTTGCTGCGCGACATTACCCTGCGCCGGGATCGGGCCAGCCTCAGAGAAGGTCATGCCAGCCGCCGAGGGGGGCGAGTATTTTTGCAGCCACTCGATCGCCTTGGTCACAGCATAGACAGCTGCGGGGCCATTGGTTGCGCCGCCACGGGCCACGCAAGAGCCGGTGGGCTGGCTCTGTTCATTGACGCGGATGCCCCATTCATCGACCGGTAGACCGTTGGGTTCACCCTTGTCGCCCATCCCGGCCATGGACATCCATGCGTCGGTATAGCGCCAGCCAAGGCTCGGGTCTTTCTTGCCATAGTCCATGTTGCCAAAGACTTCGCCGTCGACACCCATATGGCTCAGATCGCGCCCGGTGAAGAATTCGGCGATGTCCTCGTAGGCCGACCAGTTGACCGGAACGCCCAGATCATAGCCGTATTTCTCTTTGAAATCGGCCTTGTTCTTGTCATCGTTGAACCAGTCGTAGCGGAACCAGTAGAGGTTGGCGAATTGCTGCGTTGGCAATTGATAGACTTTGCCATCGGGGCCGGTGGTAAACGACAGGCCGACGAAATCGTCGATATCAAGCGTCGGACTGGTCACATCCGCGCCCTCACCCGCCATCCAGTCGGTCAGGTTGCGGACCTGCTGATAGCGCCAATGGGTGCCGATGAGGTCGCTGTCGTTGACATAGCCGTCATAGATATTCTCGCCCGACTGCATCTGTGTTTGCAGCTTTTCGACCACGTCCCCCTCACCGATCAGGTCATGCGTGACCTTGATGCCGGTGATGGCGGTAAAGGCCGGGGCCAGCACCTTGGATTCGTAGCTATGGGTGTCAATGGTTTCCGAGACAACCTTGATGTCCATCCCGGCAAAGGGCTGAGCGGCATCTACGAACCACTGCATTTCCGCCTCTTGCTCGGCGCGGGTGAGCGTCGAGAGATCGCCGATCTCGGCGTCGAGGAAGGCGGTGGCGGCCTCCATATCCGCGAAGGCGGGCGAGGCCATCAGGCCCAGCGACACCAGCGCGGTGGTTGTTTTCATTCGCAAGTTCATGGTTTCCCTCCCTATGAGAACTTTGTTGGTGATTGGTCCCGGTCTAGACCCAGCGAAACACCGCCGCGGCATAGATCAGGCAGAGGATCAGCGCATAAGGCTGGTTTGCGCCGACAAACCCGAGCCAGGCCAGATTGAGAAAAGCCGAGCCCAGAAGCGTGATGAAAAGCCGATCCCCGCGCGTCGTCTCGATCCTGAGAATACCGACACGCGCGGTTTCGGGGAATTTGATCGCCAGCACCGTGAAGGTGATGAGCAACGCCGCAATGACCCCGAAGAAGATCGCGGTGGGGAGTGTCCAAGCCATCCAGGACAGATCCATCATCAGTATTCTCCCATTCCCTCGATCCGCTCGATCACCAGCAGCAGCGTCAGGGCAACCGCGAATACCGCGACCGCCACGTAAAGCGTTTTTCCCACCATTCCTGCGGCCCATAGCGACCCGCGCGCGAAAACGAGGATGCCAAGCAAAACCAGTCCGAGCAGAACAACCATCACACCCTCCCTAGGGCAAAGCCCTTGGCGATGTAATTGCGCACGAAATAGATCACGAGTGCCCCCGGCACGATGGTCAGCACCCCCGCCGCCGCCAGCACGCCCCAGTCGAGACCGCTTGCTGACACGGTGCGGGTCATGGTGGCCGCAATCGGTTTGGCATCCACACTTGTCAGCGTGCGCGACAAGAGCAGTTCCACCCATGAGAACATGAAGCAGAAGAACGCGGCCACGCCCACGCCCGATGCGATCAGCGGCATGAAGATCTTGATGAAAAACCGCCCGAAGGAATAGCCGTCGATATAGGCGGTCTCGTCGATCTCCTTGGGCACGCCGCGCATGAACCCCTCCAGAATCCACACCGCCAAGGGCACGTTGAAGAGGCAATGCGCCAGCGCCACGGCGATATGCGTATCGAATAGCCCCACACTTGAATAAAGCTGAAAGAACGGCAGGGCAAAGACCGCAGGCGGCGCCATGCGGTTGGTCAAGAGCCAGAAGAAGAGATGCTTGTCGCCCAGAAAACTATAGCGCGAGAACGCATAGGCGGCAGGCAGGGCCACGGCGATCGACAGAACCGTATTCATCACCACATAGATCAGCGAATTGACATAGCCCATGTACCAACTCGCGTCGGTCAGGATCGTGGCATAGTTGGCAAAGGTCAGGTCCTGCGGCCAGAGCGAGAAGGTGCCGAGGATTTCGTCATTGGTCTTGAAGCTCATGTTGATAAGCCAATAGATCGGCAAGAGCAGGAACAGCAGGTAAAGCACCATCACCACGTTGACGCGTGGCAGGCTGAGGCCGCGTGTGGCGCTGCGGGTGGCGGTCAGATCGGCCATCACTTGCCCTCCCGTTTGTCGAGGTTGACCATGACGGTGTAGAACACCCACGAAATCAGCAGGATCACGAGGAAATACATGATCGAAAACGCGGCGGCGGGACCAAGATCAAACTGACCCAACGCCATTTTGACCAGATCAATCGACAGGAACGTCGTGGAATTGCCCGGCCCGCCGCCCGTCACGACAAACGGCTCTGTGTAGATCATGAAACTGTCCATGAAGCGCAAGAGAATGGCGATCATCAGCACGCCCGCCATCTTGGGCAATTCGATATAGCGGAACACGGCCCAGCGGCTGGCCTGATCAATCTTGGCGGCCTGATAATAGGCGTCGGGAATGGATTGCAGCCCGGCATAGGCCAAGAGGGCCACGAGCGAGGTCCAGTGCCAGACATCCATCACGATCACTGTGATCCACGCTGCAGTCGTGTCCTGCGTGTAGTTATAGGAAATACCCAGCGCGTCGAGCGTATGGCCCAGAAGGCCAATATCAACCCGGCCAAAGATCTGCCAGATGGTGCCCACCACATTCCACGGGATCAGCAGCGGCAGCGACATCAGAACGAGGCAAAGGGACGCCCAAAAGCCGCTCTTGGGCATATTGAGCGCCACAAAGATGCCCAAGGGGATTTCGATGGCTAGGATGATCGCCGAGAACACCGCCTGACGCGCCAGCGCGTCCCACATCCGCTCGGAGCTGAGCATTTCCTCGAACCATTCAAGGCCTGCCCAGAAGAATTGATTGTTGCCGAATGTGTCCTGCACCGAATAGTTGACCACGGTCATCAGCGGGATCACAGCGGAAAACGCCACGAGGATCAGCACGGGCAGGACCAGAAACCATGCCTTTTGGTTGACGGTCTTGTCCATCACGCGGCCTCCTGCGCTTGGGATTTCGGCGTGACGCGCCAATCATCGACATAGACATTGATCGCCGCCGGATCAAAAGTGAGACGGGTCATATCGGGCGAGATCATGGCCCCCTCAGCGGCAATGGCATTGACCGCAACGCCGGCCACATCGCAGCGGATGATCTTGTGGCGACCAACATCCTCGATCCGCGTGACGGTCACTGGCAAACCGTCGTCGCCAGCCGAGAGCCGCACGAATTCAGGCCGCACACCGATCTGCACCCGACCCGTAGGGCGGCCATAGTCGGCCCCAAGCGGGATCTCGACGCCCTGCACAATGGCCTTGGCGCCCGCCACCTGCGCATCGAGCAGGTTCATGCCCGGCGAGCCGATGAAATAGCCGACAAATGTATGCTCTGGCCGCTCAAAGAGTTCCTGTGGCGTGCCCATCTGCACAACGCGGCCATCGTGCATCACAACCACCTTGTCGGCGAATGTCAGGGCCTCGGTCTGGTCGTGGGTCACGTAAATCATCGTATGGCCAAACTGGTGATGCAGCGCCTTGAGCTGCGTCCTGAGTTCCCATTTCATATGCGGGTCGATCACCGTCAGCGGCTCATCGAACAAGAGCGCGTTGACATCCTCGCGCACCATGCCGCGCCCAAGGCTGATTTTCTGCTTGGCATCCGCCGTCAGACCGCGCGCCTTGCGCCCCAGCTCTGCCTCCATCCCGATCATGTGAGCGATGGTCTGAACCCGCTCGGCGATATAGGACGCCTCTGCCCCGCGATTGCGCAGCGGAAAGGCCAGATTGTCGCGCACGGTCATGGTGTCATAGACCACCGGAAACTGGAACACCTGCGCGATGTTGCGCGCCGCGGTGGCCTGATTGGTGACATCGTGATCGTTAAAGAGAATACGCCCCTGCGACGGGTGCAAGAGGCCAGAGATGATATTGAGCAGCGTGGATTTACCACAGCCAGAGGCACCAAGCAGCGCATAAGCCTCACCATCGCCCCAGACGTGGTTCAGCTCCTTGAGCGCAAAATCGGCCTCAGAGGCCGGGCGCGGCAGGTAACTATGTGCCAGATTATCAAGCGTGATCTTTGCCATTGCGTTTCCCTTAAGCCGCCTGCGCATAGGGCGCGGGGGCGACCAGCGCACCGTCCGCCCCAAACACATAGACATGCGCCGGATCGAGATAGACCCGAAGCGCCGCCCCCAGTTTCAGATCGCGCACGCCGTGGATGAGACCCACCCACCGCTCGCCGTGATGATCGAGATGCACAAAGGTCTCTGAGCCGGTGATCTCGGTCACGTTGAGGCGTGCGTCAAAGGTCAACGCATCGGCGGTCTGCTGTTCGAGTTCGAGGTGGTTGGGGCGAAACCCTGCCGTATAGGTGCCATCCGCCAGATCCGCCATGCTGCCCAGCGCCGCCGCGGATTGGTCCGCACCAAAGAGGATACGGTCACCGGATTTGGTAACGGTCAGGAAATTCATCGGCGGATCGCTGAACACGCGCGCGGTGGTGGCATCGCGTGGCTGACGGTAAACCTGCGGCGTCAGGCCGAATTGGGTGACGCGCCCCTCCCAGAGGGTTGCGGTATTGCCACCAAGGAGCAGCGCCTCTTCGGGCTCGGTCGTGGCGTAGACAAAGATGCTGCCTGCCGCCTCGAAAATCTTGGGAATTTCCGCGCGCAATTCCTCGCGCAACTTGTAATCGAGGTTCGCCAGCGGCTCATCCAGCAGCACCAACCCCGCCTCCTTGACCAGCGCGCGGGCCAAGGCACAGCGCTGTTGCTGGCCACCCGACAGCTCCAGCGGCTTGCGCGAGAGCATCCGGGACAATTGCATCAGATCGGCAGTTTTCTTAACCGCCGCATCAATCTCAGCGCTGGATTTACCCATCAGGCGCAGCGGCGAGGCGATGTTGTCATAGACCGTCATCGAGGGGTAGTTGATGAACTGCTGATAGACCATCGCCACGCGGCGATCCTGCACGCGCATGCCGGTGACATCCTGCCCGTTCCACAGAATGCGGCCCGTGGCGGGAACATCGAGCCCCGCCATCAACCGCATGAGCGAGGTCTTGCCCGAGAGGGTCGGCCCCAGAAGCACGTTCATCGTGCCGGCCTCGAGCCTGAGGTCGGTCGGGTGAATATGCACCTGCCCGTTCACGCGTTTCGATACCCCCTCCAGTGTCAGCGCCATGCGGTCGTTTCCTCCATTATCCCTTGGCAGCCACGGGGGCGGCCCCATTCAGCCCCCGTTCGTGCTGCATCCAGTCGTCGAGCGCCGCAATCTGCGCCTCTGTCATCTTGAGACCCAGACGGGTGCGCCGCCAGACCACATCCGCCGCCGCGCGGGCGTATTCATGGTCCATCTGCCAACGCACCTCGGCCCCAGTCAGGGTCGCCCCGAAATCGGGGCCAAGATCGGCGGCCTCCCGCGCCTCGCCCAGAACATCCAGCGCCTCGGTGCCATAGGCGCGCACCAGTCGCCGCGCCCAGGCCGCCGTCAGAAACGGATAGGCCCGATGCAGACTCTCTGTCAGCCGGTCAAACCCGTCAACGGGGAAATCGCCCCCCGGCAGGGCGACGCCTGCGGTCCAATCCGCCCCGGCCTGTGGAAAGAACGGGCGCAGCTTGGCCAGCGCCGCCTCGGCCAGTTTGCGATAGGTGGTGATCTTGCCGCCAAAGATGTTGAGGAGCGGCGCGCCCGGTCCTTCGGCCAGCGTCAGCACATAGTCGCGGGTGGCGGCGGTGGCCGATTTGGCCCCGTCGTCATAGAGCGGGCGCACGCCGGAATAGGTCCAGACGATGTCGGCCTTGGTCACGGGCGTCTTGAAATACGCGCTCGCAAAGCGACAGAGATACTCGGCCTCTTCCGGCGTGCATTCCGGGCGCGTGTCGGCCTGCCCATGTTCGGCATCGGTGGTGCCGATCAGGGTAAAATCCCCCTCATAGGGAATGGCAAAGATGATCCGCCCATCGGTGCCTTGAAAGAAGTAGCATTTGTCATGGTCAAACAGGCGGCGCGTCACGATATGGCTGCCACGCACCAGCCGCACACCCTCGGCCGAGTTGAGGCGCAGTGTGCCCGAGATCACATCCTTGACCCACGGCCCGGCGGCATTGACCAGCGCGCGCGCCTGCACCACCTCACTCGTGCCGGTTTCCTGATCCTTCAGCGTCACCTGCCACAGATCGCCCACCCGCTCTGCTGATTGCACGCGGGTGCGGGTACGAATGCGCGCGCCGCGCGCCGCGGCGTCGCGGGCGTTGAGCACGACAAGTCGGCTATCCTCGATCCAGCAGTCGGAATATTCATAGGCGCGGGTGAACTTGTCCTTGAGCGGCGCACCCTCAGACGCGTTGCGCAGATCGAGCGTTGCGGTCGCAGGCAGGATTTTCCGCCCTCCGAGGTGATCGTAGAGGAACAGCCCCAGACGGATCAGCCAGGCAGGCCGACGCCCCTTCATCCACGGCATCACCAGATTGAGAATGCGCGACGTGGGCGTTTCGCCCTCAAAACGCATGTCGCGGTGATAGGGCAGCACAAACCGCATCGGCCAGCTAATATGCGGCATCGCGCGCAGTAATGTTTCCCGCTCGATCAGCGCCTCGCGCACCAGCCGGATTTCGAAATATTCGAGATAGCGCAGACCGCCGTGAAACAGCTTGGTCGAGGCGCTCGACGTGGCCCAGGCCAGATCGTTCATCTCGGCCAGTTCCACCCGCAGCCCCCGGCCCGCCGCATCGCGGGCGATGCCACAGCCATTGATGCCGCCGCCGATGACGAACAGGTCGATCACTGTGCCCTCGCGGTCCTGCGACACGCGCCCCTCCCACCGTAAGATGAGCGCAAACGAACCACTTTTTGACCACATGGGTCAAGAATGAATGTTCGTTTTGTTTCTTTTATTAATGCACCCTTTGATTTCATTCATCAATTTTCAGGATCAAGTGTGATCCAGGGCGTGACCGAACGCATTTTCGTCCCTGACGTCGGGTGAACCGACCTCTCTCGCCCGCGATTCGCCCGCCTCGCCGCAGCGCAGCGGAGGCTTTGCTTGCAGAGCGCGACAAAACGAACATAATCGAACCTGCAACCAATCAAGGCCGCCCATGTCCCAGAGCTTTCGCCAACCCGACATTCTGGAAATCGCCCGCGCCGAGGGCAAGGTCACGGTCGAGGGGCTGGCCGAGCGCTTTGACGTCACCGTCCAGACCATCCGCCGCGACCTCACGGAACTTGCCAACGCGGGCAAGCTGGAGCGCGTGCATGGTGGTGCGATCCTGCCCTCGGGCGTCTCGAATATCCTCTACGAGGAACGCCGCCGCCTGAATGAGCCCGCCAAGGCCGCCATTGGCCGCGCCTGTGCGGCGGCCATTCCGCATGATGCCTCGGTCTTTCTCGACATCGGCACCACGACCGAGGCGGTGGCGCGCGAATTGATGGATCACCGCAACCTGATGGTCGTCACCAACAACATGAACGTGGCGCAAATCCTGCTGGCCAACAAGGATTGCGAGATTGTCGTCGCCGGCGGCGCGCTCCGGCGCTCGGACAATGGGCTGGTGGGCAATCTGACCGCGCGCACCATCGAGAATTTCAAATTCGATTACGCCATTCTGGGCTGTTCTGCGCTGGATGAGGATGGCGACATGCTCGATTTCGACATTCAGGAGGTGGTGGTGGGCCAGACTCTCTTGAACCGCTCGCGCGAGGTTTTTCTCGTCGCAGATCATTCCAAGTTCCAGCGCAGCGCGCCGGTGCGGCTTGGGTCAATCCGCGATGTCGATCAGGTCTTCACCGACCGCCCCCTGCCCGCGCCGCTGATAGAACACTGCATCGGCTGGGGCACACGGGTGCATGTGGCGGGCAGCCACGCCAAACGTCAGTCGACCTGAAACACCTTGTCCCGGCTGGTGTGACCGCGCAGCAGGCTCAGGCGCGATTTAGGCACGCCCAGCGCCTTGGCCAAGAGTTTCTGAACAGCGGCATTGGCCTTGCCATCCTCGGGCACCGTGGTGACATAGACCCGCAGCGCGCCGTCTTCCGCGACAATCCGGTTGCGCGCGGCCTTGGGCGTCACGCGCAGGGCAATCGTGGTGCCGGGCCGTGCCAGCGCGCTGAGGTCGGGGATATCCATGCGCCCGGCATACCGGCTGCGCGGCAGCGCTCCAAGAGGAATTGCAGCATCAGGGCTTGACCCCGGACGCCTGCTTGCCGACATGTGGGGTGCTTTGCATGAGAAAGAGACCAATGCCCCAGCCCAATTCCGCCGCGTCAGAGTTCCTCCAGACCCGCCGCTCGCGCCCGGCCAAGACGCTGGTGCTGCCGGTGCCAAACAGGGCGGCGCTGCGCCCGCTCTTGGCCGCCGCAACCCGCGTGCCCGATCATGGTAAGCTGGAACCCTGGCGCCTGATCGTGCTGGAGCGCGCGGCGCTGGTGCGGCTTGCGGGGCTGGTGGCCGAGGCGGGCGCGCGGCTGGGCAAATCGCCCGAGGATATCGCCAAAGCCGAGACGCAATTCGCCGATGCGCATCTGGCCGTGGCAGTGATCGAGAGCCCGAAACCTTCGGAAAAAATTCCAGCCATCGAACAGACCTATTCGGCGGCCTGTGTCTGCCTCAGCCTCTTGAATGCTGCCCTTGCCGCCGGTTGGGGCGCCAATTGGCTGAGCGGCTGGCCCAGCCATGACCAAGGGTTCGCGCAGACCGCCCTTGGGCTGACCGAACACGAGCGCATCGCCGGGTTCCTCCATATCGGCACCGAAGGCGCCGTCCCACCCGAGCGACCGCGTCCCGAGATCGACAGCATCACCACCTGGGTTTCAGAATGATTTTTACCAGTTTCTTCAAGGCCGTGGGCCAGATCGGCGATCCACGGTTCCGCAAGGTGCTGCTGTTGGGCGTGGGCCTGACGCTCGCCCTTCTGATCGCGACCTATGCCGGAGTGCTCTGGCTCATTCAGGCGGCGGTGGGCGACAGCACCACCCTGCCGCTATTGGGCGAGGTGACGTGGCTGGGCGATCTCTTGAGCGGCGCGTCGTTCCTCTTGATGATCGTGCTGTCGGTCTTTCTGATGGTGCCCGTCGCCTCTGCCATAACCTCGATGTTTCTCGATGAGGTGGCGCAGGCGGTCGAGGACCGGCATTATCCGCATCTGCCCCCGGCCAGTATCGTGCCCTTTGGCGAGGCGCTGCGCGACACGATCAACTTTCTTGGCGTGATCATCGGCGCGAATATCGTGGCGCTGATCCTCTATGCGATCTTTACACCCTTCGCGCTCTTCATCTTTTGGGCGCTCAATGGCTATTTGCTGGGAATGGAATATTTCCAACTGGTGGCCATGCGCCGCGTCGGGCGGGAGGGGGCCAAGTCACTCCGCCGCAAGCATCGCATGACGATCTGGGCGGCGGGTGTGTTGATGGCGATGCCGCTCTCGGTGCCGCTGGTGAACCTGTTGATCCCGATCCTTGGGGCCGCCACCTTCACCCATATCTTTCACGCTACGCAGGTGCGGCGCCACTCATCCGGTTGAATATATCGAGATCGCGCACGCTGATCACACCCGAAATGATCGTGCCACCAATGATGATCCAGAGCACGACGGCGATGGCGGTTGTGATCCAGGCCTTTTTCTTGAGGTGATGATGTTCGGGCGATCCGGCATGGGTGCCGGGCACGATCTTACCGACATCCCCTTGGGTCTGAATACGAATGGGCAGCACGACGAAAAACGTCATGAACCAGATCACAGCAAAGAGCACGATGGCCGAGGTGATGCCCATCAGACCTGCTCCAGTTCCACGAGGCAGCCGTTGAAATCCTTGGGATGCAGAAAGAGCACCGGCTTGCCATGTGCGCCGATCTTGGGCTCTCCGCTGCCCAGCACCCGCGCGCCGGTGGATTTCAGATGGTCGCGTGCGGCGATGATATCCTCGACCTCATAGCAGATATGGTGGATCCCGCCCGAGGGGTTCTTGTCCAGAAAGCTCTGGATCGGGCTGTTCTCACCCAAGGGATAGAGCAGTTCAATCTTGGTATTGGGCAACTCGATGAAAATCACCGTGACGCCATGATCCGGCTCGTCCTGCGGCGCGCCCACTTTTGCGCCCAGCGCATGGCGATATTGGTCAGCGGCGGCATTCAGGTCCGGCACGGCGATGGCAACGTGATTGAGGCGTCCGATCATGGGGCGATCCTTTTGTATGATTTGAGCCTGTTATGGGGATGATCTTGGGGCCTGACAAGCGACAGGGGGACGCAATCCGCGCATTAACCTCGCGTTCACCATAAGCGGGCCATGCTGTGGCTCGTATCGTCACAGAAGGATCAGCCCGATATGACCGGTCTTGACAGCCTCGCGCCCCAGCGCGCGCCAAACGCCCAACGCCCGCTCTTGGGTATGACTGTGCTCGCGGTCGAGGATAGCCGCTATGCCTCTGAGGCGCTGCGCCTGATGTGCCTGCGCAGTGGCGCGCGGATTCGGCGCGCGGATTGTCTGGCCTCCGCGCGGCGGCATCTGCAGGTGTACCGGCCTTCGGCGGTGATCGTCGATCTGGGCCTGCCGGATGGGCGCGGCGAAGAGCTGATTGCCGAACTTGACCGCGCAACTCCCCGTGTCGGCGTCATCCTTGCCACGAGCGGCGATGCCGGGGCAGAGGCGCGCGCGCGGAGCGCGGGGGCTGATGGGCTCTTGCTCAAACCGGTGGCCAGCCTTGGCATCTTTCAGCAAGAGGTGCTGCGGCACGTTCCCGCCGACCGGCGACCCCTTGGCCCCTACGTGGTCCAAGATGACAGAATCAACCCCGATCCCTTGGCCTATCGCGACGATCTGGAGCATGTACAGAGCCTGCTGTGCCATGACCGATCGCCCGACATCCTGATCTATGCCGCGCAATTTCTGGCCAGCGTGGCCCGCGCGGCCAACGATGCGGTTCTGGCCGACGCGGCATCGGGTCTGGCAGGGCATTGTCCCGAGGCAGGCATCGCGCGGGTCAACGGGCTGATCGCGACGCGGCTGACGCAACAAGAGGCGATGTAGGGGGCGGCCTCCGACTTTGCTTTGCTGCGGCCCGCCGCTAGATAGAGCGTCATGTGCGCCCTGACCGCCCCTCTTGCAACGTGGTTTTCTGCCCGCGACTGGCAGCTTCACCCGCATCAGGCGGAGATGCTGGCGCGGGCGGACGACCCCGCAACGCTGCTCATCGCCCCCACCGGCGGAGGCAAGACGCTGGCGGGGTTTCTGCCGACGCTGGCCGATCTCGCCACGGGCGATCACACCGGGCTGCATACGCTCTATATCTCACCGCTCAAGGCGCTCGCGGCCGATATCCGGCGCAACCTGACCACGCCGGTCACGGACATGGGCCTGCCCATCCGGATCGAGGACCGCACCGGCGACACCTCCTCGCACACCAAGCGCCGCCAACGCGCCGACCCGCCCCATATCCTCTTGACCACGCCCGAAAGTCTGGCGCTGCTCACCTCTTACGAGGACGCGCCGCGCATTTTCGCAGGCCTGAAACGCGTCGTGATCGACGAGGTGCATGCCCTGGCCGAGAGCAAGCGCGGCGATCAACTCATGCTGGCGCTGACCCGGCTTCAGGCGCTCTGCCCCGAGATGCGGCGCGTGGGCTTATCGGCCACGGTCGAAGACCCGTCCGCCCTTGCGCGTTACATGGCCCATGGCAGCAGCCCTTGCGCAATCCTCATGGCCGATCCGGGACCAGAGCCCGACATCGCCATGTTGGAGACCACAGAGTCGCCCCCTTGGGCCGGGGGTGGGGCCGCCTATGCGATCCCCGCCGTGCTGGATGCGGTGCGACAGCACAAGACGACGCTGATTTTCCACAACACCCGCGCGCAGGCCGAGATTTTCTTTCACAACCTCTGGCTTGCCAATGACGAGGCGCTGCCCATCGGCATCCATCACGGCAGCCTTGACCGGGTGCAGCGCGAACGGGTCGAGGCGGCGATGGTGCGCGGCGATCTGCGCGCCGTCGTCTGCACCGGCAGTCTCGATCTCGGGCTGGATTGGGGCGATGTCGATCTGGTTATTCAGGTGGGCGCGCCCAAGAACGTCAAACGCCTTGTGCAGCGGATCGGGCGCGCCAATCACCGCTACAACGCGCCGTCCAAGGCGCTCCTCGTGCCCGCCAACCGGTTCGAGGTGGTGGAATGCCGCGCAGCCCTTGAGGCCGTGCGCGCGCGCGATCTGGATGGCGAGACGCGCGGGCCGGGGCCGCGTGACGTGCTCTGCCAGCATATCCTGATCCGTGCCTGTGCCGGGACGTTCCACGCCGATGCCCTCTTTGCCGAGGTGACGGGTGCCGGGGCCTATGCCACCCTCACCCGTGCCGAATTCGACGCCTGCCTCGATTTTTGCGCCACGGGGGGCTATGCGCTGCGGGCCTATGACCAATGGCAGCGCCTGCAACAGCGCCCCGACGGGGGCTGGCAATTGCGCGATCCGCGCTCTGCCCGCCTCATCCGCATGAACATCGGCACCATTCAGGATACCGACACGCTCAAGGTCCGGATGCGGCGCACGCGCGGCGGCAAGCCCTTGGGCGAGATCGAAGAAGGCTTTGCCGCCACCCTCACCCCCGGCGATACGTTTCTCATCGGCGGACAGATCGTGCGCTTTGAATCCCTGCGCGAGATGGTGGTGGAGGTCAGCCGCGATCCCGGTCGCAAGCCCAAGATTGCCACCTATATGGGCACCAAATTCGCCACCTCGACCCAGTTATCAGAACGCATCCTGCAGATGCTTGGTGCCCCCGACTGGCCTGATCTGCCGGACCCTGTGCGCGACTGGCTGCACCTGCAACGGCAGGTGTCGCAAATGCCGGAACCCGACAGCCTGCTGATCGAGAGTTTTGCCCATGAGGCGCGCGAGCACCTTTGCATCTATGGCTTTGCCGGGCGCAACGCGATGCAGACGCTGGGCCTCTTGGTGACAAAACGGATGGAAGAGACGGGCTTGGCACCGCTGGGCTTTGTTGCCACCGATTACGCCACGCTGATCTGGGGGCTGGAGCCTGTGACGGATGCGGCGCCCCTTCTGGCCCCCGATGCCCTGCGCGCGGGACTTGAAAGCTGGCTCATGTCCAACGCCGTGATGAAACGCACCTTTCGCGCCTCGGCCACCATTGCCGGGCTGATCCAGCGCAACACCCCCGGCGCGCGCAAGAATGGGCGGCAGGCGACGCTGTCGTCGGACATTCTCTATGACACGTTGGTGAAATACGATCCCGGTCACCTGCTCCTTGACATCACCCGGCAAGAGGCGATGCGCGGCCTCGTGGATTTTGGCCGGATCGAGGACATGCTGGCGCGCATCGCGGGGCGCGTCACCCTGCGGCGGCTGGCGCGAGTGAGTCCCTTGGCAGCACCGCTCTTTCTTGAGGCGGGGCGGATGCCGGTAGAGGGCGCAGCCCAAGAGCGGCTCTTGGCCGAGGAAAGCGCGCGGCTTCTGGCGGCGGCGGGCCTCGCGCCAATGCGCGAAATCACGCGCTAGCGCGACTGCGCATGCCCTTGCCATTCCGAACGCCAAAGGTCACCACTGCGACATGGACGGATACGGATTCACCCTCGCCGGCGCGGCGCTCACGGCCCTTCCCTCGGGCGCGCTCTATTGGGAGGCGCGCAACCTCCTATGCGTGTCTGATCTCCACTTAGGCAAGGCGCTGCGCCGTGCCCGGTTGGGCGAGCCGCCCCTGCCCCCCTACGAGACCCGCGACACACTCACCCGGCTCGAAAGTGATCTGCGCCGCACCGGGGCGGTGACCATCATCTGCCTTGGTGACAGTTTCGACGACAGCGCCGCCGCGGCCCACCTCCCCGATGCGGAAAAGCTCTGGATCGCCAAATTGCAGGCGGGGCGGCGTTGGGTCTGGATTGAGGGCAATCACGATCCGGGTCCGGTTGACCTTGGTGGCGCGCATATGGCCGAACTGCCGGTGCCACCGCTCTGCTTTCGCCATATCGCCCACGCCGGTCAAAGCGGTGAAATCTCAGGGCATTACCACCCCAAGATGCGGCTGGCGCTCAAAGGGTGCGGCCTGAGCCGCCCCGCCTTTCTGATAGACAGCGACCGGGTGATTCTGCCCGCTTTTGGCACCTATACGGGCGGCTTGTGGTCAGATGATCCGGTCCTCACCGGATTGATGCGCCCCGAAGCCATCGCCGTGCTCACAGGGGCCATGGTGCATGCGGTGCCGATGCCGCGCGCAGAGCGGTCCCGTCAACGACCCTGAGCGGAAACGTCGGGTGGCTCCAACAGACCCGCCGCCTCGAGATTCGGCCGGTACTTGCGGCTGACCGGCACCCGATCACCATTCTTGAGAAGCACAAAGACCTTGCCCCCGCTGTGGCGCTCCATCCTCGAGATGGCGTCGATGGCGACCCAGTGCGATCTGTGGGTGCAAAATCCGGCCACCGGCTCCATCTCTTCGATGGCATCCACCAGACGCAAACGCAGGGTCTCTATGCCGACGCTGGTCGCCACCTCGACATAATGATTATTGGCAGTCAGCCGATGAATCTCTGCCATGGGCGGACAGGACAGCCGCCGGTGAAGCCGGGTTTGGGGGGAAATGTAGGGGTCTGTCTGGGGCCAATAGCTGGACGGGAACTCGGCGCCGATCTGTCGACGCACAACGAAAATGCCGCTCGCTATAAAAAAGGTGTTCAGAGTGATCTTGATGAGTGTCAGATCCTCATAGCCCAACACCGGGTCCAGCCAACCGCGCAATACCCAGATCAGAGGCCCGAGGAATATCCCGACAAGAAAACTTGCCCCGAGGTCGAACAGGGCCGGATGCCGGTGCTGCAAAAGCGCGCGCATGACCGCGCGTGCGGCGAATCCGATCACAAATCCAGCGGTGACAACCAACGACCAATAGACCATGCGGATCGGCATGCTCATTGTGTCATAGCTGCCGAACGGCCCGGCGAGCACCACAATACCCAGTGCCGCCGCCCAAACATAGAATGTGACAGACGAAAACAGGATCGAAAACGTTTCCACGAAATGCAGTCGAAGGTCAGTCCAGTTCAACGTACCACCCTTGCCCGTTCCCTTTCGATATGCATTTATCAGCCTGTGCGTTCTAGTCCAATCTAACGACAGCAACTCGGATCACTTTACTGTCAACTCAATACGACAATGTAATCAATGGGAAAGTCGGCACGAATGTCCCCTGACATCGAACAGACAATTCGGCAGAGCTTTGCCGCTCAGTCCATGATGACCACGCTTGGGGCACGCTTGGTCGCGGTTTCCGCCGGTCAGATCGAGATCGAAGCCCCCATTCTGCCCGGAAGCCGCCAACAACACGGTTTTGGCCATGCCGGGTTGACCTTTGCCATTGGCGACAGCGCCGCAGGCTACGCGGCGCTCAGCATGATGCCCGAGGGGGCAGAGGTTCTGACAACCGAGATGAAGATCAATCTACTCGCTCCGGCGCAGGGCGAGCGCCTGATCGCCCGTGGGCGGGTGATCAAGCCGGGGCGCCGTCTGGTGATTGTTCAGGCGGACGTGTATGCGCTCAGGGATGGGGCTGAAGCCCATATCGCGCTGCTCACGGGAACAATGATTCCCGTGTGACCTCTTCAAGCGCTTTGCCGCATCCCATCAGGCGGTTTGCTCCGGTGTCAGAGTGAAACTGGCGCGCCGTTTGGGTCCGGTGGCATAGTAATCCTCAAGACCCTGCCGCACGTCGGGATCGAGCACGGTCCAGTCAATCCAGTCGAGATCAAAGCCGCTGTCAAAGGCGACCATTGCAACGGCCCCTTGGCTCGGCACCCGTGTCGGTCGCGCGCGCCCCGCCAGCGCTTCGCGCGAGCGTTCGATCCAGAGAATCGGATCCTCAGAGGCGACAAACCAGCCATCCACCACCACGAGACGCGGCTCCAACTCACGGATCAGACCGAAGAGATCATGCAGATCCGCACCCTGGTCAAGCAGATCAAAAAGGATGATCACATCATATTGCCGCCCGGCGCGCACCTCGGATCGGATTTCCTCGATCGGATCGGCACAGCGCAGATCAATACGTTCGCGCAATCCGACATCCGGCAATCTGCCAAACCGCTCGACCAGACCCGCATCGGTTTCAATCCCAACCACCTGCAACCCGCCCGCCGCCGCAAGCGCATAACACCATGCGCCATCCCCGGCCCCGACCAGCATCACCGACGAATCGGCAATGGCGTGGCGAAAGGCATCGATCAGCATGGCATGCCGCGCCTGCGCACGGTTGATCCCGCCCGTCCGGACATCGCCCGTTGCTTTGGCAAACCCATACCCGAGGATCGTCATCACACACCTATCACCCAGTATCGCCTTTGACCTTGTAACATGACAAAAGATACTGAACCCTTAAGCACCGACCGTTTTCAGCGCCGCAGGCCCCATGACCACACCCCTGACCCCCGCCCTTTTGCTTCAGGCCTATGCCTCTGGCGTGTTTCCCATGTCAGAGCATCGTGACGATCCAGACGTGTTCTGGGTCGATCCGCATCACCGTGGCATTCTTCCGCTCGACGGCTTTCACATTTCGCGCTCTCTGGCACGCCGGATGCGTCAGGGTCACTATGAGGCGACACTCAACCATGATTTCGAGGCGGTGGTGCAGGGCTGTGCAGACCGTGCCGATACATGGATCAGCCCACCGATCCATCGCGCCTATCTCGCGCTCCATCAGCAGGGGCACGGGCATTCTCTGGAAATCTGGCAGGAGGGGCAGCTTGTCGGCGGGGTATACGGCGTGGCCCTTGGGGCCGCGTTCTTTGGCGAAAGCATGTTCTCACGCCGGACTGATGCCTCGAAACTGGCATTGGCCCATTTGACGGACCACCTTGCCCGCTGCGGGTTCAGCCTCTTTGACACGCAGTTCATCACCCCACATCTCGGGCGTCTTGGCGGACGTGAAATTCCGCGTGTTCAGTACCGCGCGCTCTTGCAAGAGGCGATGGAAACCGAGGCAGACATCACCAACCCGCCATTTGATCCCGATCCGAGTCAGATCTTGCAGCGCAAGACCCAGATGTCGTAGCGCGCATGTTCCAGCGCATTCAGCGCCGGAGACGAGGCCAACATCCAGCCTGAGAAAACCACAGCCCCACCATTCTGCTCGCGAATCGTCAGATAGGCATAGGAATCCCCGGCCGGGTTGCCTTCGGGATAGCGGCATTCGCCAAGCTCGACGTCAAGCGTGCCGAAGGCACCCATCTCACCATTCGCCAGGTCCAGATCACTGGCCTGACCATTGATCTTGTCGAGACCGCGCAGGATGGCGCCTTGTGCAACCGTCGCCACCTCTTGCGCCACACCCGCACCAGCCGCGAGACAGAGGCCGAGGGTCAGCCAGAGCGCTCTCATTGCGTGGCCCCATCCTCGCTTCCCGATACGAATTTCATCAGCAAGGAGACAAGGCTCACAGACCCTTGGGTGAATTCAATCTCGGACCCCGGTTCGACGTAGAACGGCGATCCACCGGGCATGATCTCGACGTAATTGCCGCCAAGAAGCCCCTCAGAGGAAATCGCAACGGCGCTGTCATCGGGCACGTTGATGCCGTCTTGCACGGTAAAGGTGGTTTTGGCGCGATAGGTCTCAGGGTCGAGCGCGATTTGCGTGACCCGTCCAACCTTGACGCCAGCCAGGCGCACATCAGTGCCCACACTCACCCCATCGGCGCTGCGGAAACTGGCGCTGAGCGGATATTCACCCGCACCGCCGCTGGTCATGCCGGTGGTCTTGCCCGCATAGACCAGGAACCCGATTGCCACGGCTAGAACGACGCCGCCAACCAGAACCTCGGTTTTACTCTCTGACATATCCTGACCCTTATTCCGGCGACCACGCCTCGTAGTCGCGCCGCTCTGCCGGTGCCGCGCGCCGGATTGACCCTGCAGGCGCATAGGCCAGTGGCGTTCCGGTCAAGTTCTCACTATGTGGCTTTTCCCACGACTTGTGCGCGAGCGGTTTGTCGGTCGGCGGCTCTTTATAGGTGTGATGCAACCAGCCGTGCCAATCAGGGTCAACCCGACTTGCCTCGGCTTCGCCGTTAAAGATCACCCAGCGGCGTTTATCGTCGCCGGTGCGGTAGAACGCATTGCCCTGCGCATCTTCACCCACCCGGACGCCCCTGCGCCACGTATAAAACTGGGTGTTGAGCGTCTGCCCGTTCCACCAGGTAACCGAGCGCAGCAAGGTGTTGAGAATGCCCATTCGACCCTCCGACATAATTCCCATCCGATATGGCGGATTTGACGGCGAAGGTCCAGTGCCCGTGGCGCCGCATCGCATCGCTCCGCCTGATGCGCGGCCCACCGCAATCGCGCCAAAGCAAAAGCCCGCAACGCGCGTTGCGGGCTCTGCGACCTGTAGTGCTTCAGGCTCAACCGGCGCTGGCGCCCTCTTTCTTGCCCTTGCTCTCGGCGTAAATGATCAACGGCGCGGCGTCTGAATTGACCGCTTCTTCGTTGACCAAAACCTCTTCGACATGCTCCATGCTGGGCAGGTCGAACATGGTATCGAGCAGGATGTCTTCGAGAATCGAGCGTAGCCCGCGCGCGCCCGTCTTGCGCGCGATGGCACGCTTTGAGATGGCCTTGAGCGCGTCATCGGTAAAGCTGAGTTGCGCACCTTCCAATTCAAACAGCCGTTGGTATTGCTTCACAAGGGCGTTCTTTGGCTGGGTCAGAATGGTAACGAGCGCGTCTTCATCCAGATCCTCAAGCGTCGCAATCACGGGCAGACGTCCGACAAATTCCGGGATCAGACCGAATTTCAGCAAATCCTCGGGCTCCAGATCGGTAAATATCTCGCCAATTCCGCGCGCATCATTGTCACGCACATCGGCACCAAAGCCCATGGCGCTCCCCTTGCCGCGCTGCGCGATGATCTTGTCGAGACCGGCAAAGGCCCCGCCGCAGATGAAGAGGATATTCGTGGTGTCCACTTGCAGGAACTCCTGCTGCGGATGCTTGCGCCCGCCCTGTGGCGGCACGGCGGCAACCGTGCCTTCCATCAGCTTGAGCAGCGCCTGCTGCACGCCCTCACCCGACACGTCGCGGGTGATCGAAGGATTCTCGGACTTGCGCGTGATCTTGTCGACCTCGTCGATATAGACGATGCCACGCTGCGCGCGCTCGACATTATATTCAGACGATTGCAGCAGCTTGAGGATGATATTCTCCACATCCTCGCCCACATAGCCCGCCTCGGTCAGCGTTGTGGCATCGGCCATGGTAAAGGGCACGTCGAGAATCCGCGCCAGCGTCTGCGCCAGCAAGGTCTTGCCACAGCCCGTTGGCCCGATCAGCAGGATATTCGATTTGCTGAGTTCAATGTCGCTCTTGCCGGAATTGTTCAGACGCTTGTAGTGGTTGTGAACCGCCACCGACAAAACCTTTTTGGCGCGCGCCTGACCGATGACATAATCGTCAAGCACCTTGCAGATGTCGCGCGGCGCAGGGATACCTTCGCTCGATTTGATACCGGCGGTCTTGGTTTCTTCGCGAATGATATCCATGCAGAGTTCGACGCATTCATCGCAGATGAACACGGTCGGACCAGCGATCAGTTTGCGCACCTCATGCTGGCTCTTGCCGCAAAAGCTGCAATAGAGCGTGTTCTTGCTGTCGCCGCCTGAGTTATTCGCCATTCCGTACCTTTCGGGCCCTGCGCCGTCTGCCGTCCGCGCGCCCCGCGCGGGGCCTCGTCTGTGATCTGTGCTACCCGTCAGCTTAAGTCAGGCCGTATGGCACCACAATCCGAAAATATCCGGCCCGCCCTCGGGCCGGATCACGTTTATTTCTTCGCCTCGTCGACTTTGTCACGGTTGGCCACGATCTCGTCGATCAATCCCCAGGCCTTGGCCTCGTCCGGCGACATGAAATTGTCCCGCTCGAGCGCCTCTTCGACCTTTTTCAGCGTCTGTCCGGTGTGCCGGACATAGATTTCGTTCAACCGATCCTTGAGCTTTTGCGTCTCACGCGCGTGGATCATGATATCGGTCGCCTGACCCTGATAGCCACCCGAAGGCTGGTGAACCATGACCCGGCTATTGGGCAGCGAGAACCGCATCCCCGGCTCGCCCGCCGTGAGCAAGAGACTGCCCATGCTCGCGGCCTGACCCACGACCAGCGTGCTGACCTTGGGCTTGATGTATTGCATCGTATCATAGATCGACAGACCCGAGGTCACGACCCCGCCGGGGCTGTTGATATACATACTGATTTCCTTGGACGGATTCTCCGCCTCAAGATGCAAGAGCTGTGCCACAATGAGGCTCGACATGCCGTCATGCACCGGACCGCTCAGAAAAATGATCCGCTCCTTGAGCAGACGCGAGAAAATATCATAGGCCCGCTCGCCCCGGCTGGTCTGTTCAACCACCATCGGAACGAGGGTGTTCATATAGATGTCCATAGGGTCTTTCATCACAGCCCGCCTGTCCTGCGCCCAACCGATGCTGTCGGGCTTATTAAATCATTCCAACCGTAACCGGCCAGTTCCTAAAGGAGTCTTAGTGTTGCGCCCAAGGGGCTGCAAGGGCATCGCTCGAATTTGTGGCAGCGCCCCGGGCGGGATGGCGCTTTGCGCGCCACATCTGGTCACTTTTTCACAGGATTGCCCCGCCAGCTTTTGCAAATCCGACAAAAACGCCCTAAGTAAACGAGGACCACGCTCAGGAATCTCGGAAAATGCCCCTTCCCATTCTCGATGACACACTTGATCCGGCAGAAATGGATCGCATGGTCGATAATGCGACCAATGCCGCAAACTTCCTCAAGGCCATCAGCCATGAGGGAAGGTTGATGATTCTCTGCCATCTGGTGTCGGGCGAGCGATCGGTGACAGAACTTGAAACCTTGCTCTCGGCGCGTCAGGCGGCGGTGTCGCAGCAATTGTCCCGCCTGCGGCTCGAAGGGCTGGTGACGGCGCGGCGCGACGGCAAGACGATATACTACAGCCTTGCGGATGATCGGCCCCGCAAGGTGCTCGAAGTGGTGTACGAGTTGTTCTGCGCCCCCAACACCTGAGGGCGCAGACATCCGGAACTCAGGCCGGTTCGACCGTCTTGTCGACGGTAAAGGGCGCAAAGACCTCATCCACATCCGTGTGATTGACGTGATTGGCATAGTTGCTGATCGTCTTGACCGCCAAGGCCAAAATGATCTCCAGCACATGCACATCGCCGTATCCTGCGGCCTTGAACGCCTCGGCGTCGGCCTTGGTCGGCAGACCGCGTGTCTCCCACATCTGATAGGTGAATTTGCGCAGCGCCTCCAGCTTGGCATCGCTCAGCGGCTTGCCGTCGCGCAGCGCCTGCGTATGCGCCTCGCCCAGCTTGGACATCTTGATCGCCAGCATCGAATGCGCGGCGGTGCAATAGTCACAGCCATTGGCCAGCGAGATGGTCAGAAACACAACCTCTTGCTCGGGCGGGGTGAAATTGCCCGACTCGCGATAGAGCGCGTAGCCATGCAGATAGGTGGACAAGAGGCCGGGATTGACGGCCATGCCGCGATACATATTGGGCACGAACCCCAGCTTGGCGCGCGCGCCCTCTAACAAGTCCTTGGCCTTACCAGCGGCCTGATCGTCACTCACGGGGGGTGTCTCCACTCGAAACTCAGCAGTCATGGACCTCTCCTTTGCGTGTGATGTGGTCACCGTGCAGCTAATCAGAGGCGCAAGTTTTTGAAACCGCTTGACCGTTCACCAAAGCGTGAGATGCGTTCCCTGCCGCAGAACCCCTTGTGCGAAAACGCTCAGACCTTTGCTTGTGTATATTGACGCAACTCGGCGCGCGCCACTTGCCTGCGATGCACCGCGTCCGGGCCATCTGCCAGACGCAGCGTGCGCACATGCGTCCACATCGCCGCCAGCGGCACATCCTGCGAAATGCCCTGCGCGCCGAACATCTGCACCGCCTCGTCGATCACCTTGAGCGCCACACGGGGCGCCACCACCTTGATCTGACTGATCCACGGGGCCGCCGCGCGCGCATCGCCCTGATCCATCATCCACGCGGCCTTGAGACACAGCAAACGCGCCTGTTCAATCTCCATGCGGCATTCCGCGATGACGTCGTAATTCGCCCCCAATTGCGCCAGCGGCTTGCCGAACGCCTCGCGCGCCAGAGAGCGTTTGCACATCATCTCAAGCGCCGCCTCGGCCTGCCCTATGGCGCGCATACAATGGTGAATACGCCCCGGCCCAAGCCGCCCTTGGGCAATCTCGAACCCGCGCCCCTCACCCAAGAGCAGGTTCTCCGCTGGCACGCGCACAGTCTCGAACTTGAAATGCATATGCCCATGCGGCGCATCGTCATGGCCGTAGACCTGCATCGGGCGCAGTTTCTCGATACCGGGCGTATCAGCAGGCACAACAATCATCGAATGACGCTGATGCTTGGGCAGGTCATCGCCGCCGGTTTTCACCATCACGATATAGACCTTGCAGCGTGGATCACCCGCGCCCGTCGCCCACCATTTCTGGCCGTTCAGCACATAATGATCGCCATCCCGCACACAGGACATCGCGATATTGGTGGCATCCGAACTGGCAACATCCGGCTCTGTCATCAGATAGGCGCTGCGAATATCCCCCTCCAAGAGCGGTGCCAGCCACTGCGCCTTCATCGCCTCGGTGCCATAGCGCTCGAACACCTCCATATTGCCGGTGTCGGGCGCGTTGCAGTTGAACACCTCGGCCCCCATCGGGGTCTTGCCCATGGCCTCGGCGAAATAGGCGTATTCCACCGTGCTCAGGCCAAAGCCCCGCGCGCTGTCGGTCAGCCAGAAATTCCACAGCCCCTCCGCCTTGGCACGCGCCTTGAGCCCCTCCAGAATCTCGGCCTGTCGCGGCGTGTATCCCCACCGCTCCCCCTTGCCGATTTCCGCGTAATACTCAGCCTCCAGCGGCATGATCTCGTCGCGCACCATTGCTGCCACCCGCGCCAAAAGCGCACGCATCTCGGGGCGCATTCCCAAATTCATGTCCATATCACCGGCCCTTTGCTGTCAGTTGCCCCCAATTGACAACATCACCTGCGCGGCGACAAGCGCTGTCGCACTCAGCCCGCCCGCCGATATTGCCCCGGCGAATGACCAAAGCGGCTGCGGAAGGTCTTGATGAACACCATGGGCGAGGCAAAGCCAGAGGCCATGGCAATCTCGGTCACACTCAAATCCGTTTCCCGCAAGAGGCTCCGGCCATGATCCAGCCGCAGATCGCGGAAAAAACGATAGGGCGTCTTGCGCAGGTATTTCACAAAGAGCCGCTCCATCTGACGACGCGAACAGCCTGCCGCATCGGCCAGATCATCCATGCTGATCGGCGTCTCGATATTGGTCTGCATCACCTTAATCGCCCGCACCAACAGCGGATTGCGGCTATCCAGCGCATTGCTGATCGAGGCGCGCTGCGGGCCGCGCTCGGCCCGTCGCTGGCTATAGAGGCACATATCGGCCACCACATCCGCGAAAGAGCGACCATAATCGGACTCGATCATTTCCAACATCATATCGGTGGCCCCGACCCCGCCGCCGCAGGTGAAAATCCCGCCATCCACCTCATAGGTGTTGCCCGTCACCTCGACCTCGGGGAATTTCTCACGAAAGGCGGGTTGGTTTTCCCAATGCAGCGTTGCACGCCGCCCCTCCAGCAGCCCCGCCTGCGCCAGTGAAATCGCCCCGGTGCAGATACCGCCCACGCGCCCACCAAAGCGCGCATGCTGGCGCAGCAGCGACAGCAAATTCTTGCTGCCCGCGCCGGTGCGCACTGTGCCGCCGCACACCACAAGATCGGTCTCACGCGGAAAGCTCCCGAGCCCTTGATCGACATTTACGGACATGGCGCAAGAGCTGACCGCCGGCTCCCCATCCTGAGAGGTGACCGTCCAGCGATAGAGCGGGCGCTGCGCCAGTTGATTGGCGATGCGCAGTGGATCAAGCGCCGCGCTGAATGCCAGCAGCGTGAAATCCGGCAAGAGGTGAAAGGCGAAATGCCGGGCGGGTTTGGTGGTCTCGATCGCAAAGAATGCCGCCCCCTGCGGCACAATCGCCTTGCGCGTCACATGAGCGTCATTCTCCGGGTAGGACATGACAGGCTTCTGGCTCCCAATGCAGATTCAGGGGGCTTCCTGAATGCAGATCAATAGAGGCCAGTTCACCATGACTTTTCTGCACCTTCAACTCCTCACCTGCGTCCGTCTCAAGAAAGACGATGGCCGAGGCACCGACAAACTCCTCGCCCACCACCCGCGCGCGAAGACCCGGAACGCCCGTATCTGCGGCGCTGATCTGCATCTTTTCGGCGCTGACGATAAAGGACACCGTATCGCCGACCGATTTCACCGGCGTCGGACCAGCCTTGACCGCAAAGCGGCCATGCGCCGTCTCGACCTGCCACAGATCGCCGGATTTCTCGACCAGCATGCCGGTAAAGATATTGGCCGAGCCAAGGAATTCCGCCACGAAACGATTGCGCGGCGCATGATAGATTTCCTGCGGCGTGCCGATCTGCTCAATCTTGCCCCGGCTCATGATCACCACCCGGTCGGCCATCGAAAACGCCTCGGACATGGAATGGGTGACATAAACGAACGTGATGCCCAGATCCTTTTGCAGATTGGATAGAACCGCCTGCATCCGCACCTTGAGATGCGCATCGAGCGCCGAAAGCGGCTCATCCAGCAACAGGATTTTCGGCTCTGTCACCAGCGCGCGGGCCAGTGCCACACGCTGCCGCTGACCACCCGACAATTGCGAGACATTGCGATCCGCGAATTCGAGGATCTGCATTTTATCCAGCCATTTGCGCGCCCGCTCTATGCGTTCAGCCGTGCTGACGCCGCGCATCTTGAGGCTGAATTCAACGTTTTCCTGCACCGTGAGAAACGGAAACAGCGCCAAACTCTGCCAGACCATCGGCGTGTCACGGTCCCATGTCGCCTTGCCGTTCACCCGCGCCCCGTCGAGATAGATATTGCCTTCGCTCGGGTCCTCCAACCCCGCCAGCATGCGCAACGTCGTGGTCTTGCCACAGCCCGACGAGCCCATGATCGCCAGAAACTCGCCGCGCCCGATCTCGAAATCCGCGCGTTCCACGGCGGTGAACTCACCAAACCTCTTGACCACACCTTCCAGCCTGACAATGGCCTCGGATTTTACGGGGGTTTGCATGTTCATGACTTTTCCTTTGTCGAATTGCGCAAGAGCATCTGCGCAAGGATGATCAGCGTGATGGAACTCAGAAAGGCGAGCGAGCCGATGGCGTTGATCCGCGGGCTGACCTGCCCCTGAAGAAACCCGAGGATTTTCACCGGCAGCGTTTCATTCAGGCCCGAAACGAACCACGCCACTGCAAATTCGTCGAACGACACCGCCATGGTGATGAACAGCGCGGCGAATATCGCGGGCTTGGTAAAGGGGATGATGACATGGCGCAGCGTCGCCCATTCATTGCCCCCCAGATTCCACGATGCCGCCTCCAGGTCCGGGTCCATCTGCGACAGGCGCAGGCGGATGATGGCCATGGCAAAGGGGCTGCACATCACGCCATGCGCGATGATGATGGAAATCGCACTCCCCGACAGGTTCACCCGCGACAGGAACGCCAGCATCGCCAACCCCATGATCACCACCGGAATGGTCGGCGGCAACAGCGCCAGCGCGAGATAGACGTTCTTGCCAAAAAAGTTGTAGCGAAAATCGGTATAGGCCCCGCCAAACCCCAGCACCGTCGCAATCACCGCCACAATCAGCCCCACGAGCACGGTATTCAGGAACCCGGCCCAGACGAACGGGTCTTCCCAGATCAGCCGATACCACTCGGTCGAGAAATGCCCCAAGGGCAGCGACGGGAACCGGTCTGAATTGAGCGAAAAGACAAAACTTCCAAGGATCGGCGCAAAGATAAAGACTACGCAGACCGCGATATGCAGTTTCAGGGCGCCATTGATCAGGCGATTGTCATTGCCGGTCATTTGCCGCGCTCCTTATAGGCATAGGTGATGGCGGCAAAGGCCACGGTCAGCAGCGTGCCGATCATCATCAATGCGACCACAGCGGCGCGGGGCCATTGCTGGCCAGATTTGGTGATATCGGTGATCAGGATCGAGAGCGTCGGCGGATTGCCCCCGCCCAGATACAGCGGGCTGACGAAATCACCGAACGACAGGATAAAGGCAAAGAGCGCCGCAATCACCAGACCCACCCGCGCCGACGGCACGATCACCGAAAACACCGTGCGCAGCCGCCCGCAGCGCAGATTATGCGCCGCCTCGACCAGATCGCGATTTACGAAATTGAGGCTGAACACCTGCAACAGGATCACCAGCGGCAGGCAGAGCGTGACCATGCCCACCAGTGTCCCAAACGTGGTGTTGAGCATCCCGAACGGCCCAATCCCCAGCATCCCCAGCGCTGCGTTGATGATCCCCCCATCCGACAGGAACACTTGCAGCGCATAGATACGCACAAGGTAGCTGGTAAAAAACGGGATGATCAGCACGAAAATCACCCATTGCTTGACCCGCTCCGACAGTTTGAACGAAATCGCATAGGCCGCCGGAAAGGCGATGACGCTGGTCAGAACCGCACTTGCCGTGGCCAAAACAGCGGTGCGCACATAGGCATCCCAAAAGATGCCGCGCGTCAGAATACGCTCCCAGTTGGCGAAATTCAGATCCGGCATCATCTGGAAATTGCGCACGGTCCAGAAACTGATGGCAATCAGGAAAAGCAGCGGCACGGCAAAGAACGCCAACTGCCAGATCAAGAGCGGCAGCGCCAAAGTGAGCGAGAATAGGCTGGGTCGGGTCATGGAATGCGGCTTTCTCAGAGGCAAGAGGGCAGTGCCGGGGTCTGGGGAGAAAGAGACCCCGGCCAAGCGCCTTGCGTCAGGCGCCCTTGTAGTCGGACCAGAAGTCGTTCCAGTCCTCTAGGCTCTGTTGTACGGGCAATTGGCGATACTGGATACGCCCCTCGCGGATCATGTCCATCGCGTTATGCTGGCCCAGCAGCATATTCTGCCGCTTGGCCTCGGCGGGATTGGTCGCGTTGAGCACCTCCCATCCCTTCTTGTTGGGGATGAGCGCGGGATAGGCTGCCATATCAGCGGATTTCGCCTGACCCTCGGCAGAGGTGATCCACTGGATCCACTTGCGCGCCATGTCGTAGTTTTGCGTGCCCTTGCCAATCGAAAAGGACTCGGTCCACTGCAACCCGCCCTCGTCGGGGATGGTGGTGCGGACCTTGGCACCGTTCTTTTCCAGAACACCGGTGATCCAGTCGCCGATCCCGGCAAAGGCCAGCATCTGCCCGTCATTGAGAGATGAGAACGTGCCGCCATAGTCAAAGAACCCGCCGACCTGACCGCGCAGCGCCATCGTGGCCTCTTGCACCTTGTCCCAGCCCGCCGCGTCGATGTCATAAGCAGACCCATTGCCCGCCGAGAGACTCATTTGCCCGAGGTTCGGCAGATGCCAGTCGAAATGCCCCAGCTTGCCCGTGACACGTTCGTCAGAGAACACCGAATAGCTCGCCGCATCCTTTTCGCTCAGCACATCGGTGTTATGCGCCACGCCCAGAAAGCCAAAGCGCGTGATCACCGAATAGAGCGTATCGCCCTGCCAATGACCGGGGAATTTCTGGAACTCCGGGTAGAAATCGTCAAAGGCGTAATCGGCGGCATCGAGCGCCTCGATATAACCCGCCGCATTCAACTGCTGCACATATTCGGCATCCGACAGGATCACGTCATAGGTGCCCGCCGGAGATTGCGCGATCAGGCCCAGCATATTGTCACCGCCGGTATAGTATTTCGGCGTGAACTTGACGTTGTTTTCCTCTTCGAAAGCCCCAACGATATCGGGCTCCGCATGGCCGTACCAGGCCAGCATCGACAGATTGACGGTCTGTGCCGACGCCCGGATCGACAGAAACGGCGTGGCGAGTGCGGCCCCTGCGGTCATTTTCAAGAGATGTCGGCGGGTCGGGGTTCTCAGGGTCATTGTGTTCTCCTTGTTGGCATGCATTTATTCTTTGTTTTCAATCTCGTCACTCAGCCGCCACGCGGTCGCGCGTCGCAAACTCGGTGCGCAGCGCGGCCACGATGCCGCGCGTGCAGACATCAATCAGGATATCGCCCTTTTCAGCGCTGGCATTTTTGGGTGAGGACAGCGTGCCGCTGGCGGGCGTCCACTCGGGATGCGGCGGATAGACATCATAGGGCGGAAAGCTGGCAGGCGCATGATCGACCGCCCGCTCCAGCGACACAAGGTCCGGATAGAGCCGCAGCATCAGCGAGGTTTCCAGCACACCGCCATGCTCGATATCCCAGCCCAGAAATCCCTCGGGATAGAGCTTTGCAATCGCCGCCTGATCGACAAAATCCCAGTAGGACAGCACCACGACCTTAGTGTCATGGATGCCCGACCAGCCCAATTCGCGCAGCGCAAGGTCGATCCCCTCGGCAATGAACCATGAATTCTCGAAATGACCATTCACGATGCAGATCTGACGATTGCCGTGGCGCGCAAACTCGCGGATCACATCCTTGAGCGCATTCACAAGGCTGGCACCATCAAGGCTGGTCGTGCCCGGAAAGAAATTGCCACCACCGGATTTCTGCTGCGACTTGTACCCATAGGTAAAGGGCGGTGCCACCAGCCCGCCCACCTCAACCGCAGCGCGGCGCGCAAATTCGGTGGGCAAGAGCACATCGACATGCATCGGCATATGGTGACCATGCTGCTCCATAGAGCCCAGCGGGATGAGAATCGGCACAGCCCCCCGCGCAACCCGTCGCTGATACTCAGGCCAAGCTAATTCTGCTGCAAAAACGGTATCTTGGGCCATTTCGTTGCCTTTCTTTTCGGATTGGCTGATCCTAGAACAGCTTGCCTCATGCGCAAAATTCATAGTAGCAATGAGTGAATAAGGATTCTTAATCATGCGCCATTTCGTAAACCTGCAAACCGACCTGATCCGCACCTTTGTCACCGTCGTGGACCTTGGTAACTACACTGAAACCGGTCACGTTCTGGGTCGCACGCAACCTGCAATTTCTCTCCAAATCAAGCGGTTGGAGGATCTGGTGGGCGCCAAGCTCCTGCATCACAAGGGCAAGGTTCTGGATCTGACACCGCAGGGTCACGCCCTTATCGGCTATGCCCGCGAGATGCTGCGCCTGAATGATCGCGCCGTTGCCAACCTGCACGAGGCTCAATTCATGGGCACGCTGCGGGTGGGTTTGCCCACCGATTACGCGATTGGATATTTTCAGCGCATCATCGCCGATTTCGCCCGCACCAATCCTGACGTTACCTTTGACATCCGCTGCGACTGGAGCCGCAACATCCTAAGCCAATTGCATGTCGATGACTTGGACCTTGCCATCGCCATCACCGATACGATGCCCGCGCCCTATGTCTCGCTCTACTGGTCCGAACGCCCCTTTTGGGTCTGCGGGCGTGACTATCAATTCTCGCTCGACAAGCCGGTCCAAATCATCGCCCACCCCAAGGGCTGCTTTTACCGCAAGCGGATGATTGACGCCCTGAACACCGAGGGGCGCGAGTGGCGCATCTGCTTCGAGAGCCCCGGCATCACGGCGGTGCAAAACGCCGTTCTGGATGGGATGGGCGTGACGGCCCTCACCAAAAAGACGTTGCTGCCCGGCATGCGCGTCCTCTCACCCAAAGAGGGATTTCCACCCCTCGCCAATCTGCATGTCGGGCTCTTTTACAAACATATCAAAGCCTCTGACGCGGCGCTGAAACTGATCGAACAGATCACCGAAGGCGTCAGCGCGTTCCGCAAACCAACCCATGCGCGCAGCTAGATTGTATTTCTTTTCCTTATCCTCAGATCAAACCTATTAATTTTGTTTAGAGCATCATTGCTGCTAGCGGATAAACATCCAAGCCAGTGAGGAGTGACCCAAATGCTTGACGACATGCTGCACGTGACCGAATGGCACAACGGAGAAAAGGAATTTTCGCCCTTTTCCGACAATGAAATGGCCCGCCGCCAGAACGAATTGCGCGCCTGGATGGCCGACAACAATGTCGATGCGGCGCTCTTCACCTCCTATCACTGCATCAATTATTACTCAGGCTGGCTCTACTGCTATTTCGGTCGCAAATATGGCATGGTCATTGACCAAAAGAACGCCACGACGATTTCGGCGGGCATCGACGGCGGTCAGCCGTGGCGCCGGACATTCGGCAGCAACGTCACCTATACAGACTGGCGGCGCGACAATTTCTACCGCGCGGTGCAGGGCCTGACCAAAGGCGCCCGCCGCGTCGGCATCGAGTTTGACCATGTCTCGCTCGATTATCGCCAGCTTTTGCAGGATGCCCTGCCCGGCGTCGAGTTGGTGGACGTGAGCCAACCCTCGATGTGGATGCGCACCATCAAATCCGCCGAGGAAATCAAGCTCATCACCGAAGGCGCGCGCATCTGTGACGTGGGGGGCTATGCCGTGGCGAGCGCTGTCAAGGCAGGCGTGCCCGAACACGAGGTGGCCATTGCGGGCACAAATGCCATGATCCGTGAGATTGCCAAATCCTTCCCCTTTGTCGAATTGATGGACACCTGGACATGGTTCCAGTCGGGCATCAACACCGATGGCGCGCATAACCCCGTGACCAACCGTGTGGTGCAATCGGGCGACATCCTCAGCCTCAACACCTTTCCGATGATCTTTGGCTATTACACCGCGCTCGAACGCACGCTTTTCTGCGATCACGTCGATGACGCCAGCCTCGACATATGGGAGAAAAACGTCGCCGTGCATCGCCGCGGGCTGGAACTGATGAAGCCCGGCGCGCGCTGCATGGATATCGCGATCGAACTCAACGAGATGTATCGCGACTGGGACCTGCTGAAATACCGCTCCTTCGGCTATGGCCACAGCTTTGGCGTGCTCAGCCACTACTATGGCCGCGAGGCGGGGGTTGAACTACGCGAGGATATCGACACCGTGCTGAAACCCGGCATGGTGGTGTCGATGGAACCGATGGTGATGATCCCCGAGGGTCAGCCCGGTGCCGGTGGCTACCGCGAACATGACATTCTGGTCATCGGCGAGGATGGGGCCGAGAATATCACCGGCTTTCCGTTCGGCCCCGAACATAACATCGTCGGCAAAGGCTAAACGACCTTGCGCGGCATCTGCGAAATCGTGATTGCAGCGGCCAGTGTCCTGATGACGCTGGCCGCCGTGGCACTTGCTGACCGGCCCGCCATGGCGCTCGTGTCCGGCGCGCGCGTGGTGCTCGTGCCCTATGCCAGCGGATCAGGCGCGATATTGCCGCCGCAGATCAGAACCGCCACCCGTTCCCCCACCGCAGGACGGTAAACCCCCGACAAGAGCGCCGCCAGCGCCGTGGCCCCCGCCGGTTCCACCAATTGCCGCAACTCCCGCCACAAGAGCGCCTGCGCCGCGAGAATAGCCGCATCGCTGACCAGCACGCTTGCCACGCCCTGCGCCTCTGCCAGATCAAAGCAAATGCCGCCAATCCGTCGCGCGCCCAGCGCATTGGCCGCCACGCCAGATACTTCAACATCCACGGGCGCGCCCGCCAGCAGCGCCGCATTGAGCGCGCAGGATGTCTCGGGCTCGACCGCGACCACCTGCCGCCGCGCCCCCAGCCAGCCCAGCGCCCCGGCAATCAGCCCGCCGCCGCCCACTGCAATCAACACAGTGTC
>NZ_LADY01000020.1:0-182955 GCF_000961715.1 Roseovarius sp. BRH_c41 | reverse complement strand
CGCTTATGTGAAATAATAGGGCGGTTTCATGCAGTTAGCGCAACCAAGCGCAAGTTAGCGCAACCAGACGTATGTTAGCGAGAACGCGTCACCGCTTTGACGGGTTAAGTGAGTCAATTTAGCCATTATCAAGATATTTTTGCGTCAATAGCCGATGGCCTTGGGTCTGATTCGCAGATTTGGATTGATAACGAAGCGGGAAACAGAGCATAGTGGCATAAAAAATGCAGGTAATCTGAGCAGTAAAAGGAATAGAGTTATGTCTAGGATCGCCCTCGTGGACGATGACAGGAATATTCTGACATCCGTTTCCATGACACTTGAGGCCGAAGGCTTTGAGGTTGAAACGTATAATGATGGACAACAGGCGTTTGACGCCTTTAGCAAGAAGCTGCCCGATATGGCTGTTCTTGACATCAAGATGCCGCGCATGGATGGGATGGACCTGCTCCAGCGGTTGCGGCAGAAATCGCAGATGCCAGTGATCTTTCTCACCTCGAAGGATGATGAGATCGACGAGGTTCTGGGTTTGCGCATGGGCGCGGACGACTATGTGAAAAAGCCGTTTTCCCAGCGTCTGCTGGTCGAGCGGATACGGGCGTTGTTGCGTCGACAGGATGCCGTCAACGGCCATGTCGTGGTCGAGACCGAAGAGACCAAGGTGATCGAGCGTGGCAATCTGGTGATGGACCCGCTGCGGCATTCGGTGAGTTGGAAGGGACAGGACGTGTCGCTGACGGTGACAGAGTTCCTGCTGCTTCAGGCGCTGGCCAAACGCCCCGGTTTCGTCAAGAGCCGCGATCAACTGATGGATGTCGCCTATGACGATCAGGTCTATGTCGATGATCGCACCATCGACAGCCACATCAAGCGTCTGCGCAAGAAGCTGCGGATGGTCGATCCCGAGTTTTCGGCGATTGAGACGTTGTATGGTATCGGGTACCGGTACAACGAGGAATAATGGCGCTTGCCGAGAGGATAGGGGTGCGGAACGTGCAGCCGCGTAAGGACAATGATCTTGTTCTTGGCGATGATTTTGTCGCACCCGATCGTCTGGATGAAGGCGAATTGAACGCCCGTCGCGCCAAGCGCGGCTGGTTCAGTTTTCGCGACTCCTCGCTCACGCGCAAAATCATCACCTTCAACCTGATTGCGCTCAATGTGCTGGTTGTCGGTATCCTCTATCTCAATTCCTCACGCGACAATCTGGCGATGCAGCGCGCCGATAGTCTGATGGTGCAAACGGCGTTGATTGCCAACGTGGTCGAGGCGCGTATCCCCGAAGGGGCACCTGTGAGTTTTGTGACCGGCGACGGGGTGGATATGACCTCAACGCTGGAACATCTCGATATTCAGACGGGAACGGAACTATTGCTGTTTGATCGCACCGGCATGTTGGTCGGGCGCAAAGAGGGTGAAACCCGGCGGATGGATCGTGCCGCAGACCTGCCCGCGACGCCGATGACGGATTTTCTCAGCCGACTTTGGGAGCGAATTTCGAGCCCGTTTTCGGGGCTTGACCGGGCAGATGGCAACCGCAGTGTCGAGGATATGGCCCGTGACATGGTCGACCTTACGGTCGGAGGCGGTGGCGTGCAGATGCAAACTGCGGAAACCGCACATGGCGTTGTGCTGACCGTGGCAGCCCCCGTCATGCAGGGCGATACGCCCATTGCCGTGGTGGCCCTCGTGAATGCAAGCGGCGAGATCGACAAGCTGGCCCGTGTAGAGCGCGAGCGCGTGTTGCAGATGTTTCTGATCGCCACGCTTGTGTCGGTGGGGCTCAGTCTGATCCTGGCCTCGACGATTTCCAACCCGCTGGCCGATCTGGCTGCGGCGGCCGAAATCGGGCGGGACCGCAATCGTGGAAAAGGTGCAACGGGGCGCATTCGCATTCCGGACCTGACCGCGCGCCCGGACGAGATTGGTCGTCTGAGCGGCGCATTGCGTGGCATGGTTTCAGCGCTCTATCACAGGATCGACGGCAATGAACAATTCGCCGCAGATGTGGCGCATGAGATCAAGAACCCGCTGGCCAGCCTGCGGTCGGCAGTGGGCACAATGCGGATTGCCAAACGCGAGGATCAGCGTGAGCGGCTCCTTGAGGTGATCGAACATGATGTGCGCCGTCTCGACCGGCTGGTGAGCGATATCTCCAACGCCTCGCGGCTCGACAGCGAATTGGTCAAGGAAGAGCAGGAATCCTTTGATCTGCTCAAGATGTTGCAGAACCTTGGCAATTATCTGGGGGAAGAGGCGCAGAAGAACGGGATCGAGTTCATCATGGATTTCCCGTCTCAACCCATCGTGATCACCGGATTGGAGGGGCGATTGGCGCAGGTTTTCGTTAACCTGATCACCAACGCCATCAGTTTCTGTGAAGACGGAGACGCGATCCGGGTCTGGGCGCGCCGGCGGGCCAATCGGGTGCTTGTGGTGGTCGAGGATACCGGGCCGGGTATTCCCGAACAGGCGCTGGAAAAGGTATTTCAACGGTTCTATTCCGAGCGACCTGAGGGCGATTTCGGCAATAATTCCGGTCTTGGTCTGGCGATTTCCAAGCAGATCGTCGAGGCCCATGATGGCGTGATCTGGGCCGAGAATATTCGGCCTACCCATGCTGATGCCACTTCTGATCCGCTCGGGGCGCGGTTTGTCGTGGGCTTGCCGGTCTGAACCGGTGACGGACGCAGGTGACCCAAAAGACGAAATCATCCACGCCACCTGCGTGGCACATTCAGGGCGTGCCGTGTTGATCCGGGGTGCCTCGGGGCGAGGCAAGTCCGGCCTTGCGCTGCAACTTCTGGCGCTTGGGGCCGAGTTGGTCGCCGATGACCGCACGCGGATTTGGCCAGAGAACGGGCGTATCATGGCGGATGCGCCCGACACCATTCGTGGCCAGATCGAGGCGCGCGGCGTGGGAATCCTGTGTCTGCCCTGCGTTGGGCCGCAGCCAGTCTCTCTGATCGTCGATATGGATGCCGAAACCAGCGAGCGGGTGCCGGCGCTGGCGCAGGCCGAAATTATGGGCCTGAGTGTGCCAATTCTGAAAAAAACCGCGCATGCGCATTTTCCAGCTGCGATCCTGCTATATCTGAAACACGGAACGCTTGTCTGAAGGAGCCATTCATGTCCGCCGCCTCTGACACGGCCTCCGACCCGGAGGAGGCACGCCACCGTCTTGTTCTGGTCACGGGTCCCTCTGGAGCGGGGCGCAGCACGGCGATCCGTGCGCTGGAGGATATGGGCTATGAAGCCATCGACAACATGCCGCTGTCGCTCTTGCCACGACTGCTGGAAAGGCCGCACCCGGACAAGCCTCTGGCGCTTGGGATCGACGTGCGCAACCGGGACTTTTCTACAACTGCGCTGATCGAGGTGATCGACCGGAGTGATTGGCATCCCGGCGTGCCCTTGCAGGTGCTCTATCTCGATTGCCGCGCCGAGATCCTGCAACGTCGGTTTTCGGAAACGCGGCGGCGTCATCCTCTGGCACCCGACGAGACTGCGGACGCCGGGATTGCGCGTGAATTCGATTTGTTGTCTCCAGTGCGCGCACGGGCTGATATGTTGATCGACACATCCGATATGTCACCGCATGATCTGCGCGCCGAGTTGGAGCGCTGGTATGGCGCGGGTGGGGCGCATCGGCTTGCGGTGTCGGTCCATTCCTTTTCCTACAAACGCGGTTTGCCACGCGGGCTCGATATGGTTTTCGATTGTCGGTTCCTGCGCAACCCCTATTGGCAGCCGTCGCTGCGTGGGTTCGATGGGCGCGCCAAAGCGGTGGCGGCGCATGTCGAGGGAGATCCGCTCTTTGCGGAGTTTCGCCGTCAGGTGACAGAGTTGGTTGCGCTCTTGCTGCCAGCCTATGAGACTGAAGGCAAGGCCTACCTGTCTATCGGGTTTGGGTGTACGGGCGGGCAGCATCGCAGTGTTGTCATGGCAGAAACTTTGGCGGCGACCCTTGCGAAAGACAGCTGGCAGGTGTCAATAAGACACCGGGAACTGGAGCGGCGTGGCGGGGCGGAGGCCTCGAGTCACGCCTCTGATGTCTGAGGAGTGGGACAGTCTTGATCGGGATCGTGATCGTGGCGCACGGCGGGCTGGCCAGTGAGTATCTCAAGGCCGTTGAGCATGTGGTCGGTCCGCAGACTGGAATCCTTGCCATTTCAATCGAGAGCGAGCACGACCGCACTGCCAAGCAGAACGAAATCTGTGCTGCTGCGGATGCGGTTGATACGGGCGGGGGTGTGGTTCTGGTTACGGATATTTTTGGCGGGTCCCCCTCAAATCTGTCGCTGCGCGCCTGTCGTCCCAATGATCGCCGTATCCTCTATGGGGCAAACTTGCCGATGTTGATCAAACTGGCCAAAAGTCGACACATGGCGCTATCCGATGCGGTGCGCGCTGCGCTGGAGGCGGGCCGGAAATACATCGACAGTCATAATGTATCAGAAGAGTGAGGAGGCGAGGGTGAGTATGGACAAGGTGACGCGCCAGATGAAGATCGTCAACGAAAAGGGGTTACACGCCCGCGCTGCCGCAAAACTGGTGGAAGTGGTCGAGGGATTTGACGCCCGCGCCGAGGTGTCGTGCAACGGGCAGTCGGCCTCGGGGGATAGCATCATGGGGCTTTTGATGTTGGCAGCGGCCAAAGGAAGCACTATTGACGTCGAAATCGTGGGGCCGGACGCAGCACCTTTGGCCGAGGCGGTTGCGGCCTTGGTGGCTGACAGATTTGGTGAGACCATGTAAGCGCACGAGATCAATCGGCGGTGACATGAGCGGGACAGGAACAAAGCAGTGAATTCCAAGGCACAGCCAGATCCCGGCGCAGACGCCGGTCAAACGGTCCTCTTTACCAAATATGACCGTCGCAGCCTGACCTATGCCAACAGCTTTGACAGTGGGCCGACCTCTTTTATCATTCGCATGATGGAATGGATGACGGGCAAGATCACCATCGTCCGCATGATCCGCAAATTTGAGAAGCGGGGCGCGCCGACAGGTCAGGCATTCTGGCGGGCGGCGCTTGATACGATGGGCATTCCGTTGCTGACACCGGATGCCGAGGTGGCGCATATTCCGCTGGACGGGCCGGTTGTGGTGGTGGCCAATCATCCGCATGGTCTGGTGGATGGCATGATATTGGCCGATCTGATTGGACGGCGGCGCAGCGATTACAAGATCCTGACACGCGCTCTTTTGACCGGAATCGATGAGGTTGCGGCCTCTTACATGATTTCCGTGCCCTTTCCGCATGAACCCGATGCGCAGCGAAAATCGGTCGAGATGCGGGCCAAGGCGATGGCCCATCTCAAGGAGGGCGGAGTGATCAGCGTGTTTCCGTCCGGGGTTGTGGCGTCGAGCGATACGATGTTCGGACCTGCGGTCGAGCGGGAATGGAATGTCTTTACCGCGCAGATGATCCGACGTTCGGGTGCCAAGGTGGTGCCGATCTTCTTTCCGGGGGCCAATTCCCGCTGGTATCAGATGGCCAATCGCATTTCGGCCACGTTGCGGCAAGGGTTGTTGCTACATGAGGTGGTCCATAGCTGCAACCGACCGCAGAAGCCCATCGTCGGCGCGCCGATCAGCGACGAGCGTATGGCCATGCTGGACAGCGACCCACGCGGGTTCATGGAATGGCTGCGGGCCCACACGCTCTCGCTCGGTGAGGGCCGCAGCTAGAATCTAGCGCGTGGGAACCGGCGTTTCGCCGCGATAATCGTAAAAGCCGCGCCCGGTTTTGCGACCAAGCCAGCCCGCCTCGACATATTTGGTCAGCAGGGGGCAGGGGCGGTATTTCGTGTCCGCCAATCCGTCGTGCAGCACATTCATGATCGCAAGGCAGGTGTCGAGCCCGATGAAATCCGCGAGTTCCAGCGGTCCCATCGGGTGATTGGCCCCCAGTTTCAGGGATTCGTCGATGGATTTGACGTTTCCGACCCCTTCATAGAGCGTATAGACCGCCTCGTTGATCATCGGCATCAGGATGCGATTGACGATGAAGGCCGGGAAGTCTTCGGCTGACGCGGCGGTCTTGCCCAGCTTCTCGACCACGGCGAGACAGGCGTTATAGGTGTCCTTGTCGGTGGCGATGCCCCGGATCAGTTCCACCAATTGCATCACGGGGACTGGGTTCATGAAATGAAACCCCATGAATTTCTCTGGCCGGTCCGTGCGGCTGGCCAGCCGCGTGATCGAGATTGATGAGGTGTTCGAGGTCAGGATCGTATGGGGCTCGAGATGCGGCAAAAGCTCATCGAAGATTGCCTGTTTGACCGCTTCACGTTCCGTTGCAGCCTCGATCACCAGATCGGTTTTGCCCAGATCGGTGAGGGTTTGGGTGGTGACGATCCTGGCAAGGGCTGCTTCCATGTCGTCTTGCGTGATTTTGCCACGGCTGACCTGACGTTCCATGTTTTTGCGAACCGCAGCCAAGGCACGCTGCAGCGCCTCGGCACTGATGTCATTGAGCAGCACGTCATAGCCTGCGACGGCCATGACATGGGCGATTCCGTTGCCCATCTGGCCTGCCCCGACCACACCGATTTTCGCGATTTCCATCTGCCAGATCCTCGTCCGATTGCTGCGCCAGCATAGGCTTCGGCGGGGGCGGGCCGCAAGGGTCGGTGATGGGTAAAATAATCCGAGAATTGGTCGTTTAGCTTTTTAGCAAGATGAATCGGTCACTCCTTAATCCGGGTGAGTATATCAAGGTGGGTTTCATGGCATTTGAACGCATGGGGCTACGGCCCCTCGACTATCGGCCTGTCCGCTACGACGGGTCCAAGTTGGAGTTTCGTGGTCCGCAACGGACATTGAGTGGGGATTTCATCGCCTGTCTTGGCGGCACAGAAACCTATGGCACCTTTATCGACCGGCCCTATCCTGATCTGATGGAACGGTCGCTGGGTCTGTCCTGTGTCAACTTCGGCTGGCCCAATGCCGGGGTTGATGCATTCCTCAAGGATGAGGGGCTGCTGCGGATGGTCTCTCGCGGGCGGGCGGTGGTGTTGCAGGTGCCCGGCGCCATGAATCTTTCCAATCCGTTCTACAAGGTGCATCCGCGACGGAACGACCGCTTTCTCGAGGCGACACCGCGGTTGCGGCGTCTTTATCCAGAGGTCGATTTCACCGAGTTTCATTTCACACGGCACATGATGCGGCGGCTGGAAGATATATCGACCGACCGCTTTGCCGTTCTGCGCGAGGGGCTGCAAGAAGTGTGGGTGGAGCGTATGCAGGTCCTCCTGCAAGAGATCGACGCGCCCGTGATCCTGATGTGGTTTTCACGGCACGCGCCGGGTCTGGGATATCAGTCCTCTGGTGTGGCGGATGATCCGGCCTTTGTCAGCCGTGCCATGCTGCGCGCGGTGGGCGGCGGGGCGGCCCATGTGGTCGAGGTGGTGATCAGTGACGAGGCCTGTGCGCAGGGTACGCGCGGCATGCGCTTTGGCGCGATGCAGGAATCCGTCGCCGCCGACCTGCCGGGTCTTCTGGCGCATTCCGAGGCGTCGCGGGCGGTGTCGCCTATTCTGGAAGCACTGCTGGCTCAATGAAAAAACCCGCGCCGGTGAGGCGCGGGTCTCAATGCGGCTTTGAGTCGCCTCAGAGCTTCTCGGTCAATTCCGGCAGGGCGGTAAAGAGGTCCGCCACGAGGCCGTAATCGGCGACTTGGAAGATCGGGGCTTCTTCGTCCTTGTTGATGGCGACGATGATCTTGCTGTCTTTCATGCCGGCCAGATGCTGGATCGCGCCCGAGATGCCCACGGCGACATAGAGGTTGGGGGCCACGACCTTGCCGGTTTGCCCGACCTGCCAGTCGTTCGGCGCATAGCCCGAGTCGACTGCCGCGCGGGATGCGCCGACAGCGGCCCCAAGTTTGTCCGCGAGTTTTTCAATCAACGCGAAATCGTCCTTGGAGCCAACGCCGCGCCCGCCCGAGACCACGATCCCGGCTGAGGTGAGTTCGGGACGGTCCGAGGCTGCAACCTTGTCCTCGATCCATTCGGAGAGGCCGGGGTTGGCCGCCGCTGAAATGGTCTCAACCGGGGCTGCCGCCTGTTCGCCCGCCGCGTCAAAGGTCGAGGTGCGGAAGGAGATGACCTTTTTCGCGTCACGCGATTTCACGGTCTGGATCGCATTGCCAGCATAGATCGGACGCTCGAATGTGTCGGCATCGACCACGCCCGAGGCGTCGGAGATCACCATCACATCCAACAACGCGGCGACACGCGGCAGCACGTTCTTGGCGTCGGTTGTGGCGGGGGCCACGATATGGCTGTAGTCCCCGGCGAGCGACACGATCAGCGCAGCCGTTGGCTCTGCCAGACGGTGCCCAAGCGAGGCATCCTCGGCCACCAGCACTTTTTTCACACCGGCGATCTTGGCCGCAGCGGCCCCTGCCGCAGCAGCCGAGGCCCCACAGCAGAGCGCGGTCACATCGCCCAGTTTGGCCGCGGCCGTGACGGCCTTGGCGGTGGCGTCGAGCGCCAGTTCCCCATCGGTGACTTCGGCGAGAAGAAGAACGGACATCATACGGCTCCCACTTCCTTGAGTTTCGCAACCAGCTCGTCGACCGAGCCGAGGATCACACCGGCTGCGCGCGAGGCGGGCTCTGATGTGCTGGTGATTTCAAGCCGGGGCGTGACATCGACGCCGTAATCGGCGGCGGTTTTCTCGTCCAGCGGCTTTTTCTTGGCCTTCATGATATTCGGCAGCGACGCATAGCGCGGCTCGTTCAGGCGCAGATCGACCGTGACGATGGTGGGCGTCTTGACCTTGATGGTCTGCAAACCGCCATCGACCTCGCGGGTGACAAGGGCTGTGTCGCCGTCCAGATCGAGTTTCGAGGCGAAGGTCGCCTGTGACCAGCCCAAGAGCGCCGAGAGCATCTGGCCGGTAGCGTTCATGTCATTGTCGATCGCCTGCTTACCGCAGAGCACGAGGCCGGGCTGTTCTTCTTCGACGATTTTCGCCAGAATCTTGGCCACGCTCAACGGTTCGATGTCCTGATGGACATCGTCAGCGGCAATCACCAGGATGGCGCGATCCGCCCCCATGGCCAGCGCCGTGCGCAGCGTTTCTTGCGCCTGTTTGACGCCAATGGAAACCGCGATGACCTCATCGGCCTTGCCCGCTTCCTTCAGACGGATCGCCTCTTCAACCGCAATCTCGTCAAACGGGTTCATCGACATCTTCACATTCGCAAGATCGACACCGCTCCCGTCCGCCTTCACACGAACCTTCACGTTATAGTCGATCACACGCTTGACAGGCACGAGTACCTTCATCGGCATGGTCTCCCTTATGGTGGTGAAGAGCCGGAACGACTCTTCGGCTTAACTATCCTGCGCGTTGATACCGGGTCAGGCGCGGGGAAAACAGGGCAAAATCGTCACGTTAGAGTCCGGCGACGTCGCGTTTTCGGTTTTGCACGCAACATTGTTGCCAGAGTATTTCAGCGGTTCGCACCCGGAATCCAGAGAACATCGGCGCGACCGCTGTCATTGGCCATGCGCGAGGCGACGAAAAACCAATCACTGAGGCGGTTGAGATATTTGAGCCCGGCCTCGTTGACATGTTCGAGCGCGGATAATTCCACCGTCAGCCGCTCGGCCCGACGCGATACGGTGCGGCAAAGATGCAGATGTGCTGCCAGCGGCGAGCCTCCGGGCAGCACGAAACTACGCAGAGGTTCGAGGTGTTTGTTCATGGCGTCGATTTCAGCCTCCAGCCGGTCAACCTGACTGGGGGCCATACGCAGTGGCGGGTATTCGGCATCTGCGTCGCGGTCCATTTCGGGGCGGCAGAGATCGGCACCGAGATCAAAGAGGTCATTCTGGATGCGCGCCAGAGCTTCGTCAGTCTCGTCCTTGGCATAGAGCCGCGCCAGACCGACGGTCGCGTTGACCTCATCGACAGTGCCATAGGCGGTGACGCGCGCCGAATGTTTGGCCACGCGGGTGCCATTGCCGAGAGCTGTTTCGCCGGCGTCGCCGGTGCGTGTGTAGATTCGGTTGAGAACGACCATAGGATTACCCCCCCTGCCTGCGGAAATAGACGAAGATGAGAATGAGAATGATCGCTACAAACTGTGCGATCAACCGCCATTGCATGAGTTTGTTGGACCGTTTGGCATTTTCCACACCTTCTTTGCCAAAGGTGGAAATGCCCCGGATCAGGATCACCGCCACCGCGATGCAGCCAATCGCCACGAGGATGAAAAGCGGGTCTTGCAGCATGAGGCGTCCTTTTCGGTTGGTCAATTGGGCCACATCTAGGCGGCACGGGGCAAAAAGCGAAAGAGAAGATGTGACGCGGGCCGTGCGCGCATCAAGATATTTCAGCCTTTCGAGATCACCCAGTCGAGCAGGCCGGTTGGCAGGACGCGGCGCAGGGTTCCCATCAGATAGGTGGGCGTGGTGACGTAATAGCGGGGGCGGGGGCGCGCGGAGTCGAGTGCGTGAATGAGCTTGTTTGTCACTGCCTCGGGGGGAAGTTCAAAATTGTCCTTGCTGTAATCGCCGTAGAGCCGGGGCCGGAGTTTGTCGCGGTATTCCGGCGCGCGATGCGCATTCTCCCAGTCGAACCAACGCTCAAAGGGCGCGCGGGCATTCTCGCGGATCTTGGTGGTGACAGGACCGGGTTCGATCAGGCTGACATGGATGCCGGTGCCGCGCATTTCGATCCGCAGCGTATCGGTCAACCCTTCAAGGGCGAATTTCGTGCTGACATAGGCCCCGCGCCACCCAAGGGCCACCAGTCCGAGCACCGAGGAGCATTGCACGATACGCCCATGTCCTTGGGTGCGCATGGTCGGGATGATCTGCCGGGTCAGGTCATGCCAGCCAAAAAAATTGCTTTCAAAGATCTCTCGCAGAGCGCCGCGTGGCAGGTCCTCGACCAGTCCCGGGCAGGCATAGGCGCCGTTGTTGAAAAGGGCATCGAGCTGGCCACCCGTGGCCGCAAGCACCTCTGACACAGCCTGCGAGATGCTGGCCTCATCGGCATAATCTATGCGCGGGCTCTCAAACCCTTCGGCGCGCAGACGGTCGCAATCCGTTTCCTTGCGGCAGGCGGCGAAGACCCGCCAGCCGCGTGCGCGCAGGCCGTGGGCTGCGTTATAGCCGATGCCAGAGGAGCAGCCGGTGATCAGAATGGAGCGTTGTGTCATGCCCGACCTTGTGGCGCGCGCTGGGCCGCGATGCAAGCGCTAGTCGGAGGCCAATGTGACCATGCTGTCGGCCATCCAGCCGATGCGGTCCGTGTCCACAACGCGCAGTTTGATCCACCCTTCGCCGGGATTGTGCAGAACGATGACCTTGGTCCCGCGTGCAAGGCTGGTGATGCGGTCAAAGCGGGTGCCCGGCCCGGTGCGCAGATTGACCGAATTTCCCGAGACCTGACGGAAATCAGGCGAGGTCGCCAATGTTTCGTCGGTGGCGGCGGGCAATTGCGCGGTTGCGGCAACCTCTGGCGTCGTCGGAATCTGCGCCGGAATTGTCATTTTGACCGTTGGCAGGTGTAGCTCGATGGGCGCAGGCGCAGCAGCGCCCTCTGCAGAGGCAAGGGTCAGCATGACCTTTTGCCCCATGCTGAGGCCGAGATCATGCAGCGAGGTGATCGTGCGGGTGACCTCTGCGTCCGGTTGAGCTGTGCCATCCTGCGCCAGTTCGATCACATTGACCCGAAGCGGGCGCTGTTTGGGCCGCTGGTTGTCAAGCAGCGCACGCGCCTGAAAGGAGTCGGCTGAGGGACGATAGTCGGCTCCGCCGCTCAACTCATAAAAAGACCATCCTAGAAATGCAAAACTCACAAGAATTAAGCGCCACATCGCGCGTTCCCCCCAATTACCATACGTTTGAATAAATGCTTGGCAGCCCGATCATTATACCCGATTCGCCCCTTTGAATGAGGGGGAAATCGGAAAAGTTTGGAACCTGTGCTCTCTGGGTGCTTTACGCCGCAAGGTGGCGCGGCTATCACCATATCCATGAGTGATTTACTGGACGACCCCAATATGCAGCCCGAAGCTGTGTCGGAGCCGCTGCGCCGCGCGATTGGCGAGCGGTATCTGACCTATGCGCTGTCCACGATCATGCACAGGGCGCTGCCCGATGCGCGCGACGGGTTGAAGCCGGTGCATCGCCGCATTCTCTATGCGATGCGCGAGTTGCGGTTGTCGAGCACGGGGGGGTTCCGAAAATCCGCCAAGATTTCCGGCGATGTGATGGGCAACTATCACCCGCATGGCGATGCCGCAATTTACGATGCGATGGCGCGTCTGGCGCAGGATTTCGCGGTGCGTTACCCGCTGGTGGACGGGCAGGGCAATTTCGGCAATATCGACGGCGATAACCCTGCCGCCAGCCGCTATACTGAGGCGCGGATGACCGCCTTTGCCGAGGCACTGCTGGATGGGTTGGCCGAGGACGCGGTGGATTTTCGCGACAATTACGACGGCACGTTGCGCGAACCGATCGTTTTGCCCGCCTCCTTTCCGAACCTTTTGGCGAATGGATCGTCAGGCATCGCCGTGGGCATGGCCACGAACATTCCGCCGCATAACATCGCCGAGTTGATTGATGCGTGTTTGCATCTGATCAAGTCGCCCGATGCCCGTGACGAGACGCTGCTCACCTATATCCCCGGCCCCGATTTCCCCACCGGCGGTGTGATCGTCGAGCCGCCCGAGAGCATTGCGCAGGCTTACCTGACCGGGCGAGGTGCGTTCCGCCTGCGCTGCAAATGGGCATTGGAGGATCTGGGGCGCGGTCAATGGCAGATCGTTGTCACCGAAATCCCCTATCAGGTGCAGAAATCCAAGCTGATCGAGCGGATTGCTGAGTTGATCCAGACCCGCAAGGTGCCGATCCTTGCCGATGTCCGCGACGAGAGCGCCGATGATGTCCGGCTGGTCCTCGAGCCGCGCTCCAAGAATGTCGATCCCGAGGTGTTGATGGGCATGATGTATCGCAATTCCGAATTGGAATTGCGGTTCTCGCTCAACATGAACGTGCTGATTGACGGGGTCACGCCCAAAGTTTGCTCGCTCAAGGAGGTGTTGCGCGCCTTTCTCGATTTCCGCCAAGAGGTGTTGCTGCGTCGCTCGGCGCATCGGATGGAAAAGATCGACCACCGGCTTGAGGTTCTGGAAGGGCTCATCGTCGCTTTCCTCAATCTCGACCGCGTGATTGACATCATCCGTTATGATGACGACCCCAAGGCGGCGCTGATGCGCGAGGATTGGGGACGCACGGTGCCGCGCGCCATGTCCGAGGCCGACTATGTGTCGCCCCCGCCCACCGATGAGCCGGGGCTGACCGATGTGCAGGCCGAGGCGATCCTCAACATGCGGCTGCGCAGCTTGCGCCGGCTGGAAGAGATGGAATTGCGGGCCGAGCGTGATGCGCTGATGCAAGAGCGTGCGGGGTTGGAAGATCTGCTTGAGGATGTATCCCTGCAATGGGCGGCGGTGGCGGATCAGTTGCGAGAGGTCAAGAAGACCTTTGGCAAGAGCCACCCTATCGGCGCGCGCCGCACGAAATTCGCGGAGGCGGGTAGCGTCGAGGAGGTGCCGCTCGAGGCGATGATCGACCGCGAGCCGATTACCGTGGTGTGCAGCCAAATGGGGTGGATCAGGGCCATGACCGGGCATCTTGATCTGAGCCGCGAGTTGAAATTCAAGGATGGCGACGCGCCGCGGTTCATGTTCCATGCCGAAACCACCGACCGGATTCTGGTGTTTGGCAGCAATGGGCGCTTCTACACGCTGAGCGCCGCCAACCTGCCCGGTGGGCGCGGCATGGGTGAGCCGCTGCGCCTGATGGTCGATCTGCCCAACGAGGCCGCAATCGTCGACCTGCTCATTCACAAGCCGGGGCGCAAATTGCTGGTTGCTTCAACTGCTGGAGATGGATTCATCGTGCCCGAAGATGAAGTGATCGCCCAGACCCGCAGCGGCAAGCAGGTGCTGAACCTCAAGGACCCGGCACGGGCCTCTGTCTGTCGTCCGGTGACGGGGGATCACGTCGCCTGTGTGGGTGACAACCGCAAGGTGCTGGTCTTCAGCCTGGATGAATTGCCGGAGCTTGGGCGCGGCAAGGGTGTGCGGCTTCAGAAATACAAGGATGGTGGGCTGAGTGATGCAACCACCTTTAATCTGGCCGAGGGGCTGACATGGCGCGATCCGGCGGGGCGCACCCGCACCGAGAGCAATCTTGAGGAATGGCTGGGCAAGCGCGCAGGATCGGGCCGTATGGCACCGCGCGGTTTTCCCCGTGACAACCGCTTTACCTGATCGGCCCTTGTCTGTTGCGGATGGGCGGCGTATAGCCCCGGCCTGACCCAAAAGGAGCCCTTGCAATGGTAGGTAGTGCCAATCTCAACGTCATGCTCAAGGCCGCGCGCAAAGCGGGGCGGGCACTGGCCAAGGATTTCCGAGAGGTCGAGAACCTGCAGGTCAGTATGAAGGGGGCCGGCGACTTTGTCAGCCGCGCCGATATCGCCGCCGAGAAGATCCTCAAGACCGAGTTGATGGGCGCGCGTCCGACCTATGGCTGGTTGGCCGAAGAGGGCGGCGAGGAAGAGGGGCAGGACCCCACGCGCCGCTGGATTGTTGACCCGCTGGATGGCACCACGAATTTTCTGCACGGCCTGCCGCATTGGGCCGTTTCCATTGCGCTCGAGCACAAGGGCGAGGTCGTGGCGGGCGTGATCTACGATGCCAGCAAGGACGAGGCGTTTTTTGCCGAAAAAGGTGCCGGCGCCTGGATGAACGAGAGCCGTTTGCGCGTCTCGGGGCGCAGCAAGATGATCGAGTCGATTTTTGCCACTGGCCTGCCCTTTGGCGGGCGGGCCGACCTGCCCGAAACCTTGCAGGATCTGGCGCGGCTGATGCCCACCTGTGCTGGGGTGCGTCGGTGGGGATCGGCGGCGCTCGATATGGCCTATGTGGCGGCGGGGCGCTACGAGGGGTTCTGGGAGCGGCGGCTGAACGCTTGGGATCTGGCGGCAGGCGTGATCATCGTGCGCGAGGCGGGCGGATTTGTTGAGCCGTTGCGCCCCGTTGGGAATATTCTCGCCGATGGCGAGGTGATCTGTGGAAACGAGGCGATTTTCGATAAGTTTTCGGGCGTGATCCGGGGCTGACACGCTAAAATTGCAGCGCGTGGATGCTCTTAGCGGTCCGAGGGATGGTTGACCCCGTCCACCCATCCGATCGGGTCCAGATCGCGTGGATTCACGCCCTCAAGCGCCCCCAGATTGATGCCGTATTCATTGGGGTCGGATCGACGCTGATGGTGGGTGTAGATGCCGCAGGTCTTGCAAAAATAGTGTTTTGCCGTCCCGGTTCCCCATTGGTAGAGCGTGAGATTGTCGGCACCCTTGACGATCTCTACCCCGCTGAGGGGGGCCGAGACCGCCGCAGCGCCACGCCGTCTGCAAAATGAACAATCACATCGCCGCGCCGCATTCAGCCCCTCCGAGAGCGTGACGCGCAGTTCTACAGCACCGCAATGACAGGTGGCCTTGAGGGGATGGGTCATCGGCGTTTGCTCACCTTTGGAATGGAACTGCGGCGAAAGCGATAGTCAGCTTCGGGATGGGGCGGGGTGCCATGGGTTTCGCGCCAAAAGCGCGGCCCTCCAAGCCGTAGAAATACCGGCAAGGTCAGGACCACGCCCGCCACAAAGCCACCAGCATGGGCCCAATAGGCAACCCCGCCCATGTCGGGATCGCTGCCGAGACCAGCCATCACCTGAAACGCGAACCAAAGCGCCAGCATGAGTGCTGCCGGAATGGTGATGACGCGGAAAAACACGATGAATATGAGCAAGATATCGACACGCGCCTTGGGAAAGAGCAGGAGGTAGCCGCCCATCACCCCGGCAATCGCTCCCGAGGCCCCCACGGTTGGCACCATCGACCCCGGGCCGCCCAAGATATGCGCGAGCCCCGCCGCGACGCCGGTGGCAAGGTAGAAGGCGAGATAAGGCAGATGGCCCATCCGATCCTCCATATTGTCACCGAAGATCCAGAGAAACAGCATGTTGCCCGCCAGATGCAGCACGCCCCCATGCAGGAACATCGAGGTCAGCAACCCGGTGAAATCGCCCAGCTGCGTCACTTTGGCGGGGATCATCGCCCAGTCGTAGAAAAAGAGATTGAGCGCCCGCTCATCCGCGAAAAGCGGCGAATAGGCCATAAAAACCACCACGTTGAGCGCAATCAGCCCGTAGGTGACATAGGGTCTGCGCCCCGAAGGGTTATGATCGCGGATCGGGAACATGAGCGAAAGCTAGCGCGCATTCGCCCGGTCGGAAAGCGCCAAATCGCGAGGTATGCACCGCTGTCTTGAAAAGAAAGCGGTCCGAAATCTCTTGAAGATTTCGGACCCTAGTCTTTGCTTCAGGACATGCCGCTCAAAAGCGCCGCATTTCCGCCCGCTGCCGTGGTATCCACGCAGACATGACGCTCGTGCAGGGCGTGGCCGGTATCGGGCAAGCCGGTGATGAGTGGCAGGATCGGACCTGCGCGCCGTGCCATGGCCCCGGCATAGCTGCGCGCCTCGCTCTCGCATCCCCACCAGAGCACGCCCGAGAGGCCGCCCATGGTCACAAGCGCCTCGGGATCGACGCGGCCCGTGGCGATCACCGCGACACCGCCCAACGCCTCGACCGATCGCGCCTGCGCCGCCGCCAGATCCGCCCCCGGTCCCATGCAAAGGAGCGCGGGACGCACATGGCTGGTCAGCCGGTTCGATTCCCCCGTCGGCCCCGGCAGAACAAGGGCGGCGCGGGGCGCACGGGCGGCGGCATTGGCGGCATCGAGTGCCTTTTGGGCCGCATTGGCCGACATGGCCTCAGTCCACTTTTCGCCCTGTTCCGGCGCGGGGTGCGCCGTAAAGCGCGTAAGGTAATGCGGCCCGCCCGCCTTGGGGCCGGTGCCGGACATGCCTTCGCCGCCAAAGGGCTGGCTGCCCACGATGGCGCCGATCTGGTTGCGGTTGACATAGATATTGCCCGCGTGCACGGCCTCGGTCACGTGCTGCACGCGGTCGTCGATCCGGGTCATTAGGCCAAAGGTCAGGCCATAGCCGGTGGCGTTGATCGCACTGATCACGCGGTCAAGATCGCCTGATTTGAACGTGGCGACATGCAGGACAGGACCAAAGATTTCGCGCTCGATATCACCAATCCCGCCGATCTTGATCAGCGTTGGCGCAATATAGGTGCCCGCGTTGGGGGTCTTCAGCTCATGCAAGAGCCGCCCCTCGGCGCGCGCGGTCTGGATATGCGCGGCAATGCCCGCGCGCGCCTCTTCGTCGATCACCGGGCCGCAATCGGTCGCAAGGTGCCACGGGTTGCCGACAGTGAGCGCATCCATCGCGCCGGTCAGCATTTCGAGAAAATGTGGCGCGATGTCGTCCTGCACATAAAGGCAACGCAGCGCGGAACAGCGTTGACCGGCCGATTGAAACGCGCTCTCGACAATCGCCTGCACGGCCTGTTCGGGCAGCGCTGTAGAGTCCACGATCATGGCGTTCATGCCGCCGGTTTCCGCGATGAGCGGCGCGCCGGGACGCAGGTTCTTGGCCATGGCCGCGCGGATTTTCAGCGCGGTTTCTGTCGAGCCGGTAAAGGCCACGCCACCGACGCGCGCGTCAGAGGTAAGCGCCGCGCCTACATCGCCCGCACCGGGCAGAAGTTGAAGCGCTGTGGCAGGCACGCCCGCCTTGTGCATCAGACCCACAGCCAGATGTGCGATCAGCGGCGTCTGCTCCGCCGGTTTGGACAGGACGGCATTGCCAGCGGCCAGTGCGGCGGCGATCTGGCCGGTAAAGATGGCCAGCGGGAAATTCCATGGGCTGATGCAAGTGAAGGTGCCGATGGGCGTGCCCTCGGGCGCATTGGCAGCGTAGTAACGCAGGAAATCCACCGCCTCGCGCAACTCGGCCACCGCATCGGGGATGGATTTCCCGGCCTCGCGGGTGAGGACCGCGAAAATCTCACCGTAATTCTGCTCGTAGAGGTCCGCCACGCGGTTGAGGATCACGCCCCGTTCCTTGGCTTGGGCGCTCCAAGGCGTCGCAGCGGCTAGGGCCGCCTCGATATCGTCCTTGCTGGCCCAGGCCACGCTGCCGGGCGTGTCGGCGGGATCGGCGGGGTTCTCGACGGCGTCCGGCGCGTGCGGCGCGGGCGTGGCTGCGATCAGCGGTGTGGCCTCCCAGCGGTGCTGGGCATAGGGCACACGCGCCGCTTCGATGCTGTCGAGTGTTGGCTGGTGGCGCAGGTCAAAGCCGCGCGAATTGGGACGCTCGGGCTGGAACAGCTCCGGACCCTTGGGTAAGTGCGGTTGCGGATCGTTAACGGCGACAAACGGATCGCGGGCAACGTCTTCAGGGCTGACCTCTTCGTCAACGATTTGATTGACAAAGCTGGAATTTGCCCCGTTTTCCAACAGACGCCGCACCAGATAGGCCAAGAGATCGCGATGCGCGCCGACGGGGGCATAGATGCGGCACCGGGTGGCTTCTGCCTTGAGAATGATGTCATGCAGGGCCTCGCCCATGCCATGCAGGCGCTGGAATTCAAAGGTGCTCTTGTCGCTTGCCATGTCGAGGATGGCAGCGGCGGTATGGGCGTTATGGGTGGCGAATTGCGGATAGATGCGGTCCGTCATCGACAGGAGCTTGCGCGCATTGGCGATATAGCTCACATCCGTCGCCGGTTTGGAGGTGAAGACCGGAAAGCCGTCGATCCCCGCCACCTGTGCGCGCTTGATCTCGGTATCCCAGTAGGCGCCCTTGACGAGGCGCACCATGATCTTGCGGTCGAGGCGGGTGGCAAGGTCGTAAAGGAAATCAATCACATGGCTGGCGCGTTGACCGTAAGCCTGCACCACAACGCCAAAGCCGTCCCATCCGGCAAGCGCCGACTCTTCCAGAACGGTCTCGATCACGTCGAGCGACAGCGACAGGCGATCCGCCTCTTCGGCGTCAATGTTGAGGCCCATCTTGGCGGATTTCGCCAAGAGTGCGAGGCTGCGCAAGCGCGGCACCAGAACCGCCATGACCTGCTCGCGCTGCGCCACCTCATAGCGAGGGTGCAGCGCCGAAAGCTTGACCGAAATGCCGGGGTTGCTGCGGATGTCCGGGTTGGTGCAGGCAGTGGCGATCGCGGTGATCGCGCGGCTGTAACTGAGATGATAGCGGGTGGCGTCCCCATCGGTGCGCGCGGCCTCTCCCAGCATGTCATAGGAATAGCTGTAGCCCTTTTTCTCCATGCCTGCCGCGCGGTCCATGGCACCCTGAATGGTCTCGCCCAGCACGAATTGGCGGCCCATCTCCTTCATTGCGCGGCCCACGGCGGTGCGGATCACCGGCTCGCCCAGCCGCTTGATGGCGCTGCGCAGATGGCCCACGGGGCCAGGTTTTTCGTCCTTGAGCACCTTGCCGGTCAGCATCAGAGCCCAGGTTGAGGCATTGACCAAAGGTGAGGTGGAATGGCCCATATGCCTGCCCCAGTCCGAGGGCGCGATCTTGTCCTCGATCAGGGCGTCGATCGTGTCGGCATCGGGCACGCGCAAGAGCGCCTCTGCCAGACACATGAGCGCAATGCCCTCATCGGTCGAGAGACCGTATTCGGCCAGAAACACCTCCATCAGTCCGGGACTCGACTGGCCACGAATATCGCGCACCAAACCCGCGCCGCGTGCGCAAATCCGTGCCCGGTCCGCGTCAGAGAGGGCAGCAGCGGCTTTGAGGCGCGCCAGTGTTTCAGCTTCATCCGCGTAGGTGGAAAGGTCGATGGCGCGGCGGATATCGGTGTCGTATGGCATAGAGGCCCCCAATGGTTCGATGGTGCATCATAGCATCATTGAACAAGTGACTTTTCCTGATTAGAATGAATTTTTAGGCCGGATGGTTTGAAAATGGAGGGGTCGATGGATCAAAACGAGCAGCTTGACCTCGACCGCTTTGACCGGGCGATTCTGCGGGTTCTCGCGGGGGATGGACGGATCAGCGTCACCGAGTTGGCGCGCGAGATTGGGTTGTCGAAATCGCCCACGCAGGCGCGGCTTCGGCGGCTGGAGCGCGACGGCGTCATCACCGGCTACCGCGCGCTTTTCGATCCCATCCGCCTCGGGCTCGATCACGTCAGTTTCGTCGAAGTGCGCCTGCATGATACCCGCGAAGCGGCGCTGGCAGAGTTCAACGCCGCGGTGTCAAAAATCCCCGAGATCGAGCAAGTGCATCTGATCGCAGGGAACTTTGACTACCTGATGAAAATCCGCACGCAGAGCATGGCCGATTATCGCCGGGTGCTGGCCGAACATATCTCGACCCTGCCGCATCTGGCGAATACCTCGACCTATGTGGCGATGCAGGCGGTCAAGGAAAATGCGCTCTCGGATGTGATCTGATCCGCCGACCCGGCCCGCCTTTGGCTTTACACCCCCGTCAAAGCGGATATTGTCCGCTCCGCAGACCCCGTGCCCGCGTGGTGGAATGGTAGACACATGAGACTTAAAATCTCCCGGCCGTATGGCCGTGCCGGTTCGAGTCCGGCCGCGGGCACCATGATATCTTAGAGAATTATAGGTTTGCAGCTTTCCGAATGAGAAATCTGTGATGGATTGCCTTGGTTTGACGGGCGCGATGCTTCTGTTGCTGAGCACTTGGCGAGGCGGCGCCAGCCGCAGTGAGAGGCCGCCTGTTCCAAATCATTCGACGACGATGGGTCTCGAAAAGGTGATGGAGTTCGACCGACTCCTGCCGGAAGCGTTACAGTCGCGCATTCTGGAGGCGACGCAATTGGCCTGCCTGTTCTTCGCAGTATCGGGCTTGCAAAGGAGCGGCTTGGCCAGTTTGACCTCCTCGCAACGGGTGTCGATGTGGATGGGTCTTACTGTGAACCCCTGACCTATCTCCTGCGCTCCGTCGATGTCATCAAGAGCGGACTGAACCCTGTAGATCATTAAATCCGTCATCGACGCGGAAAAACGCGCAGACCAGCGTACGAAAAGATGGCAGATGACCGGCTTGCATCAGGGTGCGCCGGTCCTGAGTGCGGTCCAGACTTGGTCAAAGGCGTTGTCGAAGTAGGCGGTATTGCAGTGGACGTCCCACGGGTGCCTATGCGCGGCAAACTTGTCCTTCGAAAAGCCGCTGGCCTCGCATAGCTCCTGCGTCGGATGACAAACCACTTGAACTCGGTTGGAAGACTTGAGCGCTGCGCGGAGGGACCGGGCATACGCCTCGCGATGATGGACAAGTGAGCCGGACTCGACGAATTCATCTCCTAGCCGGAAACGGGCGGTTGCTTCGCACATATCCGGAGCTGCAATCCAGAAGACGTGTTCGAAATCGCAGAAATCTTCCAATTTGCGAATATTCTGCGCGATCTGGCGTGTGGCGGAGTCGTAGAATTTTATCAGGTTAGCCGAGACCTCGTGAACGATCGGCACGTTCGGTGAAATCTTGCGTCCGTTGCACCCCGGAAATCCGGCACGCAGGTCACCATGTGCCCGAATGATTCCATCGCCCATCAAACCACAGCCTACAATGATCAAGGTGCGGGCCTCGTCCGCGACCACATCGGCAAATTGGTCCCGCACATTGTCACGATATTTGAAGGTCCGGAACCGCGTGGTTTTGATCTTTGCGAAAGGATCGGTTCTCAAGAAGTTCAGCATCGCAAATTGCGCGGTTTGGCCAAAAGGGTTTGCCAGAGCATGGTCCCTTGCCCCGCCCAGATGGCTGTTGCCAACCACGAGCAGGGGCGTGGTGTTTGGGCGGCCTGCCGTCCGAGTGTTTCCTGCAAAGGCGTCAAGCAGTGCCTCTTCACAGTCCACATCCCCTATTCCGGCAGATGTGGCCGGGGTGTCTGACTCCCCCTCCAGACAGAGCCGCTCAAAGATCGTCATCACGCTGGCAACAGAGGCAGGTCGCACGGATCTCAGGTTGTCCTCAAAATTCGCTGAATATGCACCCGGGTTCGTGACCAATTCGAACGACGGGAAGTAATCCGCGTCGTCGTGATCCTCGCAGAAGTCTCCGGCAACGGCACGCAGAACGGATTTGGAGTAGGTTGAGGCGCATAAGACATGCTGTGGTGCGGCTGTTGCCGTCAAGGGAACCGGAGAAACAGTCAGGACCATGCGAAACTCACGACCACCGCGCAGATCACGGATTTCGGCGCAAAGGGCACGCAGGTCCGTTAAGATCTCATCATAGCGAAAGTTGACAAATTCGTGCGCGTTTTGATCGAACTGGCCCGCGATCACGCCGGGCGCCACCGGGAGAACGGTGCCGCAGGATTTGACACGCCACGCCTCGGTCAGTCCGAGGGTGAAGACCAGAACATCAAGGTCATTCAGTGCGGCCAGGACCGCTTTCAAATGCGTGGCACGCGCTGACCGCAAGGCACTTTCGTTCTGAAAGGGGGCTTCGAATTGCGCGGGTCTCAGGGGGTCGATGACGCCCCCGTCGACGGACCATGCGGCCTCGCTTGGGACACGCGCGCTGCGTGCTTCCTGCACAAGCTGAAGTGCCTGCTTGACCGTGTAGATATTGCCGTAGTTTGCGGAAAAGGACTTTGCCCTGATGTTGTCGACAGAGTCATAGAACGGAACGTTGAAATCCCGGTCGCGCAGCCAGTTGGCGATATGCTGCGCAAAGCAGCTTCCCATCGTCACGATTGTATCTTGGCGGGTGATCAGGAATTTCGGAGTGTGGATGCCCGGCATGTTCGCCGGGTCAGACTGCTGGACGCCCGTGCGCCAAAACCGGTCGGGCGAGAGCCCAGTGTAGGGATTTCCATCCTTGTGATGGGGCGTCTCGGCCCTGCCTTTGGTTTCTTTCCGTCCTGGCTCCGCGGGTTTCTGAAACCGTCGCAAGAGCCGATTCAAGGCTCGGATGTCCTTCAACTGGAATACTCCCAACTGGTATGGCCTGTATTGCCCCATCGCTTACATTGATAACGAGTTCAAGTCCGCGTGGCGTGTTTGACGCTCCTGGCGTGGGATCCCGTACATGAAACCGCTGACGGCTTCGGTCACCTCTATCCTTGGTGCTCTGCTCCAATCCCTTGAAACATCTTGAAGAGATCGACTGTGCTCTGGGTGCCGATCCGGTCGAAACTGCTATCTAGCCACGCCTTGGCAGTGTCACGCCCGATGTCACGCAGACGGGTCAGAAAGGCCCATTCCACATTCATTTTGGACGAGGCCCCCATCGGATTGAGCAGTGCCTCATTCTCGATCAGATGCACCTTGACCGGGCGGTATTCATCTGTCGAGAGCTTGCCTTGGTCAATCAATCGGTCAACGAAATTGATCGCGCGCAGTTCCTTGAGCAGGCTGGAGTTGAAGCTGATCTCATTCAGGCGGTTCTGGATTTCCTGCGCCGTGCGCGGCGCGCCCTTGCGCTCGATCGGGTTGATCTGGATGACCACGATGTCATCGGTTCCGGTCTTGCCATAGAGCGGAAAGAGTGCGGGATTGCCCATATAACCGCCATCCCAGTAAGGAATTCCGTCGATCTCGACCGCCTGATACATTTGCGGCAGGCAGGCTGAGGCCATGACCATATCCACTGTCATCTCTTCGCGGGAAAACACGCGGACGCGGCCCGTTTCGACATTCGTAGCCGAGACAAAGAGCTGAAACGCCGTGCATTTGCGCACCATCTCAAAGTCGATGCTCTCTGCCACCAGATCGCGGAGCGGGTTGATGTTCATCGGGTTGAGTTGATAGGGCGAGGCGATGCCGGTGAGGGCATTCATGAAATGATAGAACGGGTTATTTTCCAGCCCCCAGTTGCCGGTGATCCGGTCCATGGGAGTGCGTTGCAGCGGCGAGTTCTTGACGCTGCCACTCATGTCGCGCCAGAAACGATCAAGTGCCTCGCGGGCACCGTCCGGACCGCCGCGGGTATACCCATCGGCCAAGGCCACCGCGTTCATCGCCCCCGCAGATGTGCCCGATACACCAGCAATATGCAGTCGCCCATCTTCGAGCAGGTAGTCCAGCACGCCCCAGCTAAACGCGCCATGCGCACCGCCCCCCTGAAGCGCCAAGTTGATCGGTTTGCCTGTGTTGCTCATGGGGTGGTCATTCCTTCGTTGTCCCGCGCGGAGGCTGCTCAACCACAGGCTATCAGTGCGGACCGGGCTACGCTATGCCTGTGGCGGTCTTGTGTCATCACAATCCCTCTCAGACCTGATAATAGGCACGATACCAGGTTACGAATTGGGCAATTCCGTCGTGGATTTCGGTATTTGGCTGATAGCCGGTCAGACGCTTCAAGAGTTGTGCATCGGCCCATGTGGCAGGCACGTCACCCTTTTGCATCTCCATCATGTTGCGGATGGCGGGACGGTCCAGCGCGTCTTCGATGGCCGCGACGAAATCCAAGAGCCGCACCTTCTGTGAGTTGCCGATATTCACGATCCGGTAGGGCGCAACGGGGGACAGGCTGTCGCCCGCCGCAATATCCTCGGGTGCGTCTGGCCGCACGGGCGCGGCATCCATCAAGAGGCGGATGCCGCGCACCAGATCACCCACATAGGTGAAATCGCGATACATCTCGCCATGGTTGTAGATGTCGATGGGACGGCCCGCCAGAATAGCCTCGACGAATTTGAAATAGGCCATGTCGGGGCGGCCCCATGGCCCATAGACGGTAAAGAACCGAAACATCGTGGTGGGCAGGTTCCACAGATGGGCATGGGCGTGGCCCATTGATTCCGTCGCCTTCTTGGTGGCGGCGTAGATCGTCATCTGACTGTCGGCCTTCATGGTCTCGGCATAGGGCATGTCGGTATTGGCGCCGTAGATCGACGAGGTGGAGGCCATCAGCAGATGGCGTACCGCGTGGCGCTTGGCCGCTTCCATCACGGTGAACGTGCCCACGATATTGGCGTCGATATAGGCGCGCGGGTTCTCGAGGCTGTAGCGCACGCCCGCTTGTGCGGCGAGATGCACAATGATGTCGGGGGCACAGGCGTCGATGGCGGCGTCCACCGCCGCCTGATCCTCGAGCATGGCCTCGGTTGCGACAAAGCCCGGCTTTTGCAGCAGCATCTGGTGGCGGCGCCTTTTGAGGCTGACGTCGTAGTAATCGGTCATGCCGTCCAGCCCGTGAACGGTCATGCCCTCATTCAGCAGGAGATCAGCCAGATGATAGCCGATAAAACCTGCGGTGCCGGTGATGAAGACCCGTGTCATCGGCCCGCCCCCCGGACGGTCATTGCAGATCGGCAAAGGCGGATTGGAGCCGCTCTACCGCCTCGGCGACACGCGCACGCGGTGTGCCAATGTTAAAGCGCAGGAACGTCTCGCCGCCGCTGCCAAAATGCGCCCCGACCGACGGCACGACGCGCGCATCCTCATGCACACGGCGCAACACCTCAGTCATCTCCATGCCGGTCGCAGCAAAGTCGACCCATGCGAGATAGGTCGATTGCATCGGCATGCCTTTCAGCGCCGGAATCTGCGCGATCCCATCGAGAAATAACCGGTGATTGCCCTCGATATAGGCGACCAGCCCGTCGACCCAATCCGCGCCCCCCGGAGAATAGGCGGCGCGGGTGAGCGCGACTCCCATCAGATTGGGCTGTGTTTGATGCTCAAGCAGCGCTTGCCGAAAGCGCTTGCGCAACTCGGGGTTGGGAATTGTGACCGTGCCCAGACGCGCCCCCGCCGTGTTGAATGTCTTTGAGGCCGCCGTAAGCACAAAGGTGCGATCCGCGGCCTCGGGGGCCGCCTTGAGAAAGCTTGTAAATGTCTGGCCGGGATAGACCAGATCGTGGTGGATTTCATCCGCCACCATGATCAGATCGTGCCGCGCGCAGATATCGGCCAGATGCCGCAGCTCGTCCGGTGTCCAGATGCGACCCGCAGGGTTGTGGGGTGAGGAAATGAGCATCATCCGCTCCTTGCCCGTCAGCCCGGCTTCGAGCGCGTCGAGATCCATGTGATAAACGCCATTCTCGATGATCAGCGGTGCCTCGTGAACCACCCGCTTGGTCAGTTTGATCTTATGCGTGAACTCATGGTAGACGGGGGTAAAGATGATCACCTCGTCGCCCGGATCGGTGTAGGTCTCGAGAATCAGCGCGATGGCATGACCCAACCCGGCTGTGCTGGACATATGGTCAGGATTCACAGTCCAGCCGTGCCGCTCGTGCATCCACCAGGCAACCGCCGCGTTCATGTCCTCGTCGCCCGCGAAATACCCGTAGTTGCCGCGCTCGATCAGGTCCTGCATTGCCTCCTGAAGCACATCGGCGGCGCGAAAATCCATGTCGGCCACCCACATCGGAATTCCGTCGTCGGGTGAAACACCGCCATAGGCGTGCATCCTGTCCCACTTGCTGCTGCCGGTGCCGCGGCGGTCGATGATCTCGTCGAAATTCATGGGGTTCTCCGGGTCTGGGTTCGCGCGGCAAGCTAACCGATCACAGCCCGAGCGCAAGAGGCGTTGCAGAATGCCCGACCATCGCCTAAATAGCCGCCATGAAACGGTCTATTCTGATCCATCCCGACCCACGCCTGAGAAAGGTCTGCACGCCCGTGAGGGACGTGTCCGATGCCTTGCGCAAACTCTCGCAGGATATGTTCGAGACCATGTATGACGCACCGGGCATCGGCCTTGCTGCGCCGCAGGTGGGGGTGATGGACCGGTTGATCGTGCTTGACTGTGTAAAGGACGAAGGGGCCACACCGCGCCCCATCGCGATGTTGAACCCCGAAATCACCGCTTTTTCCGACCAAACGAGCGTCTATGAGGAAGGCTGTTTGTCGATCCCCGACCAATTCGCCGATGTCACCCGGCCTGCGGAGGTCGAGGTGCGCTGGATGGATCTTGACGGGGTTGAGCACAAGGAAGGGTTTGGCGGTCTCTGGGCCACTTGCGTGCAGCACGAGATCGACCATCTCGATGGCAAGCTCTTTATCGACTATCTGAGCGCGATGAAGCGCCAACTCATCACCCGCCGCATGCAAAAGCTCAAGCGCGAATTGGCGCGGGGTTAGGCCGTGGCGCCGCGTGCCTGCCTGCGTTGGCCAGACAAACGGCTGCGGATGGCTGCGGCACCGGTCACTGAGATCACCGATGCAACGCGCGCCCTCTGGGACAAGATGGTCGCGGTGATGGAGGCGATGCCGGGGGTGGGTCTTGCCGCCACGCAACTCGGCGAGATGCAGGCGCTTGCCGTGGTCGATGCCAGCACGGCGCGCGGGCAGGCGGTGCGTATGGCCAACCCGGAAATCCTGCACGCGAGCGTGCAATTGCGGCCCCATGACGAGGCCAGCCCCTGCCTGCCAGGTGTGTCTGCCGTGATTGAGCGTCCGCGCGCGGTGACGGTGCGGTTTCTGAATGCAGACGGAGAGGATGAAGAACGCGATTTCGTGGGTCTCTGGGCCACGAGCGTGCAGCATCAGATCGACCATTTGCAGGGGCGGATGTATTTCGACCGCCTCAGCACAGTAAAACGCGACATGCTGCTGAGGCGTGCGCGCAAGATCGGCTGAGGCGGTGCCTGGGGCGGCGCCGGATTTGAGTATTTTTGAAACAGTGAAAGGGGCGGCATGCGTGTGATCTTCATGGGAACGCCGGATTTCTCTGTGCCGGTGCTTGAGGCTTTGGTTGCAGCGGGGCATGAGGTGGCCGCCGTTTATTGCCAGCCGCCGCGCCCGGCGGGGCGGGGCAAAAAGGACCGCCCCAGCCCGGTGCAGGCGCGCGCCGAGGCGCTTGGTCTGCCAGTGCGCCATCCGGTGAGTTTGAAAGAGGCTGAGGCGCAGGCGGAATTTGCAGCACTCAAGGCTGATGTGGCGGTGGTGGTGGCCTATGGTCTCATTCTGCCGCAAGCGGTGCTGGATGCGCCCGCGCGCGGCTGTTTGAACATCCATGCCAGCCTCTTGCCCCGCTGGCGGGGGGCAGCCCCCATTCACCGCGCCATCATGGCGGGGGATGCCGAGACGGGGATCTGCATCATGCAGATGGAGGCGGGATTGGATACCGGGCCGGTTCTGTTGCGCGGGGCGATGACGATTGGGCCGCAGGAGACGACGGGGGAATTGCATGACCGTTTGTCTGGACTTGGTGCGCGATTGATTATTGAGGCGCTCGGGCGGCTAGATGATCTTCGGCCCGTGCCGCAATCCGAGGCGGGTGTGACCTATGCCGCCAAGATCGACAAATCAGAGGCGCGGGTGGAGTGGACGCGCCCCGCCGCAGAGATTGACCGCTTGATCCGGGGGCTCTCGCCCTTTCCGGGGGCGTGGTGCGAGGTGGGGGGAGAGCGGATCAAGCTGCTATGCTCGACCGTAGCCGACGGGCAGGGTGCGCCGGGTGTCGTTCTCGGTGACGGGTTGACCGTGGCCTGTGGCACGGGGGCTGTGCGGCTTTTGCGCTTGCAACGGGCCGGGCGCGCGGCGCAGGATGCAGACGAGTTCCTGCGCGGCATGCCCTTGCCGTGTGGCACGCAATTGGGGTGACGCGATGTTCATGCAGCTATTCGGCACGGTGGTGATCGCGGGCATCGTCGGCTACGCGAGCGAGAAAAGCGGCTTTACGCGCAATGGCTATCTGCCCTCAATCATCATCTGCATCGGCGGCGCATTTCTCTTTTACTTTGTCCGGATCATGTTCGGCATCCGCTTTGGTGCGCCGGGGATTGATGCGATCCTGTCCTCGGTCGGCGCGCTCATCATTGTGCCGACCCATTGGCGCAAGCGGAGGTAAGGCATGGGCATCCTCGGGCTCTTGATCGTGGGCATCGCGGCCGGGTTTCTGGCGACGCGGCTGATGCGGGTCGAACTGGGGGTGGTGCCGACGATCCTGATTGGGATCGCCGGGACGCTGATCGGGGCGGTGGTCATTCGCATGGTGCTGATGATCACAGGCCTTGTGGGCGGACTGATCGGCGCGGTTCTGGGCGCGATGCTGCTGGTCTGGCTGTGGAAGATGATCGGCGAGCGGCGGTGAAATCTAGTTTCTTGGTGGACGCGCGCGGTAAACCGGCAATCGCCACCCAAGGCTGAGCGAGCCTGCGCGCAAGGCCCAAGTCAGGGCGGCGCAGGTGCCCAAAATCGCAAGCGGTTCGTGAGTGAACATAGCCGCCCCCACTGCCCCAAGCGCCCCGGCAAAGGCGGCGGTGACGTAAAGCTCGCCCTGTTTGAGCACAAGCGGCACCTCGTTGCAGACGACATCGCGCATCAGGCCGCCCATGCAACCGGTGACCATGCCCATCAGCACCACGATCACCGCGCTTTGCTCCATCACCATCGCGGCGCTCACCCCGGCAGGCACCGCCACGGCCAAGGCGAAACTGTCGAGCCAGAGCAAGAGGCGATAGCGGCTTTCGACCAGATGGGCGGTGAAGAACACGAGGAGGGCTGCTCCGCAGGCGATCAGGATGTAATTAGGATTGCCGAGCCAGAAGACCGGGTTGCGATCCAGCAAAACATCGCGCAACGTGCCGCCGCCCACGGCCGTGAGGCAGGCGATAAAGGCAAAGCCCACGATATCAAGCTGTTGGCGCGAGGCCACAAGCGCGCCGGTCAGCGCGAAGATCAGCACCGAGGCGTAATCGAGGAGGGTGAGCGCGCTCATCCCTTGGCCTTGCCCGGCTTGAAGGGCGCCATGCCTGCGCGCGCCAATTCATCGGCGCGCTCATTCTCTGGGTGGCCTGCGTGGCCCTTGACCCATTCCCAAGTGACGGTGTGGCGTTTCTGCGCCTCGTCCAGTCGTTGCCACAGTTCGACATTCTTGACCGGCTTCTTGTCGGCGGTGCGCCAGCCGTTGCGTTTCCAGCCGTGCATCCAGCCGGTGATGCCGTTCTTTACATAGGCGCTGTCGGTGACAATCGTGATGGCCGAGGGGCGCGAGAGGGCTTCCAGCGCGGCGATGGCGGCGCAAAGTTCCATCCGGTTGTTGGTGGTGTCGGCCTCGCCGCCGCTCAACTCGCGTTCCTTGACGATGGTGTCTCCCTCCATGGCGCGCATCAGCACGCCCCAGCCGCCGGGGCCGGGATTTCCGGAACAGGCCCCGTCGGTATAGGCATAGAGCGCGGGCATCAGAGCAGCACCCCCACCGCAAGGCAGGCGATGACCACCGCCGTCAGTAGCATCCGCAGCGCCATCCACCAGGGCGGTGTCAGACCCCAGCGCCAGAATTGCCAATCGAGCGCCAAGAGGCCCGCGAACCCGAAAATGAGGCTTATTCCCGCCGAGATCGGCCCGCCACCGGTCATGAAAAACGCCCAGAGGGCCGGGATCACCGAGAGGCCGTAGCAGATGCTCGCCAAGGCCCCCGTCGCCCGCGTGGCGAAACCCCAGAGCACGCCCGACATGAACGACAGGATCACCGCGCCATAAAAGAGCATGACATATGGCCCGGCAAAGCGCGGCCCGATGGTCTGGGCCGTCCAGAGGCCCAGCTCGGGCATGATCACGGTCAGTGCCCCCCAGAGAAAGGGCAAAAGGCCTGCAAGGCCAAGAAAGAGCGGGGCACGGGGGATCATCTGCATGGCGCGCAAAATGGCCCGGAGGGCGGGCAGAGGCAAGAGGGAAAGCCGCCCATCTCTGCGCAGCAAGCCGGTTCCCTTGCGGGTCACAAAGGGCTGGACCGATGTGGGCAACGTGATAGGTAAATTCCATGACCCTGACTCCGACCTTGGCCCCCGCCACCCCCGCATTCATCGACGCGCTGCGCGCGCATCTGCCTGTACCCGTGTTCCGCGAGGCCACTCCCGGCTACTTTGAGGAGCCGCGTGGCCGCTGGCAGGGGCAGGGCGTGGTTCTGGCCCCTGGCAGCACCGAGGAGGTGGCCGCGATTGTCCGCGCCTGTGCCGCCGCGCGCGTGCCGGTGGTGCCCTATGGCGGCGGCACGGGCCTTGTCGGGGGGCAGATCGCGCCCGATGGCCCGGTGCCGGTGATCCTGAGCCTTGAGCGGATGCGCGCGGTGCGGGGCATTTACCCGGCTGAAAATGTGATCGTGGTTGAGGCGGGGGTGATCCTGCAAGACATCCACGAGGCCGCCGCCGAGGTGGACCGGCTCTTCCCCCTGAGCATCGCCGCCAAGGGATCGGCGCGGATTGGCGGCAATCTGGCCACCAATGCGGGCGGCGTCAATGTGCTGCGCTACGGCAATGCGCGCGATTTGTGTCTGGGCCTGGAGGCGGTGATGCCGGACGGGCGCATCTGGAACGGTCTGAAACGTCTGCGCAAGGACAACACCGGCTATGATCTGCGCAATCTTCTGATCGGGTCCGAGGGCACGCTCGGGGTGATCACCGCCGCCGCTCTCAAGCTCTATCCCCGTCCAATGGGAGAGGGCACGGCGCTGATGGTGGTGGAGGGGCCACGCGCTGCGCTCGACCTTTTGGCATTGGCGCGCGACCGGATGGGCGAGGGCGTAAGCGCCTTTGAGATCATGCACCGGGCGGGGCTCGAGTTTCTGGCCGAGACGTTGCCCGATATCCGGCAGCCCTTTGCGCAGATGCCCGAATGGTTCGTCTTGATCGACGTCGGGCTGGCGCGCGGGCTTGATCCGGCGACGGCGCTTGAGGGGATTTTTGCCGAGGCACTGGAGGCGGGGCTGGTCAGCGACGGGGTCATCGCGCAATCCGAGGTGCAGCGCCATCAGTTCTGGGAGGTGCGCGAGCAGATCCCCGAGGCCAACAGGCGTGTCGGCTCGATCAGCTCGCATGACATCTCCTTACCGATGTCCGAAATCCCTGACTTCATTGTGAAAGGCGCTGAGGTGATCGCCCGGATCGGGGCGTTTCGGATCAACTGTTTCGGGCATCTGGGCGATGGCAATCTGCATTACAACGTCTTTCCCATGCCGGGGCGCGCCCGTGCTGATCACGTGGCTGAGCGGGACGAGATCAAGCGTGCGGTGCATGATCTGGTGCATGCGATGGGCGGGTCTGTCAGCGCCGAACATGGCATCGGGCGGCTCAAGGTCGAGGATCTGGAGCGCTATGGCGATCCGGTAAAGCTGGACGCGATGCGGGCCATCAAGGCAGCGCTTGATCCTCTCGGGATTATGAACCCGGGGGCGGTGCTGCGGGGGTGAAGGGGCGGATGGCCCTTTGCTGAAGTTGGCCCCAATCGCCAATGCGCGGTCTCAAGGTGCCGCAGGCACCGCCGCGCAGCGCCCACCCGGCGGACGGGCCCCGCGCGGCTCATCGCACGCGTCGAATGCCCCTTCAGACCACACCCGACGCCAATCGCTGGCCCCGGTTCACTCCCAAGTCGGATGAAACTTGCCCGCAGGCGACAGGGTGAAAATCTCGACACCGCTCGCCGTCACCCCGATCGAATGTTCGAACTGCGCCGAGAGAGATTTGTCGCGCGTCACGGCGGTCCAGTCATCGGCCAAAACCTTGGTTTCGGGCCGTCCCAGATTGACCATCGGCTCGATGGTGAAGAACATCCCTTCTTCGAGGGTCGGCCCGCTGCCTGCACGCCCGTAATGCAGCACATTGGGCGGGGAGTGGAAGACGCGGCCAAGGCCATGCCCGCAGAAATCGCGCACCACCGACATGCGATGCGCCTCGACGTAGGATTGGATCGCGTGGCCGATGTCGCCAAAGGTATTGCCGGGCCGCACCGCCTCGATCCCTTTCATCAGCGCGTCATGCGTGACCTGGATCAACCGCTCGGATTTGCGGCTGAGCTTGCCCGCCACATACATCCGGCTCGTGTCGCCGAACCAACCATCGAGGATCACGGTGACGTCGACATTCAGGATGTCGCCGTCTTTTAGCACCTTGTCGCCGGGAATGCCGTGGCAGACCACGTGATTGACGCTGATGCAGCTGGCGTGCTGATAGCCCTTGTAGCCGATGGTGGCGGATTTCGCGCCTGAGGCGTTGACCTTGTCCTCGATCAGCTTGTCGATGGCGGCGGTGGTTTGGCCGACGAACACATGCTCTGCGATCTCGTCGAGGATCTGCGCCGCTAGGGCTCCGGCGCGGTGCATGCCCGCGAAATCCGCAGCCTCATGGATGCGGATCCCCTCGCGTGTCAGTCTTCCACGGTGTGTCTCGTTCACGTCCGGCCTCGTATGGTGTTCATTTTCCGTTTATCTAGGGCTATTTGCGCGAAAGGACCAGAGGGCGGTCGTCGCCAAACGGCAGGCTGTGACCGATTGTGATCTCTTGCGGGGTGATATTGGCACGATATGACATAACCGTGACCCCCGCCGCGCGTGCGGTTTGCAGCGCCTTAGCATAGGCGGGGTCTATGTCTTGGGCCACGGTCACGGCCTGCGTATCGGTGCGTTGCACCAGATAGAGGAGCACGGCGCGATGTCCGGACTGCGCCATCTCTGCCAACTCGCCCAGATGTTTCGTGCCGCGCGCGGTCACGCTGTCGGGAAATTCGGCTTGACCGGGGGCGCGCGACAGGGTCATGGATTTCACCTCGACATAGGCATCGGGCAGGCCCGCGCCCGAGAGCAGGAAATCGACCCGGCTGGCTGTGCCGTAGGCCTGCTCGGGGCGGACCCGATCATAGGCGGCCAGTTCCGGAATTGTCCGCGCCTCAAGCGCATTTCTGACGATCCGGTTGGCAAGACCTGTATCGACACAGACGAAATCCCCACCTGAGAGGTCCACCAGCCGCCAGCCGAATTTCAGCTTTTTGCGGGGATCTTCATTGGGTTCAACCCAGATGGATGCGCCGGGATCAGCCAGCCCCAGCATGCTGCCGGGATTGGGGCAATGCGCCGTCACCTCGCGCCCGTCCGTCAGGCGGATATCGGCGAGAAAGCGTTTGTAGCGGCGCAGCAGCACGGCCTGCACAAGAGGGGTTTGAAAGCGCATGGCCTGCGCCTATACCGGGTTTGTTCCCGGATCAAGGAGTCTGCCATGCCCAACCCGACCGCAGCCATGCTTGTCATCGGAGATGAGATTCTCTCGGGGCGCACGCGCGATGCCAACATGCACTATCTGGCGGGCGAGGTGACGAAGGTGGGCATTGACCTAATGGAAGTGCGCGTGGTCAGCGACGATCCCGGCGCCATCGTGGCCGCCGTGCGGGCGCTGAGCGCGGGATATGACCACGTATTCACCTCAGGCGGGATTGGCCCGACCCATGATGACATCACCGCCGAGAATGTGGCGGCGGCCTTTGATCGCCCCATTTCAGTGCGCGACGATGCCCGCGCGATATTGGCCGCACATTATGACGCGCGTGGGCAGGAATTGAACGCGGCACGCCTGCGCATGGCGCGTATTCCGGATGGGGCGGTTCTGATCGACAACCCGATCAGCGCAGCACCTGGATTCACCATCGCGAATGTGCATGTTATGGCCGGGGTGCCCGCGATCTTTCAGGCGATGCTGGCCTCAGTGCTGCCAACACTCACCGGCGGTGCGCCGATCCTGTCGCAAACGCTGGAGATCCGACGTGGCGAAGGTGATATCGCGGGTCCACTGTCGGATCTGGCGGAGCGGTATCCGGACCTCAGCATCGGGTCTTACCCGTTCATTCGGGATGGCTGCTACGGGGCACAGATCGTGATGCGCGGTCAGGACGGTGCACGGCTTGATGCCGCTATATCCGAATTGGCGGGGATGTTTCCGGCATGACACCTGATGTGCAGACACTTTATGCGGTGACAGAGGCCACTTGGCCGTCCGCGCAGACGCAGCACCTTGGCCCCGTGACCCTTCGCGATGGGAAGGGTGGCGGCAAACGCGTGTCCGCCGCCACTGTTGCGCGGCCGATCACCATCGAGGAGTTGACCGCAGCCGAGGCTGCGATGCAGGATCTTGGTGAGACCCCGCTCTTTCAGGTGCGCCAAGGGGATGACACTCTGGACGCGTTGCTGGCGACCAAAGGCTACAAGGTGGTTGATCCGGTTAATCTCTATGTCGCCGCGTTGGATGCGTTGACGGTTGAAAAGCCACCCCGCGTCACGACGTTCTCCATCTGGGAACCCCTTGAAGTCATGCGCGAAATTTGGGCCGAGGGTGGGATCGGCCCGGCGCGGATCGCGGTGATGGAGCGTGTCATCGGCCCCAAGACCGGGCTCTTTGGCAGGCATAAGGACCAGCCCGCCGCCACCGGCTTTGCCGCCATTCACCAAGGGATTGCCATGGTGCATGCGCTCGAGGTGCAGGTCCGCCACCGGCGCGCGGGCATGGGGCGGCTGATGATGCTTCAGGCCGCGCATTGGGCGCAGGAGCACGGCGCACAGTACCTGTCCGTCATCTGCACCAAGAGCAATCAGGGTGCCAATGGCCTATATTCGGCGATGGGCTTTGCCCATGTCGGGGACTATCATTACCGGCAAAAGGAGTGAGAGATGACCAAACCGGACCAGCCCACCGCACTTGATTTGCCGATGATCGAGCCGTTGCCCGACGCGACGCAGAAATACTTCGATATCTGCGCGGAAAAGCTGGGTATGATCCCCAATGTGCTGAAGGCCTATGCCTTTGACATCGACAAGCTCAACGCGTTCACCACGCTCTACAATGATCTCATGCTCGCCCCAAGTGGTCTGACCAAGCTGGAGCGCGAAATGATTGCGGTTGTCGTCAGCTCGATCAACCGGTGCTGGTATTGTCAGGTGGCGCATGGGGCTGCGGTGCGGCAATTGTCGAATGATCCGGCATTGGGCGAAGCGATGGTGATGAACTGGCGTGCCGCACGGCTCGATGCACGGCAGAGCGCCATGCTGGGGTTTGCGGAAAAGGTCACCAAAGCCTCTGCAGAAATCACCGAGTCCGACCGTCAAGCGCTGCGTGATCAGGGCTTGAGCGATCGCGACATCTGGGACATTGCCAATGTCGCGGGGTTCTTCAATATGACCAATCGTGTTGCCTCGGCCACGGGCATGCAGCCGAATCCCGACTATCACGCACAGGCCCGTTGATCCGGCATGCGAAGCGCCTGCACTCTCTTGCTCTCGATGTTACTGGCCTGTGGGTCGGCGCAGGCGCTCGATCTCAAATTGCCTGCCAATGCCAGCATGACACGCGAGGTGATCCGCGAGGCGGATACGCTGATCCTGCCCATCGGTCCATACTCGACCCAAGGCGCTCCACGCCTGCGGCTGGACGGTCAGATCATCAGCCGCGCTTGGCGGTTTCCGGCGCAGGGCGTCACGACATTGCAAATCCTCATACCATTGCGACGCCAGTTGGAAGACTCCGGATGGGAGGTGATGTTCGACTGTCTGGCCGAGGAGTGCGGCGGGTTCGATTTCCGCTTTGCCCTGCCGGTCTTGCCTGCGCCCGACATGTTCATCGATCTCTTTGATTATCGTTATCTTGTGGCGCGCCGTGGACCTGAGGCCAAGTTGGAGCACGTCGCCCTGATCGTCAGCCAGAGTGGGCAAACTGGGTATGTGCAAACGATCCAACTGACAGGCTTGGGTCAGGAGTCAGATGCAACGGGTCCACGCAGCCCTGAGGTCGACGACACGTCCCCTCCTGATGTCGTGCAGGCATTGAAACGCTACGGGCATGCGGTGCTGGAGGGGCTCGATTTCGGGTCTGGGGACAATGCGCTTGGGCCGGGACCGCATCCTAGCCTTGAGGCGCTTGCTGCCTATCTGCTGACAAAACCAAACACCCGCGTTGCGCTGGTTGGACATACGGACAGCACGGGCGGGTTGGAGGGGAATATCGCCCTTTCACGGTCGCGTGCAGAGGCGGTGCTGAGCGTTCTGACGGAAATTCACGGTGTGCCTGCTACCCAACTCGAAGCGCATGGCATTGGCTATCTGGCACCCTTGGCCCCGAACACCACCGGCGACGGACGGGAGAGCAACCGTCGCGTTGAAGCCGTGTTGTTGGATACCGCCGCCGAGTAGATAGCGCTGATGTGCCTTATCGCCAGAGACTTGCCTGAGAGGCCAGAGCGCCTTGCAGCTTGGCCAACAACCGGTTGGCTGGACCGGGACGGGGCAACGGCCCATGCGCGAGCCGATGGACCACCACCTCGACCGGGCAGGGCCGTCCCGTCTTTGGATCGAAATAGCGCGGATAGTCGATCAACGTGGCATGCACGAGACCAGTGAGCAATGGCCGCGCCCTGCGTCTTGCGGGGGTTTCGCCCAGATCGCGGGTCAGCCCCCATCCGGCATAAAAGGGCGCGCCGGTCGTGGTCACACGCACCCCGCGCAAGAGCGCCTCAAAGCCCAACAAGGATGTCATGGTCCACACCTCTTGGACCCGTGGCAGGAGGTGGGCCGGATCGGTGTGGATGAGGACCATATCCGCAAGCTCGTAAAGCGCCTCCGGGGGCACGTTTCCGGGTCGCAGGCCAGCCTCGACATCGGGATGGGGTTTGTAGAGGATCACGGCCTTCGGATTGGCGAGGCGCACAGAGTGCAAAAGGCTGAGATTAGTAGTGATCGCACCGGCGCCAAGCCGGATCGAGGCGTCATCCTCAACCTGCCCCGGCACAAGAATTCGGTGGCCCTCTGGCAGATCGTGGGCAGGCTCTCCTTGGTTATACTTGCTCAGCCCATGCCGGGTCAGCGCGGCAATCAGCGCCTCTGCGCGCGCCTCTTGATCGGGACGCATACGCGCGCGCGCGTCAATCAGATGTTCCAGCCTGCTGTCGTGGGTCGGATCGTAGTAAATGCCCAGATCATCGCAGACGAGCGACAGAGGGGGAATGAGATCGGCCCCAAGGCCGCGCGACCGCAAAAATCCGTCCTCAATGCGGATCGCGCCCTCTGGGGTCTTGGCCGCGCTAGACGCCCAGACCATTGAGGGGCGCTCGGTCTGGGGCCGCTTGGGGAACGAGACCCGCCGGTATTGACCAAAGAACCGCTGCAAAGGCGCACGTTTCCACAGGCGCATGCCATAGGCTGCCCATCCGGCGTGATCCTCGCGCCATGCGCGGGTCATCGCCTCGAAAGTTCCGATGGCGGTTGTCAGATCGCAGAGCCGGTCGTGATAGGGATCATACCATGTGGGATAGAGCAGCATTGCCCCGGCAAAGAGCTGCGCGCGGGTCAGCTTGCGGCCTCGGCGCCTCAGGGGCAGGGGGTGGTGATCGTCGCTGAGACCCCATCCCGCGTAGAATGGCTTGCCGAAGACCTGAGGCCGGTGCCCCGCCAGGATAGCCTCGAACCCCATCTGAGAGGACACGCAATAGACCGCGACAGCCCCCTCGAGCAGCGCCCATGGGCTGACGGGAGCAGACAACAGGGTAATGCGCGCGGACTCGTCGGCACCTGTGAAATAGCCCGGCCGATGGCCCTGTGCCGTTTCCGGATGTGTCTTGATCATAATGCGCGCGCCGGGGTGATCCTCTTGTGCCCAATAGAGCATTTCACGAAAAGTATTGGCATCCGCCCCGCCGTGGATCACCGACGCATCGCCGCGCGTCTGGTCGATGACCAGCACATAGCCCGGTTCGGGGCAGGGAGTGCGGGGATCGAACCCGGAGTATTTGCTCAGATGCGTCTCTTGCATTCGGGCCATGCCGCTGCGCGCCTGATTGAGCAGGGCTGTGTCGTCCAGCGGATGCGTGGCGAGCAGATGTTCAAGATCCGACGGGCGGCTGCTGTCGAAATAGATGCCGCGCCGGTCGATCACCAAGCCAAGCGGTGGTTCCCCCGAGCGCCCCGGATGAAGTGAGCGCAGGAACGCATCCTCGATCCGCAAGAGGCCCGCACCGGTCCGCTCGGCCATTGCCTCGCCACGCTTTGCAAAGGGGCTGCGGCCCCAGACGGCGATGAGATCCTCCGCGTCGGGCCGGCCGAGGGTCAGATTATAGCCCGCCAGTGCCAGAATACGGCGCACACGGCCTTGCCAAAGAAACCCGCCGTTGAAAAAGAAAACCCGCCGGGAGGCCTGCGCCTCGCCAGCGGGTTCACCGTCTAAGGGCTGCCTCAAAAGTCGCCCGAGAGCGTCGAGGACGCCGTTGAAATCGACCCAACCGCCCCAAGTGTGCCGGTCAGTGCGCCGATGACTTTCGACCATTGTGTGAACGGTGCCTCGGTCACATAGATGGTGTCATCGTCGCGAACGGCAAAATCGCGGGCCATGAACATGCCATTTGGCTTGGTCAGATCAAGAACGTAAATAAGGCGCTGCGCGCCTTGCAGATCGTTGCGACCCAAAACCTGATTTGCCACCTCTGCGGGTTCATTGCGTAGTACAAACACACCCGTCGGATCGGCGGCAGAGGTTGTCAGCCCGCCGACCTGCGCTATCGCTTCCAAGGCGCTCAGTGTCTGGGTCTCGAATGTCACGCGCGCCTGTGCGCCGGTGGCCCCAAGTGCGGTATAGGCGCGCGTATCGGCCTCGACCAGAATACGGTCGCCACCGCGCAGCGCGATGTCGAACTGCGGATGCTTGAAGAGATCCTGAAACCACACTTTGGAGCGCTGATCGCCCCGGATCACCGTGATCTGCGCCACTTCAGGTTCAATGGCGATCCCGCCCGCAGAGGCGATCATCGCCGAGAGCGTACGAGTGGGGGCCTCGATTGGATAGACGCCCTGACCGCTTACAGCCCCGCTGATCGACACGGTCGAGCCGTTGCCCGCGAGGCGACGCACTTCGACCTGTGGGTCAGGGGTTTGTTGTTCGAGCTTTTCGGTAATGATGCGACGCACACCTTCGGGTGTATTGCCTGCGGCTTTGATCCGCCCGGCGTATGGCACGAAGATAAAGCCTGATCCGTCTACCTGCACCTCATCAAGGAGGGTCTGGTTTGTGGCCTCTCCTGCCAAGAGCCCGTCATCAACATTTTCCCAGATGGTCAGTCCCAGAGTATCGCCGGAACTGATCATGTCGGATCCGAGGAGCCCCGCATTTCTGAATTCATCCGTGAACCCAAGGGCGGGTTGGACAGCCGTGGCGCGGGTCACGCGATCGTTCACCGTGACGACAAAGGCATCCCCCTCCTTCTGCACGGAGCCTGCGTAAAGTTCACGCTTGTTGGGACCTACACGAGGCAGGGCGCATCCGGCCAATATGGATGCAATGGCCAAAAGCGCGACAGACCGCGCCCATCGGGAATGTCGGGGTATCACTGCTCGGTCTCCTCGACCTGTTTTTGTTCTGCCTCGGGTCTTTTTTTCTTAAACTACCGAACATGTTTACGAAAATCCAGCATTTCTATCTGGATGGCTTACGGGATAAGGCGCAACTGTTGCCGAGGGGCCGCGGTGCCAGAGCGCAGCGCGTCATAGGGGTCTTCGGGTGAGAGCATCATGTCGACGGCCTGACGCAGCAATTGCCGCCGCCCGCTGGCGGAATAGAACCCGCCCGCGATCTGGCTGGTCTCGAGCAAAAAGCGGCGGTAATCGGTGTAGGCACGGCGATCCGGCCGCTCCGCCCCGGCAAAGAAATCGCGCAAGGGTTTGGTCGAGACAAACTGCGGCTTGGCATAGACCGCCTGCCCGAAGGTGCGCAGCGGAATGCCGCGCCAGAGCACCTGTTGCGCCGCCGTGGAATTGACCGTGACCGCAGATCTGGCCTCATCCAGCAACTTGGCCAGCTTGCCGCCGCGCAGGTAATGCACCCGGCCACGCAGGCCGTAGGTGTGGATCAGGCGGCGCAATTCACTGCGGATGGGGGCGCGACCATCCTCCAGCGGATGTGCCTTGATCACTAGATGATGATGCGGCGGCGCTCCCTTGGCGAAGCCGTCGATGACGGTTTCCAGAAACTCAGTCATCGTGGAAAACGGCGAATGCGCCTGAAACGAGGCGTCATGTTCCAGTTGCAAAAGGGCGATGTGATACGGAAAGCCGCCGGTGCGGACGCGCCATGTCGTCAGACGCCGCTCGATCGCCTGAACCGGCATCAGGACCAGACGTTTGAGATAGAGCTTAAATTCCTGTCCAACGGTCAGCGCGCGATGTGGGCGGAAATGCCGGTAGCGGCGGTTCAGGAAAAGGACAAAGCCGTGATAGAGCGCGCCGTAGAACACATGCTGGCGCATGTCGCCCCAACTGGCGGGGGGCAGGGCGGTGTCCATATCCGAGTTTTCCAGCGCCTGCCGCATCTCGGGCACGCTCATTTCCATCAGGCGGGAATTGCCATTGGTGCCACCGCGCTCATACGTCACCCAATAGGGGCGCATGTAGCCTTCCTCGAACACATGGACCCTGAGGCCGCGCGCACGGGCCATTTCGACCGCTTGCGCATGAATGGGCCGGGTATCGCCATAGAGCACCAGATCGGTGATGCGCTTGTCGTCGAGGATCTGGGTCAGGGTTGCGGGCCAAGTTTCGGCGTCGCTCAGAAACGGCAAATAGCTCGAGCGGTCACGCCAGAAGACTTGATCCCCGGCATTGAACCCCACGCGCCAGACATCCGCACCGGCCCGGCGCAGCATCTGCCCGAGTTTATAGAAAAAAGGTCCATGCGGTCCCTGAAGAAACAGGAACGCACGCTCCTCGCCGGTCAGACCTGTCATGCTGGGGTCTCTTGCCTTTGCGCTCAATCGTGCTTTGATACTGCAATAATCAGGCAAAAATAAGCCCCTTCCGCCGCGGTGTCTTGTCATGCGGACCCGGCGGCGCTAGGGCGGGGAGAGAGCAAGAGGAGAGCGGCCATGTTCACGGGTATCATCACCGATGTGGGGCGCATTCAAGCGGTCGAGCATCGTGGCGACCTGCGCGCGCGGATCGGCACCGGCTATGACACGGGCCGGATCGACATCGGCGCGTCCATTGCCTGCGACGGCGTTTGTTTGACGGTCGTAGCTCTTGGGTCCGATTGGTTTGACGTTGATATCTCTGCTGAAACCCTGTCCAAGACCAATCTGTCAGGCTGGGATGCAGGGCGCAGGGTCAATCTGGAACGCGCGTTAAGGGTAGGCGATGAATTGGGCGGGCATATCGTGTCGGGCCATGTCGATGGGCTGGCCGAGGTGGTGGGATTGCGCGACGAGGGCGACAGCACCCGCGTCATCCTGCGCGCGCCCGATGCCCTTGCGCGGTTCATCGCGCCAAAGGGGTCGGTGGCGCTGAATGGCACCTCGCTTACAGTCAACGAGGTAGAGGGCCGCGATTTCGGGATCAACTTCATCCCGCATACCAAGGCTGTAACCACCTGGGGGAATGTGGCCTTGGGGGATATGATAAATCTCGAGATCGACACATTGGCCCGCTATGTGGCACGGCTGGCTGAGGCAGGCTGACCGCTCTATCCCTCCTTTGGTACGGCAGCGCGGTAGAGATGCCAGGTCGCATGTCCAAGAACCGGCAGCACGATCACCAACCCGAGGAACGCAGGCAGCATGCCAATCGTCATGCTCACCGCGACGATCAGGCCCCATGTCGCAACGATGCGGGGATTGCGCCGCGCAACGGCAACGGAGGTCATCACCGCAACCGGAATGCCTGCGCGTCGGTCGATCAGCATTGGAAAAGACACCAGACTGATGACCAGAACCAGTGCGGCAAAGACGAAGCCCGTTCCCATCCCGAGCAGGATCATCTGCCAGCCGGCAGTCGTTGTCAGGACATCGCTCAGGAAACCGGTGACCGATAAGGGCGGAAGCGGTCCGAGCGTGATGTTGTAAATATAGGTCGCGGCAAACATCCAGACCGCGAAAATCCCCATCAGATAGAGCGCCAGAACCAGAACCGGCCCCAAGACATGGGCACGCAACGCATGCAGGGCCTCGGCCCAATTCGGGTCTTGTCCTGTTTCACGCTGTCGGCTCATCTCGTAGAGGCCCGCGGCGGCGACCGGACCAAGCAGGGTGAACCCTGCGGCCAATGGGAACAGCATCGGTAGTCGCGCCGAGTTGAAGGCCAAGAGCGCGAGCGTGATGCCGATCACCGGGTAAATGGCGATGAGGAAGAAAACGTCGCTGCGAAAGGCGGTGAAATCTGCGAGCCCCTTGCGAAGCGCGGTTCTCACGTCGTCCATGTCAAGCTGGCGCACTTCGGGCGGTGTGGTGATTTCACTGCCGAGCGCGTCGGCGGCGTCTGAGGCGCTACGACTTGCACTCGCTGTTGTCCCCGCCAACCACGTCAGCGGATTGCCGATGGTCTTGGTCATGATGGCCTCCCATTTATGGCGCGGAAGCCGAGAGTGGGGCGTCGCGCCGTCGCGTTGCCGTGCGCCATCCTACCACGTTTTACCCGCTCCGTCACATCACGATGGGGCGATGCCGCGCAGGTTTATTAGCCCTGCTGTCTGCGGGTTGGCACGCGGTTTTCGACCCAGCGGAACATCAGGGCGATCAGGCCCGCGATGATCATGTAGACGAGGGCCAGCAACAAAAGCGGCTCATAGACAATGAACGTGTCGGCGCGCACGCGGTTGGAGACTGAATAAATCTCGATCACGGTGATGGTTGCCACCAGCGGTGTTGCCTTGAGTTGCAGGATGGTCTCGCCGCCGAGCGTGGGCAGCACGTTGCGAATGGCCTGCGGGAGCCAGATGCGGCGGAATATCGTGAAGCGCGGCATGCCAAAGGCGCGCGCCGCCTCAAGCTGGCCCTTTTGCACGCTGGCAAAGCCGCCGCGCATCACCTCGCCCTCGTATCCCGCATAGGAGAGGGTGAGCGCCAGCACCGCATAGGGCCAGGCCTGCCGCAAATAGGGCCAAAGCTCAGAGCCGCGAATCCACGGGTATTGCGGGAAGAGAGAGCCTAGGCCGTAATAGAGCAGCCAGATTTGCAAGAGGAGCGGCGTGCCGCGAATGATGGTGCAGAAAATGCGCGCAGGCGCGGCCAGATACCAAGGCCCCGCCGCCTGTGCGAGACCAAGCGGCACCGCGAGCGTGAAACCCAGCACGACCGTCACCACCAAGATCCAGATCGTGCGCCACAGCCCCTCAAGCGCCAGAGGCAGGTATTGCGGCAGCCAGTCCCACCGCATGGACAGGGCGCACCAGAGCACGAACCCGGCGAAAAGCGCCATGAGAAACAGGCGGCGTGGGATCAGAAGCGCGCGCAAGTCACTCATTGTCCGCCCTCCCTAAGCGACGGCTGGCCGCGCCGCGCCCATTTCTCGATCCGGGCAAAGATCACGCCGGAAAACAGCGTGACGATCAGGTAAAGCGCGCCCGCCGCGAGGAAAAAGGTGAAATAGGCCCGCGTGCTGCCCGCTGCCTGCCGGGTTTCCAGTGTCAACTCGCTAAAGCCTACGATGGCCAAGAGGGCCGTGTCTTTGGTGGCGATCAACCAAAGATTGGCAAGCCCCGGCGTGGCAAAGCCCATCATTGCGGGGATTGTTACGCGTCGCAGCGTCATCAGCGGCGGCATGCCAAAGGCACGCGCGGCCTCAAGCTGTCCGGGTGGGATCGCCTGAATGGCCCCGCGCAACACCTCCGTGGCATAGGCACCCTGCACCACGCCCAAGACCCAGATGCCCGCAACAACTCCGCTGATTTCCACACGGCCATAACCCATGGCGATAGCCGCCTGATTGATCAGATCCGATCCGACGTAATAGAGTATCAGGATCAGCACCAGTTCCGGCACGGCGCGAATGACGGTGGTATAAACCGCCAAAAGATCGCGCAAGAGCGGCCCGCCGTAGAGCTTGCCATAGGCGCCGCCCAGTCCGATCACGAGGCCAAAACCAAAGGCCCCAAGCGCGATCTGGAGCGAATTCGCCAGCCCGCGCAAGAGGTTGGCACCCCAGCCCGGAGGCTCGAGCGCGAGCAGGCTGGCGGCATCCGCCAGCCCCAATGTGTCAAGCAGCGCCTCCAAAGGGCTTAGTAGATGCTGGCTTTGAAGTAGCGCGCGGTGATCGCCTCATGGGTGCCGTCGGTCAGAATGGTGGCGATGCCCTTATTCAGCGCCTCGCGCAGCGCGTCGTCCCCCTTGCGCACGCCCGCGCCCACGCCAAGGCCCAGAATAGCCGGATCATCGGCGACATTGCCCTTGATCTCGCAGCAGGCCCCCGCCTCGGTGGCAACGAAATCGGCCATGGCGATGCTGTCGGCCTGCGTGGCGTCGATCCGGCCAGAGACCAGATCCTGATTGGCCTCGTCCTGCGTCTGATAGATGCGGATTTCGGCGGCGTCCTTGAAATATTCCTGCGCATAGGCCTGATGGATGGTCGAGGCCTGCACGCCGAGGATCTTGCCGTTCAGGCTCTCGGGGCTGGCGTCCATTTCAATCGCCTTTCCAGCCACGACCACGGTCGGCGTGTTGTAGTAAGCGTCTGAAAAGTCAATGGTTTTCATCCGTTCCTCGGTGATCGACATCGAGGCCATGATGGCATCGATCTGCCCGCCCGTGAGCGAGGGGATGATCCCGTCCCAAGCCACCGGGGTGATCACGCAATTGAGGTCGGCTGCCTTGCACACGGCGTCGATCACCTCGACCTCCCAGCCGACCCAGGTTCCAGAGGAATCGAGCGAGGCAAAGGGCGGATAGGGTTCGGCGGCGATGCCGATCTTGACCTCTTGCGCGGCAAGCCCGGTGCCGAGGGCTGCCAATGTGGCGGCGGCGAGGATGGTTTTCAGTGTCATGTTAGTCTCCCTTGTTGGTTCTGGTTGATCTGCCCCGCCTTATCCGACGGTTTGCAGAAATTGCTTGAGGCGGGCCGATTGTGGCGCGCCAAAGACGCGCTCGGGGGGGCCTTCTTCCTCGATCCGCCCTTGATAGAGATAGACCACATGATTGGCCACCTCACGGGCGAATTTCATCTCATGCGTGACGATCAGCATGGTGCGCCCCTCGGCGGCAAGATCGCGGATCACGCTCAGCACCTCGCCCACAAGCTCGGGGTCAAGGGCGCTGGTGGGTTCGTCAAAGAGCATCACGGCGGGATCGACGGCGAGGGCCCGCGCAATGGCCGCGCGCTGTTGCTGGCCACCGGACAGAAAGGCGGGAAAAGTATCGGCCTTGTCGCCAAGGCCTACACGGTCAAGCAGCGCACGCGCCCGCTCAATCGCTTGATTTTTCGGGGTTTTCAGGACATGCATTGGCACCTCGATCACGTTTTCCAAGAGGGTGCGATGGGTCCAGAGGTTGAAGGCCTGAAATACCATGCCAAGCCGGGTGCGGATGCGTTCGATCTGGCGGCGGTCGGCGGGGCTTCCGTCTGCGCGCATGGCGATTTCCTCGCCATTGACCACGATCCGGCCAGAGCTGGGCGTTTCGAGAAAGTTGATACAGCGCAGCATGGTCGATTTCCCCGACCCGGACCCGCCGATGATCGCCACCACATCGCCCTTTTGTGCGGTGAGCGACACGCCCTTGAGCACTTCGAGCGGCCCGAATGACTTGTGCAGGTTTTCGACAAGGATCGCGGGCGACACCGGGTCGGGCGCGTCGGACGGTCGGGGCGCTGCGGTCAAGGGCATGTCTCCGGCAGGGTCACTTTCGGCTTGTAGTAAGGCGGAAGAGTTGTAATTATGCAAGCGTATAATTGAACCTGCGCAGGTTGGAGGCGCTCATGACCGGAGAACGCCGCAAATTCAGGCGCGAAGGGGCCGACAGCCGGCGTCAGGCGCTGGTCATGGCGACGCTCGATCTGATCGCCGAACAGGGCGTGCGCGGGGCCACGGTGCGCGCCATCGCGGAGCGGGCGGATGTGACCCAAGGTCTTATCCGGCATTACTTTTCCACCAAGGATGAGCTGGTGCAGGAGGCCTATCTGGCGCATATGGCGGGGCTGACAGAGCAGACCTTTGCCGGGGTTGTAGAGCGGGACACGGCCCTCGGACGGCTGGCGGCGCTGGTGGTGGCCTCGGTGACGCCGCCGGTGGTTGATGCGGCCTCGGTCGGGCTCTGGGCCGGGTTTCTCAACCATGTGCGGCAGGATGCGCGGATGCGCGCGGTGCATGCGCAGACGTATCACGATTTCCGCGACCGGCTGGAGCGGTTGATCGTGGCGGCGCTGGAGGAAGCGGGGCGCGCGCCGGATGCGGGGCAGGCGCGGCGGCTGGCGATTGCCTGCAACGCGGTGATTGATGGGCTCTGGCTCGAGGGTGGCGCGCTGCCCGAAGCGTTTGGGCCGGACGAACTGACAGGGATTGCCCTCACGGCGGTGGGGGCGATTTTGCAACTGGATTTGGAAGAGGCGGCGAAGACATGAGATTTTCCTCTATAAATGAACGACTTGCTGGGCTTGGCGGGGCCAAGTGGAAGGTTCATGCGCGGGCCAAGGAGATGGCGCGCGCAGGTCGCGACGTGATCCGCTTGACCATCGGAGAGCCGGATGTGCCGACGCCGGAGCACCTCAAGGACGCGGCCTATGCTGCGATGAAGGCGGGGCGCACGGGCTATTCGGACGGGCGCGGCGAGCCGGGGTTGCGGGCGGCTCTGGCGGAAAAATACAGCAAAAACAGAGGCCGTGCGTTTCATCCCGATCAGGTGATGTGTTTTCCGGGCACACAAACAGCACTTTTCGCCGTGATGATGGCGGTGGCGGAGGCGGGCGCGGAGGTGCTGGTCGGCGATCCGATGTATGCCACCTATGAAGGGGTGATCCGCGCCACGGGGGCGACGATGGTGCCGGTTCCACTGCGGCCTGAGAATGGCTTTCGGATGGCGGCGGCGGATATAGCACCCCTGATAACCCCTAGAACACGCGCGATTTTATTGACCACGCCGCATAATCCCACGGGGGCGATTCTGACCCGCGCGGATATTGCCGCCTTGGGGCAGTTGGCGATTGAGCATGACCTCTGGATCATTTCGGATGAGGTCTATGAGGATCTGGTGTTCGAGGGATCCGAGTTTGTCTCGCCCCTGTCCGAGCCGGGTTTGGCGGAGCGGGTGGTGGCGGTGTCGTCGATCTCCAAGAGCCACGCCGCGCCGGGATTTCGCAGTGGCTGGTGTGTCGGGTCGTTGGAGTTTTCGGCCAATCTTTTGGCGTTGTCCGAGACAATGCTCTTTGGAAATCAACCGTTTATCGCGGATATGACGGAACAGGCGGTGCGCGAGGGTTCGGATGTGGCAGCAGGTATGCGGCAGAGGTTCGCGGCGCGGGCCGATCTTTTGGCCACGCGGTTGGAGCGGGAGACGGCGTTGGTTGCGCATCGGCCCGAAGCGGGAATGTTCGCCATGGTGGATATTGCCGCGACGGGGATGGACGGCGAGAGCTATGCCTTTGATCTTTTGGAGAAAACCGGCGTAGCAGTGATGCCCGGCGCGTCCTTTGGCAAGACGCTGGAGACATGGGTGCGCTTGGCGCTGACGGTGGACGACGCGCCCTTTGCCCAAGCGATTGACCGGATCGTGGCACATGCCAATGCACGGCGTGTCAAGATCGCCTGAAATCAAACATAATCAGAGGGTTAGATGATGAATTCCAGCTACGAATTCCGCCGGGCGATCACCCGCAAGCCGGGCAAGAGCATTGTGGGCGGATTGCGGGCCGAGGATATCGGCACGCCGGATCTCACGCGGATGCTGGAGGCGCATGCCGCCTATGTCGCGACCCTGCGCAGCACCGGGGCGGAGGTAGCGGAACTGCCCCCGCTCGAGGACTATCCGGACGCAGTTTTCGTAGAAGATACAATGCTTTGCCTGCCGGAGTTGGCCATCACCATGCGCCCCGGAGCGCCAACGCGGATGGGCGAAGTGGCCGAGATGCGCCCGGCGATTGCGGCGTTTTATGGGGACAGGATCGCAGAAATTGCCGCGCCGGGGACCATTGAGGGGGGCGATATTCTGGTGACGGGGCGTGAGATTCTGGTGGGGCTGTCAGCCCGGACCAATCGTGAAGGAGTGGCCCAACTCTCTGATATTGTTAGTGAATATGGATATACTCTGAGGTTGGTTGAGACCTCTGCGGGGGTTTTGCATTTCAAGACCGATTGCGGCCTGATCGGGCCCGAGACGATCCTGAGCACGCGCAGACTATCGGCGTCGGGCTGCTTTGAAGGCTACGAGGTGCTGCTTGTTCCTGACGGCGAGGAGGCCGCAAGTAATTGTATTCGCTTCAATAATCTGGTGATCATGGCCGCCGGTTTTCCGCGCACGGCAGAGATGCTGGTGGGGCATGGCTATGAGGTCGTGGAGATCGACAATATCGAATGTGCCAAGCTGGATGGCGGGATGTCTTGTCTTTCGCTGCGATTCTGAATGTACATGACGTACGTTTTGTACGCGGGTTGTGGACGCAATTCAGACGCGCCCAATCGGGCGTGAGATCAGGAGAAGATCATGCGGATCGAATGGGCGCGGGAGGCCGATCTTGGCATCCCTTACTGGTGGTCGGCGCTGAGTGCGCCCGAGGCGGGGGAGGACCTGCCCGACACCTGTGACGTGCTGGTGATCGGGGCGGGCTATGCCGGGTTGTCGGCGGCGCTGGCGGCGCATGATGGCGGCGCGCGGGTTGTTGTGGTCGATGCTGCGGAGCCGGGGCATGGGGCGTCCACCCGCAACGGCGGCATGTTCGGGGCGCATCCCCGTCTGGGCTGGTCCGAGTTGGAGGCGAAGTTCGGGGCCAGGGTGGCGGATGCGCTCTTTGCCGAGGCGAAGCCGGCGCTCGACTGGGCTAAGGATCTGATCGCGCGCGAGGGGATCGAGTGCGATTTCCAGAACACCGGGCGGGTGCAACTGGCCTACACACCCGCGCATTTCGCCAATCAGCGGCGGATGGCACAGGTCGTTACCGAGAAATCAGAAGTGAACGTGCGGATCATTGAGCGCGCTGATCTGGGGCAGGAGATCACGACCGAGAAATATCACGGCGGGCTGTTGTTCTCGGAGCATGGTGCGATTCACCCGGCCAAGTTCCATCAGGGCCTGTTGCGGGCGGTGCGGGGGCGGGGCGTGCCGGTGGTATCCCATGCGGCGGTGACCGCGCGCGAGGCCGAGGGTGCAGGATACCGGGTGCAGACCGCCAAGGGGGTGATCCGCGCGGCCAAGGTGGTTTTGACCACGAACGGCTACACGCGCCGCCCGTTTCGCTGGCATATGGCGCGGGTGTTTCCGCTGCCGTCTTATATCATCGCGACCGAAGACTTGCCGTCGAACCTGATCGGCCATATCGCGCCGGGGCGGCGGATGATGGTCGAGACGCGGGCACGGCACAGCTATTTCCGCATTTCGCCGGATGGCCGCCGTGTGCTCTTTGGCGGGCGCGCCTCGATGGCGGAGATGGGGCCGGAGGCGGCTGCGGCGCAGCTCTATAAGGTCATGGTGGGAATCTGGCCCGATCTGGCGGGCGTCAAGCTCAGCCATTCGTGGCAGGGCTTCACCGGCTATAGCTTTTCGCATATGCCGCATGTGGGGCAGGATGAGGGCGTGCATTACGCGATGGGCTTTTCGGGGTCAGGGACGGTGATGGCGCCCTGGTTGGGATCGAAAGCCGCCTATCAGGCGATTGGCGATGCCCGGGGGGCCACGGCCTATAGCGCCACGCCGCTCAGCCGGAGCTGGCTGCATCCGGGCGAGCGGCCACATTTCCTGCGGGCCGCGAATCTCTGGTATCGGCAGGTGGTGGACCGGGTTGAGGACTGGCAGGCGCGGGCCGGTCGCTAGGGCGGCTGAGACAGGCTTTGCCTGTTTTGCGAGCGTTGTGGGCGGCTGGAAGGCAGGAGTGTGTCGGCCCTGCATCATATGCAACAGATTCGTGACATTCACTAATCGGTGTTTTGACTGTGAACCGTTCGTGAGCGTCATGGTGATTATCAGCCGGTCGCGAATTTTCGCGACGGCACGTATCAGAATATTTCTGGAGGGACTTCCTTGAAACACCTACTCACGAGCACCAGCGCGATCGCCCTCGGCGTCGTCATGGTCGCCCCCGCATCGGCCCAGGAATGGGATATGAAATGGGGCGGCTATTTCTCGAGCCATGTGGCATATGCCACGGTCGATACGAACACAGCCGCGCATCTTGGCGCTGATTTCGACGGCGTTGATGTCTACAGCGAAACCGAAATCGAATTCACCCCCTCGGTGACGCTCGACAACGGCATGACCTTTGGCGTCAACGTGCAGATGGAAGGCACCAACAACGGTGGCGGCGCGACCGGCATCGACGAAACCTACATGACGATTTCGAGCGACGCATTCGGCAAGATCGACCTCGGCAACGAGAACTCGGCTGGTTACAAGATGATGGTGTCGGCGCCGCAGATCGACGGCAGCATCTGGATCAACTCGCCATCGATCTCGGGTTTCATTCCGATTTCGGTCAGCGCCGGTGGCAACCTGCCGTGGAACTTTCGTCAGTCGGCCATCTCGGCCTACACCGAGGTTCTGGGCAACAACGACGTGGCGCGGATCAGCTACTACACCCCGTCCTTCAACGGTCTGACGCTGGGTATCTCCTATGCGGCTTCGGATAACATTGTCGGCACCGGTGCCAACGCAGGCAACAACTTTGGTGTGAACCGCAACGCGGGCGTGACCGACATCTTTGACGTCGCAGTGGCCTATAGCGGGTCATTCGGCGGTTTCGATCTGGATGCCGCGGCGCGCTGGGGCACTGCCGAGAACAACACCGGCCTTGCAGGCACCGATGATCCCGAGACTTGGGGTGTCGGTGCAACCGTCGGCTTCAACGGCTTTGCCTTTGGTGGCTCCTACTCGGAGAATGACAACGGCGGGCTTTTGCCGGATGAAGAGGGCTGGGCGCTGGGCGTCACCTATGACCTGGCCGGTCCCTGGAAATTCGGGATCGACACCTATCAGGGTGAATACAGCGGCACCGGTGCGGCCTCTGGCGACAAGGCCGAATTCGAAGCCTATCAGATCATCGGCAGCCGTGAACTTGGCGAGGGCGTGAGCTGGGCGATCTATGCCGTCTATGCCGAAGGCTCTGTCAACGGCAACGCCGGCGGCACCTTTGCACCGGGAACAGCCAACACCGAGGTTGAAGGCACTCTGATCGGCACGTCGATCAACCTGACCTTCTAAATCCGGATCTGGATTGACTGAGGCGCGCGGGGGTCATTCCCCGCGCGTTTTGCATGTCTGGAGCTTGTCCTATCGCGCAGCCCTGCGATGATGCGTTACGTCAGGCATCAAAAGGAGCAGGTGATGAGCATTTTCGACGAGGATCTCTTTCTCAGGGGGCTGGAGCAGCGCAAATCGACGCTGGGGGCGGAGTATGTAGCGCGCAGTCTGGAGGCGGCGGATGACTTTACCCGTCCGTTTCAAGAGGCGATGACCGCCTGGTGCTGGGGATTTGGCTGGGGTGACGAGGTGATTCCCCCCAAGACCCGCAGCATGATGAATCTGGCCATGCTGGGCGCGCTGGGCAAAATGCACGAGTGGGAATTGCATTGTCGGGGTGCGATCAACAACGGGGTTACGCCCGAGGAAATCCGTGCAATCATTCATGTCGTGGGAATTTACTGCGGGGTGCCGCAGGCGCTTGAATGTTTCCGGGCCGCAAAAAAAGTCCTGAGTGAGGACCAGGGATGAGCGAAGCCCCTTGTTTGAAAGGGCGCTGGAACTGTGGTGTGGTTTCTGCGTCACAATCCGGGCGGGATGCGGCAAGAGCAGGGGGGTTGCGTTGACAGTTTGGGGGCGAATGGCGCATTTCATAGCACAAGCCGTTTCCAATGACTGGTGCGGCGGATCTGATTAACCTGCTTCTGAGGAGGGACACCCTTGAAAAAGCAACTTCTGAGCACCAGCGCGATTGCTCTTGGCGTAGCATTCGCCGCACCTGCATCGGCACAAGAATGGAACATGAAATGGGGCGGGTTCTACAACTCGCACGTTGGTTATGTAACTGTTGACTCCGATACCCCTGCCCATGCTGGCGCAGACTTTGACGGCGTTGACGTGTATGCGAACACCGAAATCCACTTCAAGCCCTCGGTTACTCTGGACAACGGCCTGACCTTCGGCGTCGACATCCAGATGGAAGGCACCAACAACGGTGGCGGCGCGACCGGCATCGACGAAACCTACCTCTCGATCTCGGGCGACGCGCTCGGCAAAATCGACCTCGGCAACGAGAACTCGGCTGGTTACAAGATGACTGTGGCTGCGCCGCAGGTCAAAGGCGGCATCGGCATCAACTCTCCGTCGATCTCGGGCTTTGTTCCGATCTCGAACGGCGCCGGCGGCAACCTGCCGTGGCTGTTTCGTGACGCGGGCATTTCGTCCTATGCTGAAGTTCTGGCAAACAACGACGTTCCGCGCATCACCTACTACACGCCTTCCTTCAACGGTCTGACCCTCGGCGTGTCCTACGCTGCTGCGTCGAACGTTGCAGGTACCGGTGCAAACGCTGGTAACAACTTTGGTGTGAACCGTAATGCCGGCGTGACCGACATTTTCGACATCGGTATCGCATACAGCCAGTCGTTCAGCGGCGTTGACCTCGACCTGTCGGCTCGTTGGGGTACTGCAGAGTCCAACATTGCTGGCACCAGTGATCCCGAAGTTTGGGGCGTTGGCGCAAGCGTTGGCTTCAGCGGCTTTGTCATCGGCGGTGGTTACACCGAGAACGACAACGGTGGCATCCGTGCATTCGACTCCGAAGGCTGGAGCCTTGGTGTGACCTATGACATCGCTGGCCCGTGGTCGGTTGGTTTCGACACCTACCAGGGTGAGTACAATGGCGTTGGCGCCGGTTCCGGCGACGCTGCCGAATACGAAGCCTACCAGCTGGTCGGCAGCCGTTCGCTTGGCGCTGGCGTGACCTGGGCCGTGTACGCAGCCTATGTTGAAGGTACTGTGAACGCAGACGTCGGCGGCACCTTTGGTAACGCCAACACCACGACCGAAGGTACCCTCATCGGCACCTCGATCAACCTGTCGTTCTAATCGACCGGTAACAAGACAAGGGGCGGGGGGTGACTTTTCCCCCCGCCTTTTCTATGTGTGCCGCATATGTGAGCAAACTGCGGAGGCCGACGGGGCATGAAGCGAAGCATCATTTGGCTGGCCTCTTATCCGAAGTCCGGGAATACGTGGACGCGGCTGTTCCTCGCCAATTATCTTATGAACGCGCAAGAGCCGGTGCCGATCAATCAGGCGCACCGCTTTGCCGTGGGCGACGCCGTCGTCAAGATGTACAACCGGGTTGCCGGGCGCGAGATTGACCCGCAGGATCTGGCGCTGTGTTTGCGTCTGCGTGATCCGGTCCTGCGCGCCATCGTCGCCAACAATGCCGATGTCAATTTCGTTAAAACGCATAACGCGCGGGTGGCTCCGGAGAAGATCGACCTGATCCCCGACCGCTACACACGCTCTGCGATTTATATCATCCGCAATCCGCTGGATATGGTGCTGTCCTATGCGCGCCATTACGGCATCACGCAGGAGGACGCGGCCCATAAGATTTGCCATCCCGACAATGGCAATCTGCCGACAGAGACATCCGTGGCGCAATACCTCAGTTCGTGGGAGTTGCATGTCAAGAGTTGGATGGCCTATGCCCCGTGGAAGCGCCTGCTTGTGCGCTACGAGGATCTGTTGGACGATCCCGAGACGCAGTTCGCCAAGGTGCTGGATCTGGTGTGCGTGCCGGTGGACAAGGAGCGCCTGCAACGGGCGATCCGGTTCTCCAGCTTTGACGAGTTGTCGCGGCAGGAAGACGAACAGGGGTTCATCGAGCGGCCCGAACAGAGCGCGAAATTCTTTGGCAAGGGGCAGAAGGATCAGTGGAAAACCGATCTCGACCCGGCGCTGGCGGAGATGATCCGCACCAAGATGGGGCAGACGATGAAGCGATACGGGTATCTGGAATGAACGATTTGCGGCGGATCATCTGGCTGGCGAGCTATCCCAAGTCGGGCAATACATGGATGCGTAGCCTCTTGGCGCAGTATTTCATGCCCGCAGGAAAAGCGCCGGATATCAACAACTTGAGACAGTTTACGACTGGCGACACGCGGCAGGATTTCTTTGACGCGGCCAATGGCGGACCGTTTCGAGGGCAGGGGGTAGAAGACTGGATGCGGGTGCGGGGCCGCGCGCTGCGCCTGATTGCGGGCTCAAAACCGGACCATCATTTCGTCAAGACCCATTGCCAGACGGTTCGGATTTTCGATCAGGATGTGATCCCGCCCGAATTGACCGCCGCCGCGATCTATATCATCCGCAACCCGTTCGATCTGGCCCCGTCCTTTGCCCGGCATCAGAATTGCGATCTGGATCTGGCGATTGAACGGATGTGCAACGCCGACACGATCACCGGCACACCGAATGGCATCATCGACCTGCTTGGCCGTTGGGACGATCATATCCGCGTCTGGACCAATGCGCCGGGCTTGCCGATCCATGTGGTGCGATACGAGGATATGCTGCACAATCCCGGTAAGGCGATGCGCGGCCTGCTGGAGAAATTCCTCAGGGTCAAGGTGGACGGTCCCAAGCTGGCGCGCGCCATCAAGGCCACGAGTTTCGAGGCGATGAAGCGGCAGGAAGAGACGCTGGGATTCGCGGAAAAGCCCAAGGGCATGACCGCGTTCTTTGCCAAAGGGCAGGCCGGGGTCTGGCGCGAGGATTTGACGCCGGCGCAGGTGGCGCGATTGCACGAAGCGTTTTTGCCGACGCTGGAGCGGTGGTATCCTGAGATGCTCAAGGAAATTGCTGCTGTTGCCGCGCGGGCCTGAAGCCGCATAGCTGGCAATCGCGGGCCGTGTCGCTATGTTGAAGCACGAATATCAACCGCCTGACGGGAGGGTCTGAGATGATGCGCAAGAGTTTGATCCTTGGAGCTGTGGCGCTGGCCGGGTGCACGGCGGTGGGTCCGCAGATGGTGGCGCGGCTGGGCGCTGATCCGGTGGTCTCTGGGGGCCATTACGATTCCGGTGGTGGGCTGAGTGTGGCGGCGGATCTGCGAGAGCATCAGGGCCGCGTGCTGGTCTGCGGTGTCTGGGCGCAGAGCCATCAGCAATCGGTGCTGACCAAGGGCAAGGCCGTCGATGTCATGGGCTCGGGCGCGGTCTATCTGGGAAATCATGCGCTGGTGCGTGGGCTGGTATTCATGCGCGAGGTGCCGCCCGCGCTTGATTACGCAGGGAAAGAAGCGGGCTGCGTGCTGACCGAGCGGGTCTGGCAGGCGGCCTATGCCAAGGCCGCGCCGGTGATCCGTCTGCCGCGCCAAGTGGTGCATGTCGAAGGGGATGTTGGGCATTTTGTCGTGACGTTCACGCAGACCGGACCGGGTGCCGGGGCACCGAAGCCCGCAACAGAGGGCTAAAATCACACTGAATCGCCTCTTTTGCCGGGAAAGAAATTGACAGAAGACGGTTATCCCATACGGTTGCCGGAGTATGTTCCACGGTTTGCCCAAGAGGTTACGATGCGTAATTCCACGAAATCCATCATCTCAGCTCTGACGCTTGCGGGACTGGCCGCGCCGGCCATGGCGCAGAGTGCCAAGGTCTATGCCTATGAGTCCCAAGCCAATTATTGCCCTGCCGGATTGCAGCCGGTAACGATCAGCGGCGTGATCTGTTGCGGTCAACCCAATCAGACGCAGAGCTATCAACAGGCGCTGCGCCATCCTGTGACCAAGGTCCGGCATCAAACCTATAGCGCCACGTCGCATCTCAATTGCCCAGAAGGGGCAAAGGGCTGTTACTGAGGCCTGAAAGGCCCGTGGCAGAAAAAGTCACCAAACAGGGCGGGCCTCGGCGCGCCCTGTTTTGTTTTCTTGACCGTTCTGGCTGCATCGGGTTTGGGACCGCTGGCACGGTACCCCACCGGACTGCAAAAGGATGTCACATGCGTTAAAGCAGCCGCAGATCAGATGCCATTTGCCGCCCGTCGCGCCCTTCCTGAAGCTCGAAACCGACCTTTTGATTGTCTGCGAGCCCTGTCAGCCCCGAACGTTCGACCGCAGAGATATGCACAAACACATCCTTGCCGCCGCCATCAGGGGCGATGAATCCATAACCTTTGGTGGTGTTAAACCATTTCACGGTGCCGGTTGGCATTCCGCTTCTCCTTTTGCGTCGCTTCCCCGGGAATATGCCGGGCCATGTGACTCCGGACCCTCAGGGACCGGCCAAGCGTTGCAAAGGCGGAATCTGAATGCCCATCGTTACGAGGACGATGATTGCATCGCCATTGTAAAAATCAAGCAAAACTCCATAACGGGCGGGGTTTTGACCGATAATGACGCAAAAATGAAGGACTGTGCGATGATCCTCTACGGATTGAAAACCTGTGATACCTGCCGCAAGGCATTGAAAGCGCTTGAAAACGTGACGTTTCACGATGTCCGGGCGCAAGGCTTGCCCAAGGATGTGGCAGAGGCGGCACTGGCGCAGTTCGGGGATGCGCTGGTGAATCGTCAGTCAACGACGTGGCGGGGGCTGAGCGAAGACGAGCGGGCGCGCGATACTCTCACAGTCTTGGCCGAGTATCCGGCGTTGATGAAACGCCCGTTGATTGACGATGACGGCACGCTCTATCTGGGCTGGAGCAAGGAGACACAGAAGGCGCTCCTTGGTTAAGGCGGCGTGACCGCCTATATCGGGGCGAGGTTAAGGAGGCGGGTGAATGCGCAGTGCGGCAATGGTGTTGGGGGTAATCGGCGGCTGTCTGGCGGTGCTGGTCGGGTTTTTCAGCTATGGCTATACCGAGGTGATCAACCGGGTCGGCGAGGTGGACGGATTGTTCTATCAGGTGCATGATCCGGCGCTGATCCGCACCGCGAGCTTTCTGGCGCCACTTTTGGCGATTGCCGGGGGGGCGATGGCCAAGATGCGTGCGCTATGGGGTGGGCTGTTGCTGCTCGTGTCGGCGGGGCTGATGTATTACGCCTTTGGCTTCAACGTCTTTACCATGTTCCCGCTGGGCTTTACCGGCTTGGCCGGGATTCTGGCCATCGCGGCGGGCAAACCGGATGAGCCAAAGGCGCATTTCTGAGCGCGTCTGCTCTCAGAGTGCGGGCAAGCGGTACATGCCGGAGCTGGAAAAGGCGATGGAACTGCCGTCCGCGATGTCCTCTTCAAAGCATTGGGCGATGATGCGCAGAGCGGTTTGACGGCCCTTGAGAACCAGCGCGCGGCGCGAGGGCAGCGACGGTGTCAGGCCGGGGCTGAGCAGGGTTTGCGACCAGATGAGCGGATGCAATTCCTGCAAATGGTTCTCCAGAAGCCAATCCAGACAGTCGTGAATACGGCGGCGCGCGGCCTCTTGTGGGGCTGAGACGCGCTGTTTGCCGGTCTTGGGGGCCATGACGATGCCGCAAAAGGCCGAAAGTTGGTTGATCACATGCTGATCGCGACGCCGCGCCACGATGTCGCGCAGCCCGTCCACAAAGAAATCCGCGTCCAAGCGGGCCATCGCATCGGGATCTAGCGCCAGAGCGTCGAGATAGACCCACGCATAGGCCCCAGCGCCCCAAATCTCACCGGTGCGTGAGGCCGTGCGCCGCGCTTCGAGATCGAGCATCTCGTAACTGCCATAGCGCGCGGGCAAGAGCGCCTCGCCAAGGGCGCGCATGTGGCGCGGGCTGTCGGGATCAAGGTCGATCAGACGCTCGTAATCGTCCGCCACGCGCATCCGGGGCTGTCGCCGCGCCGCCAGAAGCGCGCATTGCGCGGCGGCCAAGGAGGGCGCATCGAGATCAACCCCGTCGAAGGGCGCAAGCATATCCTCGGCGCGTTTGAAATGTTCGAGAAAGCGCAATTCATGCGCCGCGCGGGTGCGGTCGGTCGCGGTGGCGCGCCACGCCCAGCCGATGTCGATATGCGCCAGCGCCACGATCAGGGCACAGGGGTAGCTGTCGGAACAGTCTGACTGCATTTCTTCGAGCGCGTCGATGCCGAAGGGGTCCGGTTCTGACCCATCATGCAGCGCGTCCTCGGCGGCGGACACCACATCGGCGCGCGCGCCCACGGCCAGAAGCGTTGTCGCGTTTTCGCCGCCGGGGGTGCGCAGCCGCGCGGCATCGGTATATTCGATCACCTGCGCCAGTTCCGGCCACATTTCTTGACGGGCGAGCTTTTGCCCCCGGTCCTGATGCATGGCGCGGGCCATTTCCTCATCCGTCACCGGCAGGGAGGGAAGCAGGATTCGTTTGGACAAGCTGTCGAGGTCTGTCTCGGGTTTGCGCCGCAAAAGTCCCAAGAGATCCGGCCAGCGTCCTGCTGCCTGTGACCGCCGCTTGCGCGGGGCGGGCTCGCTTGGTTCTGGCTTGGCAATGGGTTCAAACGGCATGATGACTCCGGTTCGCATGTTATCCCTGAATCTGCCTCTCGATTTCGACCAAAAAAGGGCAATGCTTGGGTGAAGGCAGGGAATATGAGCGAGCGGCACGGGGACATTGCCATGTCATCCGCTTTGCGCCAAAATTGCCGGATGAAGAGAATTATGACGATTGTTTTCATTGTGTTTTTCTCTCTTCCGAGCGTCGCTCAGGAGGGAGTTTCCGGGTTTGTTCCGCTCGCTCCGCCTGTCCGCGATGGCAATATTCCGCGCACGCGCTGGGAGCATCGCAGCGACGCGCCGCTCTTGACGCGCAGCGCGCTCTCGGCGCTGAAGGCGCATGGCGCCCCGCTGGTACGGACTGTGCCGCGCGATATTGCCAGTTGGTGCCCCGCCTATGCCACGGGCGGCGAGACCCGCCGCCGCGCCTTTTGGGTGGGCTTTCTGTCAACGCTCGCCAAGTATGAAAGCACCTATAATCCCAAAGCTGTCGGAGGCGGTGGGCGGTGGCACGGGCTGTTGCAGATCCTGCCCGCGACGGCGCGGGGCTATAAATGCCGGGCCGGCAGTGGCGAGGCATTACGCAACGGGCCAGACAACCTAAGCTGTGCGATCCGGATCATGGCGCATACGGTGCTGCGCGACGGTGTCGTCTCTGAGGGGCGGCGCGGGGTGGCGGCCGATTGGGGACCGCTGAGCAATGTGAACATGCGTGAGGATATGCAGCGCTGGACGCGGGCGCAGACCTATTGCAAGCCGCTGTCCTCGGTACGGCCAAGGGCGCGGCCGGTACGGGTGGCGCAGGTCGAGGATTAGGGCGCGCGGTGGCTTGAGGCTCAGCGCCCCGCGCCGAACAAGACGCGGGGGCAATGCCGCCTCTCAATCCCCCCGTATTCGCCCGACCATCTCGGTCGTGTCGCGGCTGAGATCCGGGGTGGCGAGGATGCGGTCGAGTTCTGCCGCGATCATGCCCTGACGCACCGGATCGTAGCGGCGCCATGTCTCGAAGGCCGAGCACATCCGCGCCGTGGTCTGAGGGTTGAGTGGATCGAGCCGGATGAGCATATCCGCCAGCAGGCGATAGCCGCGTCCCGAGGCGTGGTGAAAGCCTGCGGGCGAACTGCTGAGCGCGCCAAGCGTGGCGCGGAAACGGTTTGGGTTGCGCAGCGTGAAATCGGGATGGCGCGTCAACCGCTCGGCCACCTCTGCCGCGTGCTCTGGTGCGGCCTGCATGATCTGCAGGCTGAACCATTTGTCGATCACCAGCCGGTCGTGTTTCCACTGGGTATAAAATGCCCCGGTGGCGCGGTCGCCGGCCCCCGCCTGCAACAGGCAGGACCACGCCGCCAATTGCTGCGTCATGTTGTCGGCGGCGTCATATTGCGCCTGCGCGCGGGCCCCGCCATCGCGGCGGCTGAGCATCGCCAGCGCCGCATTGGCCAGCGCCCGCGCGCCGACCTGATCGGGGTCGGGCCGGTAGGGGGCTGTGACCTGATGGCGGGTGTAGAGATCCTGTGCGATGCTTTCGAGCGCTGCGGCGCGGGCGTCGCGCAGGGTCTCGATCGCCTGCCAGATCGCTTGCGGGTCAGGCGTGTGCCCCGCGTCAAACAGCGCCTGTGCAAGATCATCCTCGGAGGGCAGGCCGAGGGCCAGCGCGCGGAAGGCGGGATCGAGTGTGTCGTCGCGCGCCACGCGGGCAATCGCATCGAGATAGGCAGGATCGGGGGCAGCACCCTCGGTGATCATGGCGATGAGGCCTGCGCGGGCCAGGGCGCGCCCCGCCTCCCATTTGTTGAACGGGTCGGTGTCATGCGCCAGAAGAAAGGCGCGCTCTTGATTGCTGCTCTCGCGCTCGAGGATCACCGGGGCGGAAAAATCGCGCAGGATCGAGGGGATCGGGCGCGATGCTAATCCATCGAAGCTGAAGCTCTGGCGGGGCTGCGTCATTTCCAGCACGCAGGTTGCCTGCACCTCGTCGCCATTGGGGCCGAGCAGGCCCACGGCAATCGGGATCACGCGGGGGTGTTTTTCCTCCTGTCCCGGTGTGGGCGGGGTTTTCTGTTCGAAATGAAGCGTGTAGCGGCCATTGTTGAACTCTTCGGTAACGCGCAGGCGCGGCGTGCCCGCCTCGGAATACCAGCGCTTGAATTGGCTCAGGTCGCGGCCTGTGACATCCTCGAAGACTTGCAACCAGTCCTCGATGGTGCAGGCCTGTCCGTCATGGCGGGTGAAGTAGAGATCGAGCGCCTCTTTATAAGCCGCATCGCCCACGAGGCGTTTGAGCATACCGATCAGTTCGGCACCTTTTTCATAGACGGTTGCGGTGTAGAAGTTGTTGATTTCAATGAAGCTTTCAGGGCGCACAGGATGCGCCAGCGGACCGTTATCCTCGCGGAACTGGCGGGCGCGCAGGGCGATCACATCCGAGATGCGTCTGACTGGGGCGGAGCGCAGGTCAGAGGTGAACTGACTGTCGCGATAGACCGTCAACCCCTCTTTGAGGCAAAGCTGGAACCAGTCGCGGCAGGTGATGCGGTTGCCGGTCCAGTTGTGGAAATACTCATGTGCGACGATCGCCTCGATACGTTCGAAATTGGCATCTGTGGCGGTCTCTGCAGTGGATAAGACGCACGAGGAGTTGAAGATGTTCAAACCCTTGTTCTCCATCGCGCCCATGTTGAAATCGTCCACGGCGACGATATTGAAGAGATCGAGGTCATATTCGCGCCCGTAGACCTCTTCATCCCAAGCCATGGATTTCTTGAGCGCCTCCATGCCAAAGGCGCATTTGTCCTCATCCCCCGGTCGAACCCAGATGTTGAGCGCGACCTCGCGGCCAGAGCGGGTGGTGAAGGTATCGGGATGCGCCACCAGATCGCCCGCGACGAGCGCAAAGAGATAGGCCGGTTTCGGCCATGGATCGTGCCATTCGGCCCAGCCTGCGCCGCTGTCGGTCGGGTTACCGTTGGAGAGCATGACCGGCGCGTCGCCCTCAATCCGCACGGTGAAGATGCTCATGACATCGGGGCGGTCGGGGTAATAGGTGATCTTGCGAAAGCCTTCGGCCTCGCATTGGGTGCAATACATGGCGTTCGACATGTATAGCCCTTCGAGGGCGGTGTTGCCCTCTGGGTCAATCTCGACCTCCGCCTCAAACACGAAAGGCGCGTCGGGCACTTGGGCGCGGAGGCCTTGGGCTGTCAGCTCTGGTGTGATTTCGGCCCCGTTGATGTGGGCGGAGATGAGGGTAAGCGCCTCGCCATGCAGGAAAAAATCGCGCGACGTGGCCTCTGGATTGGGGCGAAATTCGATGCGGCTGAGGACGCGGGTGGTTTTGGGCGCAAGCCTGAAGGTCAGATGCACCGCGTCCACCAGATAGGCAGGGGGTGTGTAATCCTCGAGATAAACGGGCTGCGGGGCTGCATCTTTCATGGCGCTCTCCTTTGGCTTTGGCGCGAAGGTAGGCGTTGGGCAAGGGGGCTGCAATGGGCTTTCCTTCGGGCGGTCCACCGCTATTTCGTGTGGCATGGAACGCCCGGTCATTCTCTGGTTCAAGCGCGATTTGCGGGTGCAGGATCATCCGGCGCTGAGCCATGCCGCGCGGTTGGGGCCGATCATTCCGCTTTATATCGTCGAGCCGGAGGCATGGGCAGAGCCCGATGCCTCAGAGCGGCAGTATGCGTTTATTTGCGAGTGTCTGGAGAGCCTGCGCTCGGATCTGGCGGCGCTGGGACTGTCGCTCGTCTTGCGGGTGGGCGATGCGGTGACGGTGCTCGAGGCGCTGCGCGCCGATCAGGGCGTGGCGCATCTGGTGAGCCATGAGGAAACCGGCAATCTCTGGAGTTATGCGCGCGACCGGCAGGTGGCGGAGTGGGCGCGGGGGCAGGGGGTGCGCTGGCACGAGATGCCGCAATCGGGCGTGGTGCGGCGGCTGAGCAGTCGCGATGCCTGGCAGGGCGCGCGCGATAGGGTCATGCGCGCGCCGGTGCTAGGGGCGGTGCAGGGTGCCCGAGGGGCGGCGGTGGCCAGTGATGACCTGCCAAGCCCCGAGGCTTTGGGGCTGATGGAGGCTTGCCCGCTGCGGCAAAAGGGTGGGCGCGGTGACGGGGTACGGGCGCTTACCTCCTTCCTGAGCACACGCGGCGAGAGCTATCAGCGGGCGATGTCTTCGCCGCTGCAAGGCGCGCGGGCCTGTTCGCGGATCAGCCCGCATCTGGCCTTTGGCACGCTGTCGCTGCGCGAGGCGGTGCAGGCGGGGGCAGCGGCCCCCACCGGGCGGGGGCCGGATTGGGCGCGCTCGATGCGGTCGTTTCAGGCGCGATTGGCATGGCGGGATCATTTCATGCAAAAGCTGGAAGATGAGCCGGAGATCGAGCGCCGCTGCCTGCACCCGGCCTATGAAGGGCTGCGCCCGCGCGTGGCCGATGCCGTGCGGTTGGCGGCATGGTCGAAGGGGGAGACGGGCCTGCCCTTTGTCGATGCCTGCATGCGGTCCCTGAGGGCGACGGGCTGGCTCAATTTCCGCATGCGTTCGATGCTGATGGCGGTGGCGTCCTATCACCTGTGGCTGGATTGGCGCAGCACCGGGCCGGTTCTGGCGCGAGCCTTTACGGATTACGAGCCGGGGATTCACTGGCCACAGGTGCAGATGCAATCGGGCACCACGGGGATGAATACGATCCGGATTTACAACCCGGTGAAACAGGGGCTGGATCAGGACCCGAGCGGGGAATTCACTCGCCGTTGGCTACCGGAACTGGCACATGTGCCGGATGCGTATCTGCAACGCCCGTGGGCGTGGTCAGAGGCGGAGGCGCTGTTGGGGCGGGGATACCCCGCGCCGATTGTCGATCCGGTCGAGGCGGCGCGGGTGGCGCGCGAGGCGGTCTGGGCCTGTCGGCGGGCGCACCGCGGCGATGCAGAGACAGCGCGGATCGTGACCCGCCATGCCAGCCGCAAACGCCCAAGGCGGGCCAAGCCCAAGGCGGCGACGGCGCAATTGCGTTTGGATCTCTGATATGCCGCGCGCGCGCCGAAAATCCGATCTGCCGGTCAAGACCTGCGCCACCTGTGGGCGGCCGATGGAATGGCGGCGCAAATGGGCGCGCGTCTGGGACGAGGTGCGCCATTGCAGCAAACGCTGTCGGCGCAGCCGCAAGACGGCTGGTGTGGACGGGGAGAACCCGGCCGGTCGGGATGCGTTTGACCGGTGACGGGGTAGCCCCGCCCACAGCGGCCAGTTTGCCGCCGAAAGATCAACAAACGGTGCAGGGTTTTTGGGCAAATCCGCATCATCGCACGGAAATATGTGCGGGAATTGATGTTTTGTTATTCCATTTCGCACTATAATTTAGGCAAATGAATGAAAGTGTGGCGCAACCCAGAAAGACGAAAATGAAACGCCCGGTCGTTGGTGTCATCGCCAACCAATATCAGATCGACAATCGCTATCCGACCCATGCGGGCGGCACGATCAATTCCTCTGCGATGGCCGATGTGGCGGGCTGTATGCCGCTGATCATCCCGGCAGACCCGCGCTATGTTTCGGTGGCAGAATTGATGGAGATCTGTGATGGATTTCTGCTGACGGGCGGGCGACCCAATGTGCATCCCGAGGAATATGGTGAGGCTGCAACCGAAGCGCATGGCGCATTCGATCGTGCCCGCGATGCGATCACCTTGCCGCTGGCGCGTGCCTGTATCGAGCGGGGGCAACCGATCCTTGGTATTTGCCGCGGGTTTCAAGAGATGAATGTCGCCATGGGTGGCACGCTGCATCCCGAAATCCGCGATCTGCCGGGGCGCGACAATCACCGCATGCCCCCCGAGGGCACGATGGACGAGCAATTCGCGCTGCGCCACAAGGTGCGGTTTGCGCCGGGCGGGGTGTTTCACCGGCTGATGGGGGCGGAGGAAGTGATGACCAACACGCTGCACGGTCAGGGTATCCTGCGTCCCGGTGCAGGGGTGGTGATCGACGGTTGGGCGCAGGATGAAACGCCCGAGGCGCTCTATATCGACGGCGCACCGGGCTTTACCCTGTCGGTGCAATGGCATCCCGAATATAATGCCGCGCATGATCCGGTCAGTCGCCCGCTCTTTACCGCCTTTGGCGATGCGGTGCGGGTCTGGGCCGCGGGGCACACAGCCCCGCTGCGCCGTTCGGCCTGAATCGCCGGCCTAAATCGTCGACCTGAGCGGGCTCAGGCAACCTCTCGTTCGCCCAAGCCGCACAAAAGCTGCGCCTCGTGACGGCGCAGGCAGGGGCGCACGGTGTCGCGGTGCTGGCCCGGTGCGCTGCGTAATTCCGGAAAGATGGCGAACAGCTCTTCACGCGCGGCGGCATCGACGGCGGTCAGCGCCATGTCCCCGGCATAAAAGCTCTCGGTGCCGAGGCCATCGGCAAAGATGATCTCGTGGCGATCGAACATGACGTGGATATAGGTCACCTCGTCGCAGGGGCTGACCGTCACATCACGCCCGTTCACCATATGCTTGGCCGCAATCAGAACCTCGCTCTCGCCAAAGAGCAATTCGGCCTGATAGCCGGTAAAGAGCAGCCGGTGTTGCGGCGAGACCAAGAGCGCGTCTCGCCCGCCCATCACGCTGGAGGCGACGGAAATGGGGGCGAAATCGCCCAGACCGGCCACCGTGCGTTTGCCCACCCATCGCACCGGTTGCAACCCGTGGTCGCGTGTCACCACCATATCGCCCAAGCGCAGGCTCTCGACCGGACGCTCCCCCCATTGGGTGAGGATCCGCGCACCGGGGGTAAAGCAGATGATGTTCTCGATCTCGGAGAAGGTCACGACCGTGCCATTGACCATCGCAAAGCTGCCCGAGAGCCCGCCCGTCGCATCATCCGAATTGGAGAAGGTGATATCGGATTTCTTCGCGGTCTCGCCCAGCCAGAGCGTATCGCCTATGGTCTCGTCGCCTTCGCCGCCAAGGATCGAAATTGCGCCGGTCTCAGTCTCGCCGGTATCGGTCAGGGTAAAGAAATCGTCGCCATCGCCACCTTGGACGCTGTCGCCTTGACCCACAGACACCGTGTCATTGCCTGCGCCGCCAAAGATGGTGTCAGCCCCAAGTCCGGCCATGATCACGTCATTGCCCGCGCCTGCGTCGATCACATCGGCGTTGTCATTGTTGCGACTGTCGGCATTGTCGATCTGGTCGCCTTGGGGGTCGCCGCTATAGCTTGCGTCGATCACATCATCGCCAGCCGTGCCCTGCACGATGTAATCGGGCTGGAAAATGCCCATGGCGGCCAATGCATCGTGGCTAGACACCGAGGCGGGATCGACCCCGACCAAGGTGATGCTCTCGCCATTCGGAAAGCTGAGGACGGCATTGCCGCTGCCATCGCTGCCGACCGTGACATCTGCAACGTTGACCGGGTTGCCCGCCGCGTCCGTGAGGTTCGACACATCAAGCTGATCGCGGCCCGTAAAGGTGCCGTCGCCGTTGTCGATGGGGATCTCAAAGCTAGAGACCACATCAGCGCCATCGCCATCCGAAAAGATCAAAAGATCGGTTTCGCCGTCGCCCGGCCCGAGGTCAATCTGATCGTTGCCCGCGCCGCCCGAGACCGTATCCGCCCCCGAGGAGGAGAGGATCGAGTCATCGCCCGCGCCGCCATCGACATAGTCATTGTCAAAGCCGGAAAAGATCGTGTCGTTGCCGCCGCCTGCAAGAATGCTGTCATCGCCGTAGTTGCCGATGATTTCCTCAACCCCGTCAGAGCCGATCACCGTATCCGCGCCAGTGCCCATCTGAAAACGCTCGATCTCCGAGAACTCGGTGACAGAGGTGCCATCGGTGATGGTGCCGGTTTCAGGTGCGGTGAAGTTGATCAGCAGCCCGTCGGAAATGGCGGAAAAGTTGATCCGGTCGTCTTCGCTCACGGTCTCTTCGGTTTCACCGCCGATGATGGTGTCGTTTTGCAGGCTGCCGTCGAGGAAAATCTCGTCATCGCCCGCGCCTGCATTGATCAGATCGTTGCCAAGCCCGGAATCGATGCTGTCACTGCCCGCGCCCGCGAAGATCACGTCATCCTGAGAGCCGTTGGCGGCATCCCCGGCGTCCACCCGGTCGCCTTCGGGATCGCCGGTGTAATCGACGTTGATGAGGTCGGCACCGGCACTGCCCTCAATCACGAAATCACGCGCGTCGGGAATGCCCATCGCCACGAGGGCGGCGGTGCTGTCGACATCGGTCATCGGCACGCCGATCAGCGTCAGGTTCTCGCCGTTCGGGAAGGTCAGGATCGCATCGCCAGTGCCGTCGCCATTGGTATCTGTCACGGTCACATCGGCCGTGGTGACAGGGGTGGTGCCATCTGAGGTCAGACCCGACACATCCAGCAGATCGCCGCTGGTATAGGTGCCATTGCCAGTGTCGGTGGGGGCCGTGAACCCGGTGACCGCGTCGCTGCCCGAGCCATCGGCCAGCACCAGCGTATCAGTGCCAGCCCCGAGAAGGATGTTCTCGATTTCGGAGAAACTGGCGGTTGCGGTGCCATCGCTGACCGTGCCGCTCTCGGAAACGGCATTGGACAGATTAAGCGTGAGCGGCCCGGTGACGCCGCTGAGGTCCAGCGTGTCGCCTGCCGTCTCGTCGGTCTCGCCGCCGGTGATGGTATCCGCGCCAAAGCCGTTTTGCAGGGTGAAACGATCGTCGCCGCCTTCGCCGAACAGGTGATCGTTGCCCGCGTCGCCTGCGATGGTGTCATTTTCGGCCCCGCCGAAGAGCGAGTCATCGCCTTCGCCACCAAAGATGACCTCGGCCCCGGACTCGCCCAGCACGGTATCATTGCCAGCCCCGGCGACGATCGTGTCATTGCCAGCCCCCGCCAGCACCGAATCCGCATTGCTGCCATCGGAGTGGTCGAGATTGTCGATCTTGTCCCCTTCGGGATCACCGGCATAGGAGGCGTCGATCAGATCCGCGCCTGCCGTGCCTTCGACGATGTAATCGGAATTGGTGAGAATCAGGTTTTCGATATCGGTATAGTTGATGGTCGCGCCTTCGAATCCGCGCGTGAGCTGGATTTGGCCGCTGAATCCGGGATTGCCGTTGTTCTCGGCATTCTGGGTCATGCCAGTGATGACCCAACCGTCGGCGATCAGCTCAGAGAGATCGAGCGTGTCATTGTCAACGCCGCCTGAGCCGCCGTCGACGGTGAAGTTTCTGATGCCCGAGAGATTGAGCGCCGTGGCATGGATCAGATCGGCGCCATCGCCGCCAAAGATGCTGTCATTGTCGCCTGCGACCAGAATCGTGTCATCGCCCGCGCCGCCAAAGATCGTGTCGGTGCCATCGCCGCCGTCGAGCCAGTCGCCATCCGCGCCGCCGTCGATCAGGTCATTGCCGCCGCCGCCGAGGATCGTGTCACTGCCGGTGCCGCCAAGAAGGCTGTCCCCGCCGTTGCGCCCGTCGATGAAATCGTTGCCCGCGCCGCCATCAATATAGGTGGTGTAGATGTCCGTCCCGGAGGTGCTGCTGGCATCCGAGCCGATGAGCGTGTCGTCATAGGCCGAGCCGATTATCCCATCAATGCCCTGATTGATAACGTCGCCTGTGGCATCCCCCCCGGTTGCGGTGCCAGCCGCAAGATCGACCGTCACCGCCGCGCCGGAGGTGGAGTAGTCGACGATGTCAAGCCCGACGCCGCCAATCATCGTGTCCGCCCCGGCACCGCCGATCAGCGTGTCGTTCCCGTTGCCGCCTTGGAGCAAATCGTTGCCCGCGCCGCCATCCAGCAGGTCGTTGCCGTCCTCGCCGTAAACCGTGTCGTTGCCCGCACCCGCGCGCACGGTGTCATTGCCGGCACCGGCAAAGACCAGGTCGTCATTGGTCCCGGCGAGATTGTCTGTGTCATCAATCCTGTCGCCTTCGGGGTCACCCAGATAGGCGGCGTTGATCAGATCATTGCCTGCCGTTCCCTCGACCATGTAATCCGACAGGGTCAGATCATACCGATCTGCGGTCATGCCAAAGACATCCGTGCCGTTCGCGGGCGCTGCGGTGCCGAGGGTCACCGAAAGAATCGGCTTGGCCTCGAGCGCGGCAGAATAGGTGTTTGGCCCGGAGGGCGGTGGGATCAGATAGAGATTGCCATTGGTGTCCTGCATGACAATGGCTTCGACAATGGCCGTGGTGCCATCGGTATAGGTGATCACCGAATTGGTGTAGCGCATCGTCGCGTCATGCGTGTAGGTCACGCCGCCGATGATGAATTGTTCGTTGCTCGAGAAATTGTTCGAGTCATAGGCGCTGGACGTGGCCCCGCCGGTGTAGGAGTCGACAAGACCCAGAAGAGTTTTTGCGGGAGAGAGCGACGTCAGAGTGCTCGACACCGGAGCGAGCGCGCTGCCGAACACCTGTCCGTTCAGGGCTGTATGATTTTCGGAGGTTAGATTTCCCTCGACCGTGTCGATCTGCGGTGCAACCCCAAGGTAGAAAAGGTCAAATGTCGTAGCCATGGTCAAGATGCTCGCTGTCTGTCGGGGCGGGGCGCGACGGTGTCGCTCTGCGGGGTCGTTTCAAGTCGGGCGGGAAGAGTGGGCAGGTCGGATGCCATCCTGTCATCCGGCGGTCGTCTCAGGCGGACCTGCTCTGACGTCGGACTGTCGGGCGCAAAATGCCTCACGCCCGCCCGTGGCGGGCTGCATTCCAACTGCTGTCTCTACCGCGTATTTCATTTCACCTCACTTTCCGCACACCACACAGACCGGCGCCAAATGGCCCCGTTGATCTTAGGAAAAACCCTTTGGAATTCTGTTAATGGCCTGGCTTGCTCTAACTTTGTCTGGAGTCAGACTATTTAACGGCACGGGTTTGGCAGAATTTAGGGATCTCATCCGCAGGGTTGCAAAAGCCGTGCCTCGTGCCGCTTGAGGCAGGGCCGCGCGGTGTCGCCATAGGCGTTGGGATTGCTGCGCAACTCGGGAAAAACCGCGAACATCTCTTCGCGCGCCTGGTCCGAAATGGCCGAAAGTCCGACAGCGCCTGCATGAAAGCTCTCGGTTGCGGCGCCTTCGGCATAGATCACCTCGTGCTGGTCGAACATGATATGGATATAGGTCACCGCCGCCTGTGCGACCCGCGTGACGGCCTGCCCATCCACCAGATGCGTGGCGGCAATCAACACCTCATCGCAGCCAAAGAGCAACTCGGCCTTGTAGCCGGTAAACAGAAAGCGGTGCTGCGGCGAGACCAGGAGCGGCGCGCGCGCCCCGTCAAGCACATGCGCGGCCACGCGCACCGGCGCAAAGCGGTCAAGTCCCGGCACCGTCCGGCGGCCGGTCCAACGGACGGGTTGCGGGCCGTGATCGCGGGTGAGTACCAAATCCCCGGCGCGCAAGGTCTCTACGTTGCGCTCGCCGTTGGGCGTCAGAAGGCGGATGCCGGGGGTGAAACAGATGATGTTCTCGATCTCGGAGAAATTCACCACCGTGCCGTCAGTCAGGGTGAAACTGCCTGATAGCCCACCCGCCGCATCGTCGGGGTTGGAGAATGTGATGTCTGCCTTGCGCGCCTCGGGCGACAGAAAGAGCGTGTCGCCGCCGGTTTCGCTGCCTTCGCCACCGACGATGGTGATCGTGCCGGTGCCGGTCTCGGCGGGCGAGCCGATGACAAAGAGGTCATCGCCATCGCCGCCATATAGCGTGTCATTCTCGCCTGCGATCAGCGTGTCAGTGCCGCCCTCGCCAAAGAGCAGGTCCGCCCCCGCGCCACCATCGAGGTAATCATTGCCCGCAATGCTATCGCTGCCCACGATCAAGGGGCTGGTCGCCAGATCCTGCACCGCCCCCCCCGGCAAGGTCACGGTGCCCGAGAGCACATTGCCGCCGAGGTTTTCCCAGTAGCGCACCTCGATGGTGTAACTCTGGCCCGCCTCAAGCGTCACCTCGCCCCAACGGGTCGTCGCGCCCTGATGGAAATCGTTGTCGAGAAACGATCCCGTCGTGCCGTTCTGATTGGTGAAGGTGACAGGATCGCCGTTGCCGTCGAGAATGCGGATGGTCGATCCATCGTCCGAGGTGGTGGCAAAGCGGTAAACCCCGTCCGCCGTGGCAATGAGGTTCGAGCTATAGATGACGCCGTAATCGTTCGGATCGCCCTGACCTGTCGCCTGTTGGCCGTGGCCTGTGACGTCGAACGCGGCAGAGGTGCCAGAGCCAGCCAACGTGCCGCTCTCGATGTCGAACGCCTGCCCGTTGGCCGATGTGAAATCGCGGGTATAGACCTGATAGCTCCAGCGTGCGGCAGTGCCGCCATCGCCATAAAGCGTGTCATTGCCTGTGCCGCCGTCGAGGCTGTCATCCCCCGCGCCACCGATCAGCGTATCGGTGCCGCCCTCGCCCAAAAGCGTGTCATTGCCGCTCTCGCCGCTCAGGCTGTCGGCGCCGGTGCCGCCCTGGACCGAATCGTTGCCCAGCCCCGCCAGCACGGTGTCATTGCCCGCGCCCGCGTTGATGACATCGTCGTTGCCGCCGCCCGGTGCGTCGTTGTTGTCCACCCGGTCAGAGCCAGAGGCGACCGGCTCGGTATAGCCGCTGTTGATGAGATCAGCGCCGCCGGTGCCCTGCACGATGCCATCATCAATGCCGATGTCAGCCCGGTCAGCCCCGAGATTGGTATTGGTGGAGGTGTTGACCGAGTTGAAGGTGACAGACTCGATCGGGCGCGCGGTCATGGCCGCGATATTCGCGGCATTCGCCGGCGTGGTATTGAGCGGCGGCGCCAGAAAGAGATTGCCATTGGTGTCCTGCACCAGAATCGCAAGAAACGATGCCGTCGTGCCATCGGTATAGGTCAGCGTGGCGTTGAATGTGGACAGGCCGTCAAAGGTAAAGGTCTGCGTGCCGCTGCCGATGTCGGTCGAGAATTGATCATTCGAGGCGGTATTGTTCATATCCAGCGCGCCCGCCGCCCCACCATTGTCGATGGTGGTGACGCGCGTCACGTTCTGGTAGAGCGGATCAATCGCGGTGCCATAGGTGCGGTTGACGAACAGGCCTGCGTTCTCGGCATTGCTGTTGCCTTCGGTCGGATCGAGAATTATCGGCTCGTTGCCTAAAAAAATCCAGTTGAAGGTCGTTGGCATTGTATTGGCACCCTGTTGTTTCCAAACTGGATACACAGCGTCTGCGGCGGCAATGGGCGCGGATTCAGGAGAAATTTAGACGAGTGTGTCCAAATTCGGACGCGTTCGACGTGTCGCAAGGCAGGGGGCGCTGCCCCCGGACCCCCCGGAGTATTTCAGCCAAGAAAAAGCCAAGAGGGCCGGGGATGGATCAGACCTGTCCGCCCGCGATTTCAAGCGCTTGGCCATTGATGCTGGATGATCCCGGACCGCAGAGCCAGAGCACCGCCTGCGCCACCTCGTCGGGGGTAATCAGGCGCTTGTGGCGGTTGGCCTCGACCATCATGGCGCGCGCCTCTTGCTCTGATACGCCTGCGCGCGCGGAGATGGCGGTGACATTGCGGCTGATGATTTCGGTGTCCACATAGCCGGGGCAAATCGCATTGAAGGTCAGACCTGTGCCAAGATAATCCTCGCTCAAGCTGCGGATCAGGCCGATCATCCCGTGTTTGCTGGCGCTATAGGCCGCAGCCCCCTTGAGCCCCTTGATCCCGGCAATCGAGGAAATTGCGATCACCCGCCCCCAATCGGTCTGGCGCATGCCGATCAGGCATTCGCGCACCGTATAAAACGCGCCGTCGAGATTGGTGGCCATGATCTGCCGCCAGAATGCGGCATCCGTCTTGTGCAGGGCGCGGCCTTCGGCGATGCCGGCATTGGGGATGCAGATTTGCACCGGGCCGCGTGCCTTGACCGCGGCGACCACGCCCGCTGCGACCTCATGCTCTTGGGTCACATCCATGGACAGCGGGTAGAGGCCCGCGCCTGCCACCTCGTCCAACACCGCCGCACGGCGTCCGGTGATCGTCACCTCAGCACCCGCCCCGGCGAGCGCGCGGGCGATGGCGAGGCCAATGCCGCTGCCGCCCCCCGTCACCAAAGCGTGCTTGCCCGCTATTGTCATCTTGCCTCCGCCATATCTCACGCTACTCTACCCGCTCTTGCTCCAGAGACAACCACGAGAGGACCGCAGGCCCATGCTGAAATGGCCCATGCTGAAATGGCCAGTGCTGAAATGGATCGACATGCCACCGGTCTGGCTTGTGGGGTTTTTGGCCGTGGCCTGGGCGCAGTCCAGTCGGTACGCCATGGGTCTCAGCTTTGGCGAGACATGGGCCGATCTCTTGGGGGGGCTGCTGGTCGGCGGGGGGATTTTGCTAGTGGCGATGGCCGCACTGGAATTTCGCCGCCATAAAACCACCATCGTCCCGCATGAGACGCCAGAGCGGGTGATCCAGTCCGGCATCTTTCGCCGCTCACGCAATCCGATCTATCTCGGTGACACCCTGATTCTCGCCGGGCTGATTCTGCGCTGGGACGCCGTTTTGGCGCTGCCGCTGATTCCCATTTTCGTCTGGGTGATTGAAAAACGCTTCATTATCCCGGAAGAGGACCGTATGCGGCGCAAATTCCGCATGGATTTTGCCCGATACTGTGAAAAAACCAGACGTTGGTTGTAGAAACCGCGACAATCTTGATCTCGTCACTCACGAAATAGTGTGAAATAACGACCTTCGGGACAAAGAAACCGGCATGCCGCAGATGCGGGGCCATCAGAACACGTCATCTGCCAGAGGGGGAGACAGCATTGAAGATCGGAACGCCAAAGGAAGTGCTTGAGGGCGAGAACCGGGTTGCCATGACGCCCGACTCGGCGCTGCAATTGCAAAAGCTGGGATATGACTGCGCGATTGAGAGCGGCGCAGGCGCTGCGGCCGGGTTCTCGGACGCCGCCTATAAGGAGGCTGGCGTCGAGGTGCTCAAGACCGCCGCGGCGCTTTACAAGGCCGCCGATGTGGTGGCCAAGGTCCGCCCCCCCAATGAGACAGAGGCCAAGCGCCTGACCGAAGGCCAGCTTCTGATTTCCTTCTTCTGGCCTGCGCAGAATGAGGCGCAGATGAAACAGCTCGCCGAAAAAGGCGCGTCGGTCATCGCCATGGACATGGTGCCGCGCATCAGCCGCGCGCAGAAGATGGACGCGCTCTCAAGCATGGCCAATATCGCCGGCTATCGGGCGGTGATCGAGGCGGGCAATAACTTTGGCCGCTTTTTCACCGGCCAGATCACGGCGGCGGGCAAGGTGCCCCCGGCCAAGGTTCTGATCGTCGGGGCCGGGGTTGCTGGCCTCGCGGCGATTGGCACCTCGACCAGCCTCGGGGCCATCACCTACGCGTTCGACGTGCGCCCCGAAGTGGCCGAGCAGGTCGAATCGATGGGCGCGCAATTCGTCTATCTCGATTTCAAGGAAGAGCAGCAGGACGGGGCCGCCTCTGGCGGCTATGCCTCTGTCTCCAGCCCCGAGTTCCGGGAGGCGCAATTGGCCAAGTTCCGCGAACTGGCCCCCGAGATGGATATCGTCATCACCACGGCGCTGATCCCCAACCGCGAAGCCCCCGAGCTCTGGACCGAGGATATGGTCAAGGCGATGAAGCCCGGCTCGGTCATCGTCGACCTTGCCGCGGAAAAGGGCGGCAATTGCAAAATGACGGTGATGGACGACAAGATCGTCACCGACAACGGCGTGACGATCATCGGCTATACCGATTTCCCCAGCCGGATGGCGGCGCAATCCTCGACGCTCTATGCCACCAACATCCGCCACATGATGACCGACCTCACGCCCGACAAGGACGGCAAGGTCAATCACAACATGGAGGATGACGTGATCCGGGGCGCGACCGTGGCCCATGCCGGTGCGGTCACCTTCCCGCCACCGCCGCCCAAGGTTGCGGCGATTGCGGCGGCCAAGCCCAAGGAAAAAGTCAAGGAACTGACTTCTGAGCAGAAGCGCGCGGCAGAACTGGCGGCGTTCAAGGCGCAGACCAAGAACCAGGTCACGCTGCTTGTGGTCGGTGCGGCCCTGCTTCTCGCCGTGGGTCTGGTGGCCCCGGCCAGCTTTATGCAGCATTTCATCGTCTTCGTGCTGGCCGTTTTCGTGGGCTTTCAGGTGATCTGGAACGTGTCGCATTCGCTGCACACGCCGCTGATGGCGATCACCAACGCGATCTCGTCGATCATCATTCTGGGCGCGCTCATGCAGATCGGATCGGGGTCTTTCCTCGTGATCGTGCTGGCGGCGCTGTCGGTGTTCATGGCCGGGATCAATATTTTCGGTGGCTTCCTCGTCACCCGGCGCATGCTCGCCATGTTCCAGAAGTCATAAGGAGTAGAGGATCATGGATTACGGTTTCACGACGGCCGCCTATGTGGTGGCGGCCATCCTCTTCATCCTCTCTCTGGGTGGGCTCTCGGGGCAGGAAAGCGCCAAGCGCGCGGTGTGGTATGGCATGGCAGGCATGGCGCTGGCGGTTGTCGCCACGCTGATCGGCCCCGGTGCCGGGCTCTGGCTCTTGTCGCTGGTGCTGATCGCCGCCGGGGGCGGGATCGGCTATGTCGTCGCCACGCGGGTGCAGATGACCGAAATGCCGCAGCTTGTGGCGGCGATGCACAGTCTTGTGGGTCTGGCGGCGGTGTTTGTCGGCTTTAATGCCGATCTCGAACTGGGCCGCGTGCTGGCGATGGACGAGACCGCGCGCAAGGGGCTTGAGGGCTTTGCCGCCGTGCTGGCCAAGAAAACCAGTGTCGAGGTGGCAATCCTGCGGGTCGAGGTGTTCCTCGGCGTCTTCATCGGGGCCGTGACCTTTACCGGCTCGATCATCGCCTTTGGCAAGCTGGCGGGCAAGGTCGATACCGCCGCCAAAAAGCTGCCGGGTGGGCATATGCTCAATGCCGGGGCGGCGTTCTTGTCGGTGGTTCTGGGGGTGATGTATTTCAACGACGCAGGCCTCTGGACGCTGGTGGTGATGACGCTTCTGGCGTTTTTCATCGGCTATCACCTGATCATGGGCATTGGCGGCGCGGATATGCCCGTGGTGGTCTCGATGCTCAACAGCTACTCGGGCTGGGCGGCGGCGGCGATCGGCTTCAGCCTTGGCAACGACCTCTTGATCGTGGTCGGTGCCTTGGTCGGCTCAAGCGGTGCGATCCTGAGCTACATCATGTGCAAGGCGATGAACCGCTCGTTCATCTCGGTCATTCTGGGCGGCTTCGGCGGCCCGGCGGGCGAACAGATGGCCGTTGAGGGCGAGCAAATCGCGATTGACGTCGATGGCGTCGCCGCAGCCCTGAACGAGGCCGACAGCATCATCATCATCCCGGGCTACGGCATGGCGGTGGCGCAGGCGCAGGGGGCGGTCAGTGAACTGACCTCGAAGCTGCGGGCCAGGGGCAAGACCGTGCGCTTTGCCATCCACCCGGTCGCAGGCCGTCTGCCGGGGCATATGAACGTGCTCCTGGCCGAGGCCAAGGTGCCCTACGATATCGTGCTGGAAATGGACGAGATCAACGAGGATTTCCCCGGCACCGATGTGGCGATCGTGATTGGCTCCAACGACATCGTCAACCCGGCGGCGCAGGACGATCCCAACTCGCCCATCGCCGGCATGCCGGTGCTGGAATGCTGGAAGGCCAAGCAGGTGTTTGTCTCCAAACGCGGCCAGGGCACCGGCTATTCGGGGATCGAGAACCCGCTCTTCTACAAGGACAACACCCGCATGTTCTACGGCGACGCCAAGGCGAGCCTGTCGAGCCTCTTGCCCAAGATCGACTGATCCTTGGAGGTGTGATTTGCGGAGGGCGCGGCCGAAAGGCTGCGCCCTTTGGCTTTGCTGCGCCCTTTGGTTTTGCTGCGCCAGCGTATCGTCAGACAGATCGCCTGCGGCGCGTGACGACCGTTCGCAGGTGTTTCACCGGACGACCGTCGACCGCGCAGAGACCTGCGCCGATCAACGCCATACCCCAGATATGCCGCGCGAGCAGCGCCTCGCCCAGAAACAGTGTCCCCAACAGAATCGCGCTGATCGGCACAAGAAGCGTCACCAGCAAGAGATTGGTCGCGCCCGCCGTCGACAGGATGCGGAAATAGAGCGTATACGCGAAAGCCGTCGATATGGCGGCGACGCCGATCACCGCGCCGATGCTCCGCCATCCGGGGACGGGCAGGGTCCAGGGCTGATCCACGACCATCACCAATGGCAAAAGGATCAGGCTGGACGCGATGACCTGACCGGTCGCGGTGCTCATCGGGCTAACGCCCAAGGTGCGAAACCTGCGCCCGAAGATGCCCGCGACAGCATAGGAAACCGCAGCGAGAAGGCATAGGATCTGGGCTGCGACGTGAACGCCAAGATCGCGCAGGGCCCCAGTGCCGATCATCACCGCGACCCCGGCAAAGCCGATCAGTACACCCGAGAGCTTGCCGCGACTCATCTGCTCGTCCTGCGTCAACAGATGCGCAAGCAAGACTCCAAAGAACGGGGTCGAGGCGTTCAGGATCGACGCCGCACCCGAGGTGATATGCTGCTGCCCCCAGACGATCAGGGTGAAGGGAATGGCATTGTTCAAAAGACCCATGCCAAGAAAGGCCGCCCAGACCCGCCGGTCCTGCGGCATCCGTTCGCCGCGCAGCCGCAGAAGCGCAAGCAGAAGGATCGCGGCAAGGGCCACCCGTGCCAGAACCACGGTCAAGACCGGCAATTCCCGCAGCGCGACGCTGTTGAAGAAGAAAGACCCGCCCCAGACGGTTGCAAGGGCCAAAAGCATGACCCATTCCCGTCCCGTCATGGGGCGGTTTGCAGGGGTGAGGAGTGGCATGTCCTGTCCTTTCACTTGGCGCTCCGGCAGAGCGGGTTGACACCACCTTGTCATCGACACGCGCGCCGGACGACCCGTTTCCTGCGCTAAAGAGGTTTTAGACGCGCGCGTGTCATCCTCTGGCGCTTTCGTCTTTGGCTGTCGTTGAAAATTGAGTATTTAGACCAAGAAAAAGCCCAAAGGTCAGGCTGTATACACTTGTGTTCCGCTAAATCATTGGGTTTGAACGAAAAACCTCTTTTTCGCGGGCGCGGCACGCGCTAAGGAGCGGTCAGGATCAGGAGAACGGCGCATGCCCCCCATTCAGGACCACCCGCTGCGCTATGATCTGGCCAATGAGCTGCATGCGCGGCCGTTTCCGTCACTTGAGGCGCCCTGTACGGCGGTGTTTCTGGCCGTCAAGCAACCGCATGACGCGGCCAAGCGCGACCGCGCGGCGGATCTGGCGCATCTGACGGCGCTTCTGGATCGCTACGGGGCCAAGCATCCGCAGCCGGGGGCCACGCATTATTCCGGTCAGATCGGGCGGCACAGCCTGAAATGGGAAAGCCATACCGAGATGGTGACCTATACCGTCTTTACCGACGGGGTCAGCGCGCGCCCCTTTGATCCGGCAGATTTCGAGGTCTTTCCCGTCGATTGGCTGTCCGATGCGCCGGGGCTGCGCGTCACCTCTGCGATGATCCGGGTGATCCCGTGGAAAAGCCGCGAGGCGACGCGCGACGAGATTGATCAGTGGTTCGTGTCCGAGAGCGTGGCTGTGGCGCGGGTGCTGGATGATGCGGCCGTGATGGCGGGCGATTTCCGGATTGATCCGGCGGGGCATCTGCGGTTCTCGCTACATGTCGCCCCCTCAACCGGCGCGCGCCGGATTGGCCGTGTGGTGCAGCGCCTCTGCGAGATCGAGACCTACAAGGCGATGTCGATGCTGGGCTTTGCCCGCGTTCGCGAAATGGGCCGCCAGATGGGCGACACCGACAGCCAGTTGAGCCGCCTCATCAATGACATGACCGGCGGCAGCCAGCCGGCGGAGGAAACGCTGCAAAGCCTGTTGCGGGTTTCGGCGGAACTGGAGGCGCTGGTGGCGCAATCCTCGTTCCGCTTTGGCGCCACGGCAGCCTATGAGCAGATCGTGCATCAGCGGATCGTCGTTTTGCGCGAGGAGCGCTTTGAGGGCCGTCAGACATTCGCGGAATTCATGATGCGCCGCTATGATCCGGCGATGCGCACGGTGCGCGCCACCAAGGACCGGCTGGCCGCGATGGCAGACCGGGCGATGCGGGCGGGCGAATTGCTGCGCACCCGCGTCGATGTCGAACGCAGCGCGCAGAATCAGGCGCTGTTGGAGAGCATGGACAAACGCGCCGATCTGCAATTGCGCCTGCAAAAGACCGTTGAAGGCCTGTCAGTGGTGGCGATCAGCTATTACGCCGTCTCGCTCGCGGGCTATCTGCTCTATCCGTTGGCGGAGGCGCTGGAGGTCAGTAAAGGCATGGTCACAGCCATTGCGACCCTGCCGGTGATCGTGCTCGTGTGGTGGATGGTTCAGCGCATCCGCAAGAAACTGCATTGACGCCGCTCAGGTGATGTAATGCAGCCGGTCAAAGCTCTGTCGCCAGTCCGACACCTCGGGGCGCAGCGCGTCCGGGTCATTGCCGCGCAGCGCCCGCGCGATCACGGCGGCCATGCGCGGAGCATGGTCTGGCGTGACCCCCCAGCGGACCAGTTCCGGCGTGCCGATGCGCAGCCCGTTCATGTCGCCCGCCACGGCGGGTAGGGGCAGGCCGATGCCACAGGCGAGAAAGCCTGCGCGGCGCAGTGTTTTGGATGCCGCCTGACCGCCGCCAAATCCGGCTGCCGCGATGGCGAATTGATGCGAGGCCGTGGCGATACCCCCGGCCTTGAAGACCGGCAGACCTTCTGCCTCGAGCGCCGCTGCCAGCGCCTGCGCCAGTGCGATCATCTGCGCGGCATAGGCGCGCCCATGCATCCGCCAATCCAAGAGCGTTACTGCCAGAGCCGCCGATTTCGCCGCGTCGAAATTCGCGGTAAGCCCCGGAAAGGCGATGGCATCCAGCCGCTCGGCCAGAGCGGTGTCATTGCTGACGATGAGCCCACCGGCAGGCCCGCCAAGGCTCTTGTAGGTGCTCATCGTCATCAGATGCGCGCCCTCATGGAGGGGGTTCTTCCATGCGCCACCCGCAATGATCCCACATTGATGCGCCGCGTCAAAGAGCAGATGCGCGCCCACGTCATCGGCAATCGCGCGCACCTCGCGCACCGGATGTTCCTGCAGATTGAGGCTCGCGCCCAGCGTGATCAGCCGGGGGTGTTCAGCCTCAGCCAGCGCGCGCAGCCTCTCGACATCCACCGTATACCCATCGGCATGGACCGGCGCCTCAAGGATGCGCAGCCCGTAGAGCCCGGCACAGCCCGGCGCGTGATGGGTCACATGCCCGCCGATGCTGGCAGGCGGCGCAATGATCGTGTCGCCGGGTTTGCAGGTGGCCATAAAGGCGTAGAGGTTGGCAATCGCGCCGGAGGGGACGCGAATCTCGGCATAGCGGGCGTCAAACACCTCGGCGGCGAGTTCGGCCGCGATGACCTCGATTTCCTCGATCGCCTCAAGCCCCATTTCGTATTTGTCGCCCGGATAGCCCAACGACGGGCGCGACCCGATGCCAGAGGCGAGAAGAGCCTCGGCGCGCGGGTTCATCACATTGGTGGCGGGGTTGAGGTTGAAACACTCGGCCTCATGGATGCGGCGGTTGTCCTCGGCCAGCGCCTCGATGCGCGCGGCGATTGTGTCTGCGTCTTGGGTGGCGGTGCGGGTGGCAAGCGTCTGGATCAGGTCTTCGCATAGGCTGGGCACCCAGGGGCGGCGGGCAAGTGTCATGGCGGTCTCCTCAGGATCGGTTTCCAGCAAAATGCTTTGACGGGCTGGACGGCGCAAACGAGATTATATAAAATTCAGCGTAGAAAAACTAAGGCTAGAAAATGTCTGTATCGCCTCCGCGTCCCAAGGGTCCGCCGCTCAATGCGTTGCGTGCGTTTGAGGCCGCCGCTCGTCTGGGTGGTTTTGCCAATGCCGCCGAAGAGCTCTGCGTCACCCCCGGTGCGATCTCGCAGCATATCCGCGCGCTGGAGGCGTGGATCGGCGCGGACCTCTTTGAGCGCCGCTCGCAGGGGGTGCGGCTGACCGCGCTGGGGGCCGAGGCGCTGCCGGGGTTTGCCACGGCTTTTGATGCGATGGGGGCGGCTGTGCATGCCATGCGGAGCGCCGCGCGGCATGGCACGCTGCATATCGCGGCGCTGCCATCGGTGGCGCAACTCTGGCTCTCGCCGCGCCTGCCGGCGGTGCGCGCGGCGCTGCCGGACCTGCGCATTTCCGTCTCGGCCATCGAGAGCCCGCCCAATCTGGCGCGCGATCTCTTTGACCTCAGCCTCTTTATCCGCCCGCCGACCGGGGCCCGGGGCGAGCGGGTGCTGGCGCGGGATATGATCCTGCCGGTCTGTGCGCCCGAGATTGCCGCAGGTTTGCGCAGCTCTGACGATCTTGTCGGGGAAACCCTGTTGCACGATGCGCTCTGGCCCGAGGATTGGGCGCAATGGGCACGGGCGAGGCTGCCGGGTATCAGCCTTCCCACCAACGGGCCGCGCTATTCACTCTATGCCATCGCGTTGGAGGAGGCGCGACATGGGGCGGGGGTATTGATGGGGCATCAGAGCCTTGTGCAGAGCGCGTTAGACGATGGCACCCTTGTCGCGCCCTTTGATCTGGCTGTGCCGACGGGCAAGGCGCTGGTGCTGGAGCATCCGGCCTTTGATCCGCCCCGCGCCGATCTGGCGCGGGTGTTGGCACTGCTCGGCGGACAGGTCACGGGCTGATCCCCTCTGGCCATTGCCGCGCGGCTGCGGTATCCGGGCCGGGTTGCAACACCCCGGAGGGCGCGCTCATGTCCGACACCGTTCCATTCGAGAAACCCGGCCCCGTCGAGGCCGATCTGCGTCACGCCATCGCGCCGACCGAAGAGATCATCGCCGAGGCGCGCAAGGGCCGGATGTTCATCCTCGTGGACCATGAGGACCGCGAGAACGAGGGTGATCTGGTGATCGCCGCCGAATTCGCCACGCCCGAGGCGGTGAATTTCATGGCGACCCACGGGCGTGGCCTGATTTGTCTGCCGATGACAGCCGAGCGGATCGACCGGCTGGGCCTGCCGATGATGGCGGTCAACAATTCCTCGCGGCATGAAACCGCCTTTACCGTCTCGATCGAGGCGCGCGAAGGGGTGAGCACCGGGATTTCCGCCCATGATCGCGCCCTGACCATTGCCACGGCGATCAACGAGCAAAATACCATGGCGGCGATTGCCACGCCGGGGCATGTGTTTCCGCTGCGCGCGCGGCGCGGCGGCGTGCTGGTGCGCGCCGGTCATACCGAGGCGGCGGTTGATATCGCGCGCCTTGCCGGGCTGAACCCCTCGGGCGTGATCTGTGAGATCATGAAGGAAGACGGCGGGATGGCGCGGCTGCCCGACCTCATCGAATTTGCGGCCAAGCATGACCTGAAAATCGGCACGATTTCAGACCTCATTGCCTACCGGCACAAGCACGATAACCTGATCACCGAAATCCGGCGCGAAACCGTGACATCGAGTCACGGTGGCGCCTGGGACATGCGGATTTTCGCCGACCAGATCACGCAGACCGAACATGTCGTGCTGAGCAAGGGGGACATCACCGATGGACGCCCCGTGCTGGCGCGCACCCATGCGCTCAATGCGCTGGAGGATGTGCTGGGCATAGGCCTGAGCAAACGCGCCGAAGGCCCCACCGGCAAGCTGCCGCGTGCGATGGAAATCATTGCCCGCGAGGGACGCGGTGCCGTGTTCCTGTTCCGCCAACCCCGGCCCAAGCTGGCGGGCGAGATGGAGGATGAGGATGCGCCGCGCACCATCAAGCACACCGGGCTTGGGGCGCAGATCATGTCGACCATGGGCATTCACGAGTTGATTCTGCTGACGGACAGCCCGAAAACCCGCTATCTGGGTCTGGATGCCTATGGCATTTCGATTATAGGCACCCAGCCACTGACCGAGGAGTGAGAGCATGGCCGAGCATGAATACACCCTGCCGCGTGCCGAGTTTGACAAGCCAGTGAAGCTCTTGATCGTCGTGGCGCCGTTTTACCGCGACATCGCCGACAATCTGATCGCTGGGGCCACCGCCGAGATCGAGGCCACGGGCGGCACCTATGAGATTGCCGAAGTGCCCGGCGCGCTGGAAATCCCCACTGCTATCGGCATCGCGGAACGCATGTCCAACTTTGACGGCTATGTCGGGCTGGGCTGTGTGATCCGGGGCGAGACCACGCATTACGAGACCGTCTGCAATGACAGCTCGCGTGGGATTGCGCTCTTGGGCTTGCAGGGGCTGTGCATCGGCAATGGCATTCTCACCGTCGAGAACCGCCCGCAAGCCGAGGTGCGCGCCGATCCCAAAGCCATGAACAAAGGCGCAGGGGCTGCGGCAGCGGCCTTGCATCTGGTGGCCTTGGCCCGTAAATGGGGCGGCCCGCGCAAAGGCGTCGGCTTTAAACCTGCGACCGAAGAGATCCAGATCGCGGGTCAGACAAAAGGCACGCCCACCGCATGACCACCGATCCCGCCCTCTCTGGCAACCGCAAACGCCAGATGAAATCCGCAGCCCGCCTCTACGCGGTGCAGGCTCTGTTTCAGATGGAACATTCCGGCCAGACCTCTGACGTGGTGCGCGAGGAGTTTCTGGATTTCCGGTTCGGGGCCGAAGTGGACGAGGGCGTCGACATGGCCGAGGGCGATGTCGATCTGTTTCGCAAACTGCTCGACGATGCGGTGAACTGGCAGGCCAAGATTGACCAGATGACTGACCGCGCCTTGGTGGCGAAATGGCCGATTGCGCGGATTGATCCGACCCTCCGGGCGCTCTTTCGCGCAGCGGGGGCCGAACTGGTCGAGTCCGACACGCCGCCCAAGGTGGTGATCATGGAATATGTCGATGTTGCCAAGGCCTTTTACCCGGCGGGCAAGGAATCGAAATTCGTCAATGCCGTGCTCGATCACATGGCGCGCGAGGCGCGACCCGAGGCGTTCTGAACGAGGCCCCGCCAGCGTGAGGGCCAGCCCCAAACCCCGAGGTATTTGCGGCCAGATGAAAGCGACAGGTAAAAGGGTCGCGGGGCGCCGACTTGTAATTCTGTGTCAAAAGCGTAAACTTGAGCCAAAGCAAAGGAGTCGTTTCATGCCCAAGCTTATACGCCTCTACATCACGCAGGTTGCCATCGGCTTTGGCATCGCGGGGGTCTTTGTCGCCCTGCTGCTGTGGTTCAATGTCGCAAATCTCTGGCATCTGGTCAGCCATTCCGACAAGGGGCTGCTGGCCGTTGTGATCCTGTGGTTTGCGAACGGCATCGTGTTCGCAGGCGTGCAATTCGCCATTGCCGTGATGCGGATGAAAGATGACGATGACGACGAGCCGCGCGGTGGGCACCGTCAGCATATGATGCAGCGCGACTATATGGCTATCCCGGTCCGGGTCGACGATGGCCGCGCCCGTGAGGCATGGCGCAAGCGCTAGGACCGTTCACCGCGTTCGAACTGAGGTCTGAAGCGCCCCCTTGCGGGGCGTTTTCAGTGCGTACAGACTGCATGTCCACACAGGACACGGTGTCCGCAGGTGAAAGGTTGGATCTGGGTGTGACGGGCCCGTAGCAACCGTTCGGTGGTATGATTCCCGAGGACCTGTATGTACAGGTGGGCATCGGATAACTGGACCAGGGCCCAGACAGAGCCAATTCCCTCGGATTTGCTTAAGGCCACTGGAATGCAACCGTTATCGAGAAGAACAGAACCCGCCACGCCTCACAGTTAAGCCTTTGCTCGGGCCACGACAAGGGGTTGCGCGCGTTCGTGGTTTGTTCATAATCGCCGCATGGAATGGACCGCCGATCAAATCCTGCAACCGGGACAACTTCTGGCACGCGGAGTGTGTCGCCATCTACGCGGCTATGATTTTGATTCTATTGTAGAGTTTGTGCCGGAGCGGGGGCGGCGCGTGGATGTCATGGCGATTGGTCCCAAGGGTGAAATTTGGGTGATCGAGTGCAAATCAAGCCGCGCCGATTTCATGGGGGACGCCAAATGGCAAGGATATCTGCAATGGTGTGACCGCTATTTCTGGGCCGTAGACGCGGAGTTTCCCATCGACCTGCTGCCAGATGGCACCGGGCTGATTCTCGCCGATGCCTATAATGCAGAGATCATTCGCATGGCGCCGGAAACCCGGCTTGCCGGGGCGCGCCGTGCCGCGCTCACCCGTAAATTCGCCCGTCATGCGGCGCGGCGTCTGCAATCGGTGCTGGACCCGCGCCTGTGATCACTTGGCCCGCGCAGCCGTGGCCGAAGCGATGAGCTCTTGAGCGATTTCCTCGGCCTCATCTGGGGTGAAGTCCATAGGAATTTCAAGGCCTTGCGCCTCAATGTAGAGGCGCACCATGCCCTGATCGGTGGGCCCGATTTGCAGGTTGGCTTCGACGTCGCTCTCTGAATTGATACCCATTGCGCTCTCCTTGAAAGAGCCGGTTTGCTACTCTTTTCCCACTTGCTTGACAAGCGCCTTGGCGCTTTGGTGAGGGGTATGGACGAAATCACTCTGCGCCTCTTTCATCCGGACGATGCCCCTTGGCTCATCGAGCGTCACGGGACCCTTTATGCTCAGGAGGCGGGGTTCGATGCTACGTTCGCCCCGCTCGTGGCCGAAATCGTCAATGACTTCATAGCGATGCATGATCCAGAGCGCGAAGCGGGCTGGGTCGCGGAGGCAGGCGGGCAGCCGCTTGGGTCAATCTTTTGCGTCGCGTTGAGCGAGGATATCGCCAAATTGCGGCTCTTTCTGCTCGACCCCGGCGCGCGGGGCAGGGGCCTTGGCCAGCGGATGTTGAGTCATTGCATGGCCTTTGCCCGAAAGGCGGGCTACCGGGGCATGCAGCTTGCGACCCATGAAAGCCACCGCGCCGCTTGCGCGCTTTATGCGCGCAACGGCTGGCGGATCGCCACTTCGCACCCGGTGCGGTCGTATGGCTGTGATCTTGTGGAACAAACCTGGGAAATCCGCTTTCATTAGGCTTGCATTCGGAGAACGGTAAAGTTACATCGCCCTCCAGTGCCGCCTTAGCTCAGTTGGTTAGAGCGCTGGATTGTGGATCCAGAGGTCCCCTGTTCAAGCCAGGGAGGCGGTACCATCAAAACCCGATAGAACATGCCAAGCGGGTCTGACTGAGTTCAGAGATCCGCGTGATTTCTGCATGCTTCGCAAACCTCTCGACATGCGACCGCAACGCACTGGCGTTGCCCCTCCGGTTCGGACGGGTTTACGGTGGTCTGAAGTGTACCCGGTTTAGGTCTTACACTGCGTGTTTTTGCTCCAAGCCCGACCAATATGCATGGTTGGGCCTCTGCGGATCATGTCAGGGCGTGTGCCCGTCACCACCTTGGGTCAGTGACGGGTTATTCGGCTGCCATTCGGTATCCCGGCGTCGAGTTTGACATGGCCAGTTCCTCGTCATCCATGAACTCGACAATGTCTTCGAACAGCGGCGTGGACAGGTAACGCTCTCCTGTGTCGGGCAACATGGCGAGGATCACCGATCCTTTGGGCGCCCGTTCGGCAATCTGCATGGCGACAGCAAAGCTCGCGCCGCCCGAGACACCGGTCAGGATTCCCTCGCGTGCGGCGAGTTTCTTGGCCCAAGCGATGCCGTCTGCACCAGTGACCGGGATCAAGTCGTCATAGCCGCCCGTGTCCAAGGCTTCTTGGAGCACCAGCGGAATGAAATCCGGCGTCCAACCTTGGATGGGATGTGGCTCAAAGGCGGGATGACTGCCCGCGGGGGCACCGTTGCTGCTACGCTCCTGAGCGATCCCACTTGCGATCAGCGCGGCATTCGCGGGTTCGCTGAGAATGATCTTTGTCTCCGGACACTCCTTGCGCAGAACCCGCGCGAGTCCCGTGACCGTGCCGCCGGTTCCGTATCCTGTGACGAGATAATCCAGCCTGTCACCGGAAAAATCATTGATGATCTCGCGCGCGGTTGTTGATTCGTGGATATCCGCATTTGCCGATGTCTCAAATTGATGCGCGAGGAACCAGCCGTTCTTTTCGGCCAATTCCACGGCTTTCATATACATTCCCGTGCCCTTTTCCGCGCGCGGCGTCAGCACGACCTTGGCACCCAGCATCCGCATCATCCGCCGACGTTCGACCGAAAAGCTGTCGGCCATGGTGACAACCAGCGGATAGCCTTTCTGCGCACAGACCATCGCGAGCCCGATGCCGGTATTCCCGCTGGTGGCCTCGACCACGGTCTGACCCGGCTTCAGAGTACCTGCGCGTTCCGCAGCCTCTATGATGTTGAGGGCAAGCCGGTCCTTGACCGATGCTGCCGGATTGAAAAACTCGGCCTTGACGTAAACGCGCACATCCGGCGGCGCGATATTGTTGATACGAACGACCGGTGTGTCGCCAACGGTATCAAGGATCGAGTCGTAGAGGCGTCCTCGTCCATTTGTGGTTCGGAGTGTTCCAGTTGTCATTCGTGTTCTCCCTTAGTCTGTCCGGTCGTGCGGTGGTGGGCCCGTCTTCGCCTGAGACCTGAACGGATACGCCGCAGCAAGACGTCTTGCACGACACGCAAAGGACAACGAAGATGGTGAAGGATACCATCGGCGCGGACATCTCGAAAGACCATCTCGACGCGCGCCGCCTGATTGACGTCGAGCCCAAGGGCAGGGGTCATGATCGCTGACAGACGGTCCGACATCTGGAATGAACAGGCAAAGCAGAGCGGAACAGGCGCATTGCCTTGCCTTTGCTGGCGTATGGCACCCCTGGCTCGCGTGTGGCTGAGGTCAGGCGAGTAGAGTTTTCGGGGCTCCACTCAAATCTCGGAAACTCTGGAGTCGTGAAAGTCGTCAGCATCAGGCATAATGCGCGAACGACGCCCCGTTCGGCGGTGCGGGACTGGGGTGCGGGACTGGGGCGCGGGACGGGCCACGAGCAACCATCGCATCTGCCTTTTCCGTTTACCCGGTGGCCCGACCGGGTATTACTTTCAGTGACGCGCCATGCTGGCGCCGCCTCTGCCGCGCGACATCCGGAGATCAACGCTTTGACCAGAGTTTCAAGAATCTTTGCAGCCCTTGTGCTGGCATCATTTGCCGCTGGCTGCAGCACGCCGCGCGAAAGCTGCATCGCCTCTGTGACGCGTGACTACAGGGCACTTGAAAGTCTGATGGTCGAAACGCAGCAAAATATCATTCGGGGCTACGCGGTCCATTCGCAAAGCGTGCCCTATACCGTCCAAGGCATCTGCCACTGGAGCGATCCCTATACATACCGAACGTTGCCCTATCCCTGCCCGTCAACCCAATACCGGACCCAGACAACGCCGGTGGCGATTGATGTCAGCCATGAGAAGGAAAAACTTGCGCAATACAAACGTTTGTTGCCCGATTACGCCGCCAGGGCCGCAAATGGTGTAAAGCAGTGCAACGCGCAGTTTCCGGAAAATTCATAGGCCCTGACCCCGCGCGACCCCGTTCGATGGGTGATCCGCCACTCGGGCCCGAGTGGCTGCGCGATGTGGTCCGATGTCCCCGTTTTTCGGGGTCACTCTTGCCGCTCAACGGTCACGGTTTGCCGCAGGGTTCCGCTCTGGCGGTCATAAATCAAGATGCGGTTGTCGTCGGTCACGATCGCATACCAGTCGCGGCCTTGGGTAAAGGCTGTGGCGTTGGTGCCATCTGGCAGGGCGATGCTGTCAGGCACAACAGGCCGCGCCACGGTGTCATACCCCCAGAAGCGGGTGACAAGCAGCCCCACGATCACTAGAAGGCCCACAATCATGGTCGCGGTCAGGACAGTGACCAGCCGCGCCAGAAATTTCAGTGTCGCCGGACTGATCGGCGCGGAGTTGTCATCCATGGGGCTAGAACCACTTGTCTTTCGGATCGGGGATGATCCGCCTCAACGCCTTGATAAGGCGCTTTCGCGCGATGTGCCAGAGGAGGCGACCCTGTCGCGCACCCGTCTGGCGCGGCTGCTCGAAGAGGGGGCTGTGCAGGTCAATGGCGCGGTGATGCGCGACGCCAAGGCGCGGGTGACTGCGGGCGACCTGATAGAAATCCTCGTGCCAGAGGCGCGCGAGAGCCATATCAGCGCCGAGGCGATAGCGCTGACCGTCGTCTATGAGGATGACGATCTGATCGTCATAAACAAACCGGCCGGCATGGTTGTGCATCCGGCACCAGGCAGTCCGGAGGGGACGCTGGTCAATGCGCTGTTGCATCATTGCGGCGACAGCCTGTCAGGGGTGGGCGGGTCCAAACGACCCGGCATCGTCCACCGCATCGACAAGGACACCAGCGGTCTCTTGGTGGTTGCCAAATCGGATGCCGCGCATCAGGGGTTGGCCGCGCAATTCGAGGCGCATAGCGTCGAGCGCTCATACCGCGCCGTGGTCAATGGTGTGCCCGATGCTGGCGACCCGCGTCTGCGGGGCCTGCCCGGCATCAGTTTCGAGGCCGGCAATATCCTGCGCATCGCCACCCGTCTGGCCCGACACAAGACCGACCGTCAAAAACAGGCCGTGTTGTTTGAGGGCGGGCGGCATGCGGTGACGCGGGCACGCGTGATCGAGTCCTTTGGGACGCCCGGCGTTGTTTCGCTCATGGAGTGCTGGCTGGAGACCGGGCGCACCCACCAGATTCGGGTGCATATGGCGCATGCCGGGCACGGGCTGATTGGTGATCCGGTCTATGGCGGACGTCGAAAACTCTCGGAGAAGGCACTTTCAGCCACGGCCGTCGCGGCCGCGCGCGACTTTCCCCGGCAGGCGCTGCATGCGGCTGTGCTGGGGTTTGTGCATCCGGTGAGCGGCATGGCCCTGCGGTTCGAGGCGGCGCTGCCCGAGGACATGACAACCCTGATCGCTGCGCTGCGTGGATCGTGACAGAGGCGCAAGATCGCGTGACTTTTTGTCATAATGCGGGCGTAGCGACGGAACTATCCTAGATCAGCGTTAGTTGATCTAGAGTACGACAGCACCTTGAAAGGGTGTCAGCCTGTACCTAGTTCAATGTTAACGATGTAAACATCAGGAGGGACAACCGAGTGGGAAATTACAAGAATCTGCCGGCCCCAACGCCGGAAGGCGGTTTGAACCGCTACATGCAGGAAATCCGCAAATTCCCGCTGCTAGAGCCGGAAGAGGAATACATGCTGGCGAAACGTTGGGTCGAGGAACAGGACACCGAGGCGGCGCACAAGATGGTCACCAGCCACCTGCGTCTGGCCGCCAAGATCGCCATGGGCTATCGCGGCTACGGCCTGCCGCAGGCCGAGGTGATTTCCGAGGCCAATGTGGGGCTGATGCAGGCGGTCAAGCGGTTCGACCCCGAGCGCGGCTTTCGGCTTGCGACCTATGCGATGTGGTGGATTCGCGCCAGCATTCAGGAATATATCCTGCGCTCGTGGAGCCTTGTGAAACTGGGCACCACCTCGGCGCAGAAAAAGCTGTTTTTCAATCTGCGCAAGGCCAAAGCCAAGATCGGCGCGCTGGAAGATGGCGATATGCGGCCCGAAGTCGTCAAGAAGATCGCGACTGATCTGGGCGTGACCGAGGCCGAAGTCATCAGCATGAATCAGCGGATGGCCGGGGCTGACGCATCGCTCAATGCCACGGTTGGCTCTGAGGGCGAAGGGTCGATGCAGTGGCAGGACTGGCTCGAGGATGAGGATGCCGATCAGGCTGGTGATTACGAGCGACGCGATGAAATGGATGCGCGACGCGAATTGCTGACCATGGCGATGGACGTGCTCAACGAGCGCGAGCGCGATATCCTGACACAGCGCCGCCTGAGCGATGAAACCGTGACCCTCGAAGATCTGAGCGCGGAATATGACGTGAGCCGTGAACGTATCCGTCAGATCGAGGTGCGGGCCTTTGAGAAACTGCAAAAGCGGATGCGGGCGCTGGCGCAGGAAAAAGGCATGCTTGCATCGGTCTGAAGCAACGCTTGGCGCGACCGAACAAAACGCGTATCTCTCGACCGACAATCAGTGTGCGAGGGATACAGTGACGCAAGCAGCAGGGCAGGCGGTGACAGGGGCAAACCGTGGAGTCAGGCTTTTGTGCTTTGGCATGGTTCTTCTCATCGCCGCCTGTGCGCCGCGCGCAACCGCCGAGCGCGCGGCCCCCAATCCCGCAGCCACGGTCGTGCCGATCTATGTTGCGACGGGGCGCAGGCTCGATCAGACCGGGCCGATTTTCGGGTTGGAGCGGACAGAGGGTCTGCGCTATTTCCGGACCGATGTGTCCGTTCCACCAACCCACCAACCGGGGCAGATCGAATGGCCGGACGGCCCTCCGGACGCGGCCACGGATTTTGTCGTCACCGGAACCGAGGTCTTCCCCAGTCCCGGCGCGATGGTCAATGAGGTCAGGCAAGAGCACGCAGGACGCGAGACCCTGCTCTTTGTGCATGGCTACAACAACACGCTGTCCGAAGCGATGTATCGGCTGGCACAGATCCAGACCGATTTCGACACGGGCATGCCGGGACTGTTGTTCTCGTGGCCCTCGGCGGGCGATCCGCGTGGCTATATCTATGACCGCGATTCGGTGCTTTATGCGCGCGATGATCTGACTGATATGCTGCGCCAGCTGACCCGCGCGCCGGGTGACAAGGTGTTCTTGCTGGCGCATTCCATGGGGTCGAGCCTTGTGATGGAATCACTGCGCGAAATCGCCCTCAGTGGGGACCGCCATTTGCTGAACCGGATCAGCGGTGTGGTGCTGATGTCGCCTGATATCGACCCGGATGTGTTTGACCGTCAGGCCGAGGTGATCGGCAAACTGCCGCAACCGTTCCTGATCTTCATCACCAAGGCGGACCGGGCGCTGACTGTCTCGGGGTTCATTACCGGGCGCAAACCGCGTTTGGGCATGATCGACACCGTTGACAAGGTGCAGCGGCCGGATGTTCAGGTCTTCGACTTCAGCACTTTGGCGGATGGCTCCGGGCTCAATCACTTTGTGCCCGTTACATCGCCTGCCGCCATCGGTCTTCTGCGCGAGATATTGGCCGAGTCAGGGCCACAGAGCAGTGACTTCATCAAGAGCATGGCGCTGCGCCTTCCCAAACCCAAAGTGTTGCAGCCCTGAGGAAGTGGGAATTGACGCAAAGTGCAGGGCGCGTAGACTGAAACTCTGCGAAAGGAGGATGCCATGGCTGGCGGATGGGCGCGCGACGGCGCGGTAAGTGAACAGATCGAGGCGTCGATTTCTGATGAATTGGCGCGGTTGAAGGCGCGGCGCGGCCCGCAGGGCGAGAGCCTGACGCATTGCGCCGAATGCGAGGAACCGATCCCCGAGGCGCGGCGCGTGGCGATTCCAGGGGTCAAGCTCTGCATCGACTGCCAGCAAGAGCGCGACGCGGCCCAATCCCCGCGCGGCGGCATCAACCGGCGCGGATCAAAGGACAGCCAGTTGAAGTGAGGGGGGAAAGCGGGGGCTCTGCCCCCTTGGCCTACGGCCAATTCCCCCGAAGTATTTTGGGCAAGATGAAAGCCCGACCGAGCCTTAGCCCTCCATCGCCTCCAACTCGTCGATCATACCAGAGATCATCGACAGCCCCTTGTCCCAGAACGCCGGGTCAGAGGCATCAAGGCCGAACGGGGCAAGCAGGTCCTTGTGATGTTTGGACCCACCCGCCTTGAGCATCTCGAAATACTTGTCCTGAAATCCCTCGGGATTTTCCTCGTAGACCGCATAAAGAGCGTTCACCAGCCCGTCACCAAAGGCGTAGGCGTAGACGTAGAAGGGTGAATGGATGAAATGTGGGATATAGGCCCAAAAGGTCTCATACCCGTCCATGAAATCAAATGCTTCACCGAGACTTTGGGCCTGCACTGACATCCAGAGCAGGTTGATATCGTCAGGGGTCAGTTCGCCGTCGCGCCGCGCGGCGTGGAGTTTGCATTCGAAATCGTAAAACGCGATCTGGCGCACGACCGTGTTGATCATGTCCTCGACCTTGCCAGCCAGCAGCACCTTGCGTTCGGCCTGGGTCTTGGCCCCGTCGAGCATGCGGCGGAAGGTCAGCATTTCGCCGAAAACACTGGCGGTCTCGGCCAGGGTGAGCGGTGTCGAGGACAGCAATTCGCCCTGATCCGCCGCCAGGCGCTGATGCACGCCATGCCCCAGCTCATGCGCCAGCGTCATCACGTCGCGCGGTTTGCCAAGGTAGTTGAGCATCACATAGGGATGCACGGTCGTCACGGTCGGATGGGCAAAGGCCCCCGGCGCCTTGCCCGGTTTCACGCCGGCGTCGATCCAGCCCCGCTCGAAAAACGGCTGCGCCAGATCGGCCATGCGCGGATCAAAGGCGGCGTAGGCCCCCATCACCGTGTCGCGCGCCTCGTCCCAATCGACCAGGCGCGTGGTCTCCATCGGGAGGGGGGCGTTGCGGTCCCAGACCTGCATCCGCTCCAGCCCCAGCCACTTGCGCTTGAGCTCGTAATAGCGATGCGACAGTTTCGGATAGGCCGCGACCACCGCATTGCGCAGCGCCTCGACGACCTCGGGCTCGACATCGTTCGAGAGGTGGCGTGCGGTCTGGGCCGTGGGCATCTTGCGCCAGCGGTCGATCACCTCTTTTTCCTTGGCCTGCGTATTGTGGACGCGGGCAAAGGTGCGGATGTTCTCGCCAAAGACCCGTGCCAGTTCACGAGCCGCCGCTTCGCGTTTGCTGCGGTCCTGTTCGGTGAGCAGATTCAGCGTGCCCTCGATGCTGAGGTCATCGCCATCGACGGTAAAGGTCAGCCCGGCAATGGTCTCGTCAAAGAGGCGCTCCCAGGCGTCGCCGACAACGCCGAGGTCATGCAGGAATTTCTCCAGCTCATCCGAAAGCTGATAGGGCTTCATCGCGCGGATGCGGTCGAGCACCGGCTTGTAGCGGGCAAGATCGTTGTTTTCGGAATACATCGCCGTCAGCGCAGTCTCGTCGAGCCGGTTCAACTCCAGCGAAAAGAACACCAGCGGCGTGGTCGAATTCGTCACCTTTTCCTGACAATCAGACATGAATTTCGCCCGCCCGCCATCGGTGGTCAGCTGGTAATAGCGCAGGCCCGCGTAGGACATGATGCGTCCCGCGATGTTGCTGATCGCCTCATCGCGCCGGATACAGTCCACAAGACCCTTTGCGTCGAGCGTGGCCAGTTTCCCCTCGTAATCGGCGGCAAACTCGGCGCAGGCGCTCTGTAGCCACTCAAGATCGCGTTTGAGTTCCGGGGCCGTCTCTGAGGTGTAGAGATCGCTCAGATCCCATTCCGGCAGGTTTCCCAGGTTCCTGTTACCAGATGTTGCATTGGCGTCGCGGACGGGAAACGGCAGATTGAGCATGGGGCACCTCGTGTTGATATGGCCCAGACATAGGCCGGAGGTGCCGGGGCTACAAGAGGACAGGCACCACTGGTGCTTGCCATTCGCGACCTGCTGGCTAGGGTGGCGCGCACCATGAACCGGGGAGGTGAGACATGAAATTCGCACGATATGGTACGGCCGGGCAGGAGAAGCCTGCGGTTCTGGACGATCAGGGGCGGTTGCGCGATCTGTCGGGCGTTTTGCCTGATCTCGCGGGGCCGCTGTTGGCGGACCTGCCGCGCATCGACCCCGAGAGCCTGCCATTGGTCAAGGGAACGCCACGGATCGGCCCGCCGGTAGGTCAGGTGGGCAAGCTGATCTGCATTGGGCTGAACTATACCGATCATGCCGAGGAGTTGGGCGTTGACGCGCCACCAGAGCCGGTGGTGTTCCTCAAGGCGACATCGGCCATCACCGGCCCCTATGACCCGGTCAGCCTGCCGCGTGGCGCGCGCAAGGGCGATTGGGAGATCGAGTTGGGCGTGGTGATCGGTCGTCGCGCAAAATACGTGACCGAGGCAGACGCGTTGTCCCATGTTGCGGGCTACACCATTGTCAACGACGTGTCAGAGCGCGCCTATCAGATGGAGCGGGCCGGCCAATGGACCAAGGGCAAGAGCTGTGACAGTTTTGCGCCGATTGGTCCCTGGCTGGTCACGCCTGACGAGGTGGACGATCTCGAGGCGCTCGACCTTTCGCTCGACCTCAATGGCACGCGGATGCAGACCGGCAGCACGGCGCGGATGATCTTTCCGGTGGCGCATATCGTGGCCTATCTGAGCGAATTGATGACGCTTGAACCCGGCGACGTGATCGCAACCGGCACGCCTCCCGGTGTGGGCATGGGCCAAAGGCCGCCGCGCTATCTGGCCGAGGGCGATGAAATGGTGTTGCGGATCAGTGGGCTTGGGGAGCAGCGCTCGCCCGTGGTGCGGGACCGCTAGAGCCAAGGCGCGCGGTGCTGCCGTAGAAATCGCAAAGCTGTTGCAACATGCGTTTGCGCATGTCTTGCGTGTCCATCAGGGTCTCATGCCGCCCGCCGGGCACCACGTCCAGGTGCCCGCCCGGCCACTGCGCCATGCGCTCGTGCACACGCGGCACATCGACGATCTGCTCGTCGCTGCCCAGAATGGTCAGGCAGGGCAGGGCGGGTGAGGGCAGGCGTGCGAGATCGCGGGTCTCGCGCAGGGCCTCGTGCAGCCAGTGCAGACTGGGGCCGCCCAGCCCAAGTTCGGGATGCGCCCGCAACTGCCGCGCCATGTCGTCATACATCTCGCGGTCATTGGTCAGCTTGTTGGTCTCGAACGGTTCGGCCAGCACGTAATGTTCGCCCGCCGTGCCGGGGGCATAGCGATGGCTCATGCCAAGTTGCCGACTGCCCCAAGACAGCGACCACGCGACCGGGCGCAGCGCTTGGGCCATGTGGATGCCCCACATCGGGCTGGAAAAGGCACAGCTTTGAACGTCCAGCCCCTCTATCACCGCACGCAGCCCGATGCAGCCGCCCATGGAATGCGCCAAGAGATACCAAGGGCGCGGCAGATCGAGGCGCTTGGCGGCCTCGCTCATGGCGATGACATCCTGCTGGTAGTCTATGAAGTGATGCACATGGCCCGCCATGGCATCCTCGGTCAGCCGGTCAGAGAGACCCTGACCGCGCCAGTCGATCGCCAAAGTCGCATAGCCACATCCGGCAAAATGCGTGGCGGCACGACCGTATTTTTCGATGTATTCCGTCCGTCCGGGAAACAGCAGAATGGTGCCCTTCGGCCCCTGCCGGTTCCACAAGCCAACGCGAAGGCGCACCCCGTCGGCTGCGGTCAGCCACCACGCAGCACCGCCCTCAGGCCCGTAGGCCACATCGTCAAAGAGCGGTGCCTCATGCATCAGGCCAGCACGCTGCCCAGCTTCATCGCCATGCCCATGTCGCCGTCGACGCTGAGGCGGCCAGACATGAAGGCGGCGGTCGGATCGAGATCGCCGGCGAGAATCGATTCGAACGTGTCGCGGCTGGCCGTCATCGTGACATCGGTCTCGTCGTCACCTTCGCGCGCGCCATCGGCGTCGATCACGATCGCACCCTCGTCCTCGATGACGAATTTCGCGGTGCCGTCAAACCCTTCGCCGCCGAGTTTTTCATTCAGGGCAGCCACCGCTGCGGTCATAACGTCGCTCATTTGCGCTTCCTTTCACATTTGCGATGCCGGGGCTGTGCAACCGGACAATCTGCGCTAAACTCACACATGTTATGGGTGCAGTAATCATCAATCTCAACCGTATCGTCGCGGCAGGTGTCGCGATAGTCACGTTTTCCCTACCCGTGCTGGCGGAGGAGACGCGATTGGATGATCTCTTTGCCCAGCTCTCGCAGGCCGAGGCGCCCGAGGCGCGCAAGATTGCCGCAGAGATAGAGCTGGCGTTGTCGCGCTCTGGGTCGCCCGCGATGGACCTCTTGCTGAGGCGGGGGCAGGATGCGCTCGAAGCGGGGGACCTTGGGGCGGCAATCGAGCATTTGAGTGCCGCCATCGACCATGCGCCGGACTTTGCCGAGGCGTGGCATCTGCGCTCCGTCGCGTTCTTCAAGCAGGAAAGATACGGTCTTGCGCTGCATGACATCGAGCAGGCCTTGGCGCTCGAGCCGCGGCATTTCAACGTGATCTATGGCCTGGGTGTCCTTTTGGACGAACTCGGCCAGCCCGATCTGGCAGAGGATGCGTTTTCGCGCGCCTTGGCTATACATCCCCATCACGAGGACGTAACCAAGGCCCGGGAGAGCGTGACCCGGGACTTGGGCGGCGCGGAACTCTGACACTTTCAAGGAGCACGGCGGATGCCCGAACAGTCAAGAACCTTTGCGGTTCTGGGCCCGACCAATACCGGCAAGACGCATTACGCGATTGAGCGGATGCTGGGCTATCGCACCGGAATCATCGGCCTGCCGTTGCGCCTCTTGGCACGCGAGGTCTATGACAAGATCGTAGCCGTGCGCGGCCCCTCTGTCGTGGCGCTGGTCACGGGCGAAGAACGCATCGTGCCCGAGCGCGCGCAGTACTGGGTCTGCACCGTCGAGGCGATGCCCGAGGGGATGGGGACGGATTTCGTCGCGGTGGATGAGATCCAGCTCTGCGCCGACCCTGAGCGCGGCCATGTCTTCACCGACCGGCTGTTGCGCATGCGCGGATTACGCGAGACGCAATTTCTCGGCAGTCACACCATGCGCCAAACCATGGCCGCGCTGGTGCCGGGGGTGGAATTCCTGAGCCGCGCGCGTATGTCACAACTGACATACACCGGCCCCAAGAAGATCGCCAAGATGCCCGCCCGCAGCGCGATTGTCGGGTTCTCAGTTGAGAATGTCTATGCCATCGCTGAATTGCTGCGCCGTCAAAAAGGCGGGGCCGCAGTGGTCATGGGCGCGCTCAGCCCGCGCACCCGCAATGCACAGGTAGAGCTCTATCAGAATGGCGATGTCGATTATCTCGTCGCGACGGATGCCATCGGCATGGGGCTTAATCTCGATATCAACCATGTGGCGTTTTCCTCTCTCAGCAAATTCGACGGGCGCAGAATGCGCTATTTGCAGCCGAACGAGTTGGGGCAAATCGCCGGGCGCGCCGGGCGGGGGATGAGCAACGGCACCTTTGGGGTGACCGGCGAGGCCCCCGATCTTGATCCCGAACTGGCCGAGGCGATCATGGAGCATCGCTTTGCGCCGATCCGCAAACTCGAATGGCGCAATGCGCGTCTGCAATTCGGCACCACGGCCGCACTGATTGGCAGTCTTGAGGCGCGACCGGAGCACGAGTTGCTGGCCCGCGTCCGCGAGGCGGATGATCTCACCGCGCTCAAGACTTTGTCTGACCTTCCGGATGTGGCGCGGCGGGCCATCGGCGGGCCTGCCGTGAAACTGCTCTGGGATGTCTGCCGAATTCCCGATTTCCGGGGCATCAGCGCGGCAGAACACGCGAGCCTTCTGGAACGAATCTTTTGTGATCTGGTTGAGTATGGTCGGGTGCCCGATGACTGGCTGGCACAGCAGGTGAGCCGCATCGACCGGACCGATGGCGATATCGACACACTGTCCAAACGGTTGGCGTATATCCGCACATGGACCTATGTCGCGCAGCGAAAAGGTTGGGTGGATGACGAAAAACATTGGCGCGGCGCGACACGCGCTGTAGAAGACCGCCTGTCGGACGCGCTGCACGAACGTCTGACCCAGAGATTTGTGGACCGGCGCACATCCGTGCTCTTGCGCCGGCTCAAGCAGAAGGAAGCCATGGTGGCCGAAGTGAACGATCAAGGTGACGTGACCGTCGAAGGCGAATTCGTCGGACGGCTCGAAGGGTTCCGCTTTATGCAGGACAGGTCTGCGGCGGGCAACGAAGCGCGCACGCTGCAACAGGCGAGCACGGCGGCACTGGCCCCGCATTTTCATCTCAAGGCGGACCGGTTCTACAACGCGCCCGACACCGAGATCGACTTTACCGAGCAAGGCGGCCTCTTGTGGGGCAAGGAGGCGGTGGGCAAACTGACGCCCGGTGCAGACCCGCTCAAGCCGCAGATCGTGGCCTTTGTCGATGACGAGGCGGGGCCGGATGTGGCCGCCAAGGTGCAACGCCGCTTGCAGCATTACATCGACCGCAAGATTGCCACCCTGTTCGAGCCGCTCCTGAACATCCAGCGCGACGAGACGCTGAACGGTCTGGCGCGCGGATTCGGCTTTCGCATGGTCGAGGCGATGGGTCTCATCCCGCGCGGCGAAGTGGCGGATGAAGTCAAGGCGCTGGATCAGGACGCCCGCGGCGCGCTGCGCAAACATGGCATCCGCTTTGGTCAGTTCACGGTATTCCTGCCACTCCTGCTCAAGCCCGCGCCGACGCGCCTGCGGCTGGTGCTGTGGTCGCTAAGCCAAGGGATGGATGAATTCCCCGAGGCCCCGCCGCCGGGTCTGGTCACGGTTCCCGCGCGCAGTGACGCGCCCAAGGGCTATTTCACCATGGCTGGCTATCGCGCCGCCGGGGATCGGGCGATTCGGATTGATATGCTCGAACGTCTGGCGGACATGCTGCGCGGTGAGGATACGCGGGCTGGGTTCGAGGCCAAGCCGGACATGCTCTCGATCACCGGCATGACGCTGGAGCAATTCGCCGTCTTGATGCAGGGGCTGGGCTACAAGGCCGAGCGCGGCGAGCGCGAAAAAGTCAAACCGGTGGATCAGGCTATCGCGGATGCGCCCGCCGATGCTGCCCAAGCCGCAGAGGCTGAAACGGTAGGCGATGTGGTTGCGGATATCCCCGATGAGGGCGTCGCTCCCATCGCGGCAGAGCCCGAGATCGAGGCCGAAGTGCCCGGCGCTCTGGACGCGGTCCCCGCCGAGGAACTGGTCCCCGGCGAGACGCCGGACGTGGCCGCCCCCGAGATCGAGGTCTTCTATACGTTCACCTGGGCTCCGCGTGCGAGTCGGCCTCGTGGCGAACGTCCGGCGCAAGCAGGACGCGGGCCGCGTGGCGCACAGGGCGCGCAGGGAGCACAGGGTGCCCCGAGCGACGGTGGCGAGGCGCAAAAGCGGGAAGGCAGACCGCAGCGTCAAGGTGGCAAACCCCGCGGCAAACCCGGCAAGGGCAAACCGCGCGAGGCGCGTGAAGAACAGCCCAAGACCTATGCCGCCAAGCCCGAGAAAAAGAATGACCGGATCGACCCGGACAATCCCTTTGCCGCCGCGCTCATGGGGCTGAGGACCAAGGGCTGAGCGTTTGGACGGCCCGGGCGTAAAAATCAGGCTCGACAAATGGCTCTGGCAGGCGCGGTTCTTCAAGACGCGCACGCTGGCGGCCAAGGAAGTATCGGCCGGGCATGTGCGGGTGAATGGCGCGCGGGTGAGCAAACCCGCGCAGGCCGTCGGGCCACAGGATGTGCTCACATTTTCACAGGCCACACGGGTGCGGGTGGTGCGGATCGTCGAGATCGGCACCCGGCGTGGCCCGGCACCCGAGGCGCAGGCGCTCTATGACGACCTGAGCGACCCGGTGACGCAGGACAGCGTTCCGCCCGCGCCCAAATATGAGGGAAAAGGACGCCCGACCAAGCGTGACCGCCGCAAACTCGATCTCAATGGACCGGGACCGCTTGATTGATCCGCCCCACTGGATTAGGTGAGGCGCAATTCGGCAAGAATGAGAGACGGCCATGACCTATATCGTGAACGACGCCTGCATCGCCTGCAAATACACCGACTGTGTCGAGGTCTGCCCGGTCGATTGTTTTTACGAGGGCGAGAACATGTTGGTCATTCATCCGGATGAATGCATCGACTGTGGCGTCTGCGAGCCGGAATGCCCCGCCGACGCGATCCGCCCGGACACCGAGCCGGATATGGAAAAATGGGTCGAGTTCAACCGCAAATATGCCGAAATGTGGCCGGTGATCATCACCAAGAAAGACCCGCTGCCCGAGGCCGAAGAGCGCGACGGTGAGGCCGGCAAGCTTGATAAATATTTCTCCGAGGCTCCCGGCGAAGGCGGCTGAGACTGATTCGCGGACAGGGTGCGGCCGACTGGGCCGCGCGCGAAATCGTGAACGCCGTAAAGCGTTCATTTGAGGGCGTGAGTGCCCTCTGCCAGAACACCGCCCTTTCATTGAGCGGTTTTTTGTGATACAGTTTCATGACAAATGAAGAGATAGCCTGATATCCATTCACCCGCGTTGCTGCCCGGGGGTGGATTACTCTGCGACAGAGTTACATATTCCGTGGACCAATATGGCCCTTGGCATATGTTTTTGTGCGTCTGAGCTGGCAGCCCTGCGAGGAAGACCTGAATGTCGAAGACCAAGAAGTCCGAATTTCGCCCTGATGATTATGTTGTATACCCCGCGCATGGCGTGGGCCAGATCGTTTCGATCGAAGAGCAGGAAATCGCCGGCATCACGCTGGAACTGTTCGTGATCTCGTTCGAAAAAGACAAGATGACCCTGCGTGTGCCGACCAACAAGGCCACCGAGATCGGAATGCGTGGCCTGTCCAGCCCCGATGTCGTGTCCAAGGCCATGAGCACGCTCAAAGGCAAAGCCAAGGTCAAGCGCGCGATGTGGTCGCGTCGGGCGCAGGAATACGAGCAAAAGATCAATTCCGGCGATCTGATCGCTATCGCCGAAGTGGTGCGCGACCTGCACCGCTCTGACGACCAGCGCGAGCAAAGCTATTCCGAGCGGCAGCTCTATGAAGCCGCGCTCGAGCGTTTGACCCGCGAAGTCGCCGCCGTTTCCGGCGGAGATGAAGTGCTGGCTGCGCGTCAGGTGGATGAGGTGCTGGTGTCGCGCGCCGCGTGAGTCCGATCACCTCAGATAGTCAAAGGCCGTACCGCAAGGTGCGGCCTTTCTCGTGCCTCACGCCAAGAGGCTGATCAACACCGCGATCTCCGCCAGTTGCTGCGTTGCGCCAAGGATGTCGCCCGTCTGTCCGCCGATCTTGGCGCGCGCGATCAAAGCGATGGCCAACGTCGTGAAACCTGCGCATACCAGTGCTGTAAGACCCGCGCCCCCAAGCAGCGCAAATGTCCCTGCCGCCGCCAGCCCAATCCCCAGGGTCACAGTTGCAACCCTCGGGCGCCCCTGTGCCTGTGACAGCCCCGTGTCGCGGGCATGCGGCAGGGCACACATCACCACCGGCATCATAGCGCGCGACAGCATGGCTGCGGCCAGCACGGCCGCTGTCGCAATCGCCGGGCTGGCGTCAAAAAGCAGCCAGAGCGCCACACCGCGAGCCCCAAGGGACAGGATCAGCGCAATCACCCCATAACTGCCGATATGACTGTCTTTCATGATCGCCAACCGCCGCTCGCGCGTCCAACCGCCCCAGAGACCATCGGCAGTATCGGCAAGCCCATCCTCGTGCAGGGCACCGCTCAGCAGAATCGGAGTGGCGACGACCAAGAGCGCCACCAACGGTGTCGGCCATCCCAGCCAGAGCGCGACCAGCCCGCCCAAGGCCGCTAGTCCGCCCAGCACCACGCCCGCCAGCGGATAGGCCCAAGCCGCCCGCGCGCCCCGCTCATAGTGCCACACCGGCACAGGCAAGCGGCTGAGCAGGCTCAGCGCCAGCGGCACATCTCTGAACCGGATCAAGGCTGTGTCGTTTTCTGCCATGGGCGTGCCCTTTTCGTCTGGGGCGGGGGCTCTGCCTGCGATACAGAAAGGACAGATCACAATCAATGAGGCTTTGCATGGCGGGTGCCTTCTCTTCACTGTCCGATTTTGCGGCACTCCTTGGCGAAATGCCCGGCCCGGACCCTGCCGCCATGATTGATGCGCAGGCGCGTGATGCGCAATTGACCAAGCCCCCCGGTGCTCTTGGGCGGTTAGAGGGGCTTGCGGTGTGGTATTGTGGCTGGCGCGGCGAGGCACGGGCCCGCGTGACCGCACCTCAGGTGATTGTCTTTGCCGGCAATCACGGTGTCGTGGCGCAGGGCGTTTCGGCCTTTCCCGCCGAAGTGACCGCGCAGATGGTCGCGAATTTCCGCGCGGGCGGTGCAGCCGTAAACCAATTGGCGGCGCAGGTCGGCGCGCGGATGGACGTGCACGCGCTTGATCTCGACCGGCCCACGGGCGACATCAGCCTTGGCCCGGCCATGTCCGAAGACGAGATGTTGATCGCGCTCAGCACGGGCTGGGATGCGGTTGATCCGGCCAGTGATCTCTTGGTCGTGGGGGAAATGGGGATCGGAAATACCACAAGCGCTGCGGCAATTGCCTTGGCGCTCCATGGCGGAGAGGCCGCCGCTTGGACCGGGCGCGGCACGGGCCTCGCAGACGCGGCACTTGCCCATAAGGCGCAGATTGTCGCGCAGGCGGTTGCCATCAACGCGGCCAGCGGGGCAGGGGGGCTGGAAGTCTTGCGCCGCTTGGGCGGGCGCGAGTTGGTGGCGATGGCCGGGGCCATGGCGCGGGCGCGGAACCTGCGCATTCCGGTGATTCTCGACGGATTCATCTGCACTGCCGCTGCGGCCTGCCTTGAGGCAGAATGCGCCGGCGCGCTCGGTCACACTGTGGCGGGGCATGTGAGCGCCGAACCCGGACATGCGCGGCTCTTGCAGATATTGGACAAGGTGCCGCTTCTCTCCCTCGATCTGCGTCTGGGCGAGGGATCAGGCGGCGTGCTGGCGGTGAGCGTTGTTCAGGCGGCCTTGGCCTGCCATTCTGGAATGGCCACCTTTGCAGAGGCGGGCGTGACGGGCGCGTGACGCTGCCTGTTCTGGCGTCATCGCCTTGACCCGCCTGTTGCCCCGGAATACTGATTAAAATCGTCAGATTACCCCGGAGCGTCAGGCCCATGAGCGAAAAACTTTTGCACCGCCTTGCATGGGTCGTGGTCGTGCTCTGCGTGGCCCCTATCCTCGCGGCGGCGCTCGCGGCGTTGACGGGCGATTTGCAAACCTGGCGCGAGGTGCTGTCCACCGTCCTGCCCCGCTATACAGCCACGACCCTGACACTGGTCGTGATTGTCGGGCTGAGCACGGCGGTGATCGGGTCGGTCACGGCTTGGCTCGTGACCGTCTATCGCTTTCCCGGTGCCCGGCTGCTGGAGGTTGCACTGGCCCTGCCGCTGGCCTTTCCGGCCTATGTGATGGCCTATGCCTATACCCATATGCTGGATCACCCCGGCCCGGTGCAAACGGCGCTGCGTGCCGTGACCGGATGGGGGCCGCGTGACTATTGGTTTCCCGAGGTCCGCAGCTTGGGCGGTGCGGCAGTGATGCTGACCATCGTTCTTTACCCTTACGTCTACCTGCTGGCGCGCGCCTCGTTCCGGCAGCAATCGGGCAATGCGTTTCTGGTGGCGCGCACGCTGGGACGCTCGCCGATGCAGGCGTTCTGGCGCGTGGCCCTGCCGATGGCGCGTCCGGCGATTGCGGGCGGTGCGCTTCTTGCCATCATGGAGACGATCGCGGATTTCGGCACCGTGGCGTTCTTCAACGTTCAGACCTTTGCCACAGGCATCTATCAGGCGTGGTTCAGCCTTGGCGACCGGGCGGCGGCCGCGCAGCTGGCGCTCTGCCTGCTGGCCTTTGCGCTGTTGCTGGCCGGGCTGGAACGCAACAGCCGGGGGCGGTCGCGCACCGCCGGACGCGGCGCGCGGTTCGAGACGATGGAGCAGCCTGTTCTAAAGGGAGCGGCGGGCTGGGGGGCATTCTTGCTCTGTTTCCTGCCGGTGCTCCTGGGGTTTGTGCTGCCGGTGATCATGCTCGGGGTGATGGCGATCGGCTCGGGGCAGAATATTCTCTCAGCGCGGTATCTTGGGTTCATGTCCAACTCGATCCTCCTGGCGAGTGTGGCCGCCGTGCTGACCGTCGCGGGGGCCATCCTTGTGGGATTTCGTGCGCGCACCCGTCCAGGGCGCAGCTCTCGCTGGCTAGTGTTGGGGGCCGGGCTTGGCTATGCGGTGCCGGGCGGGGTGATTGCGGTGGGGCTGATGGTGCCAATGGCGGGGCTGGACAATGCCATCGACGCCGTCATGCAAGAGACATTCGGCATCCGCAGCGGGCTTTTGATCACGGGATCAATCTGGTTGATGATCCTCGCCTATATTGTGCGGTTCATGGCGGCCGCGCTCAATGCCTATGACAGTGGCATGGCGACGGTGCCGGGGCATCTGGATGCGATCGGCCGCTCCTTGGGACAGCCCGGACCCAAGCTGCTGACCCGTGTGCATTTGCCGGTGGCGCGCACCTCGGTGGTGACCGCGCTCTTGATCGTTTTCGTCGATGTGATGAAGGAACTCCCGGCCACGCTGATCCTGCATCCCTTTGACGTTCAGACGCTGGCGGTGCAGGCGCATCGCCTCGCCGCCGATGAGCGGCTCTCAGAGGCGGCGGTGCCCTCGCTGGTGCTGGTGGGCTTTGGCCTGATCCCGGTGCTGATCCTCTGTCGCACGCTGGGACGTGAAAGCATGGGACGGCGTGCGGCGAAACTGGGCACGGCGATTTCGGCGGGGTGATGGGAGGGGCAGTCGCCCCTAACGCCACCGCGCGGCTCACCACACCGCACCGCGTTACTCCCCCGGACGCCGCAGGCTGAATATCTCGCGGATCACCGAATAATCCTGATACCCAAGCCGAGTCAGAGGCGTGTAGCGGGTGATGTCAAAGCGGCCATCCACCATGCAATCATCGCGCATGTGAATGCCTGTCACTTCGCCGAACACCACGAAATTCGCCTCACCCGGCAATTGCACGATCTCGGTCAACTTGCATTCCAGACTCGCCGGAGAGGCCGCCACCCGCGCGCAGGAAATCGTGCTGCACTCGGCTTTCTCCAGCCCGGCATCGACAAATTCATCCACGTCACGCTCCCATGCCCCAGAGGTGCGATTCATCGCGTCGCGCAAGGCCTCGCTTACGATATTCACGCAAAACACGCCGGTCTCACGGATATTGGCCACACTGTCCTTGGTATCGCCGCGATCCGCCTTGGCCGCAGTCGAGGCGAACATCACCTGCGGCGGCACATAAGCCACGGCATTGAAAAAGGAATAGGGGGCGAGGTTATCCTGCCCATCGGCACCCCGGCTCGAGATCCAGCCAATCGGGCGCGGCGTCACAATGGCGTTGAACGGGTTGTGCGGCAGGCCGTGGCCATCCTCGGGTTTGTAAAACATCCACCTCTCCTTGGTCATCGGGTTTGTGCCTGTCGTAGCGTCGTGCTACGCGCATGACCAGTTGATTTTCGCAAGGACAGAGCCCGGCATGTTCACCCTCGAGACGGAGAAAGCCGTTGATTATTGGGAGGTTGAGGCCCTCTATGACCTGTGCTTTGCACCGGGGCGCGAGGCGCTGTCGTCCTATCGCCTGCGCGACAACGTGCCAGCCGTCGCCGATTTGTGCCTTGTGGTGCGCGATGGTGAGGGGATTTTGGCCGGGGCGATCCGCTACTGGCCTGTGCGGATCGGGGTGGCACGCGCGCTCTTGCTGGGGCCAGTGGCCGTGCATCCCACCCATCAGGGCGAGGGGTTGGGCGCGCTTCTGATCCGCGACAGCTTGGAGCGGGCAGAGGCGCTGGGCTGGGATCGGGTCATTCTGGTGGGCGATGCGCCCTATTACAGCCGCTTTGGATTTGCCAAGCTGGCCTCGGTGGAAATGCCGCCCCCCACCAACCCAGAGCGCGTTCTGGGGCTGGAACTGCGCCCGGGTGCATGGGCGACTGTGGCGGGCAAAGTGGCGCGCGATGCTTGAATTCTAACGCCGCCGTGGCCAGTTCAACGGGGTAAAACCCTTGCGGAGCACGCAGATGGAGCTATTGGGCCGACCAATCGGCGAGACCGAGATCGAAACGCGCATGAACGCGTTGGTGCAGCGCAATGCTCAGGCGGGCAATGGGGTCATTGACCTGCTCAACCTCGTGGGCGGACAGGCCGAGGGGCTGCTGGACCGCCTGCCACCGGCGCTGCGGATGCGACTCAACGAGACCACCGAAGAGGCGCTCCGCCGTGCTGCCGAAATAGCGCATCGCTCGCGCAGCGTTGTCGGCGAACAGCCCGGATGGCGAACACGCGCGCTGACCGCCTCGATGGGGGCTGTGGGTGGCATGGGCGGCCTGCCATCGGCCTTGGCAGAGTTGCCAATGACGGTGACGGTGCTGCTCCGGGCGATTCAGGATGTGGCGGTAGAGCACGGGTTTGATCCATCTGAGCCCAGTATTCGGTTCGATTCCATCGAGGTGTTCGGCGCGGCCGGTCCGCTTGAACGCGATGATGGGGCCAATGCGGGCTTTATCGGGACGCGGATGACGGTCACTGGCCCTGCGCTCAAGGCGCTGATCGCGCGGGTGGCCCCGCGTCTGGCGGCTGTGCTTGGGCAAAAACTGGCGGCGCAAACGGTTCCGATCCTCGGCGCTGCGGCGGGGGCTGCCACCAACTATGCCTATACCCGCTACTATCAGGATATGGCGCAGGTGCATTTCGGGCTACGGCGGCTGGCGATTGATGCCGGGCGCGAGAGACAAGATGTGGTTGCGGAATTTCGCGCGAAAGCCGCCAAGACGCGGCTGCGAAAAGGGTAAAAGATACCGGGTCCAGATTGATGGATGTCGTGGGCATAAGTTTATCAAAATCAATTGGCTAGGCGTTGTGAAATTTACCCAGAACGGCCCGGACACCCGTGGGTTGAAGTGCCGAAGACCACGACCCTCGCGCGGCGTGCGCCTCTTGGCGAGATAGGAGCAAACAGCACCCGAACCGGGACTGCGACCGGGAAAAATGACCACTGCACTGCCAAGGGCTGCGAATTTTCTTGATATTCTGTGCCGAGATCATACCGTCGAGACAATCAATTTTAGTCAGGTGTTAAGCATGGCAGCAGAATCAGATCATGGACACGCTCTGCCGGCATGGTTCGCATCTCCCGGTGATGGGGATGTTCTTGCGTGGCTGTCTTTGGCTTTGATCATCGGGGGGCTTTACGCGCTCGTGACGCTCTATGCGGCTTTTGATCGTTGGGCAGAGCATCAGTCACACGGAACGCCTTTGGCCAAAACCATTCCCACAATGCTGACGGTTGCCTTGCTGTACGAGATATTTCCTCTTGGACATTTCAACATCCTGCTCCCGATCAGTGCGATCCTGATTGCCTTGATGGCGGATTGGGCGCGCTTCAATCTGAGAGGGGCGCCTGCGGCTGAGAGTGATCCGCGACCGGATGTCGAAAACCAGACAAGCGAGGCAGACCGTGTTTGAGCTCCTACTGACCTCGTTTCCGGTCATCATCCGCTATTTCCAGTTAAAGCGCCGAGGGGAGGCTCTGACCGTCTGGAACATGCGCACGGCGGTTCTGATCTGGGCGGTGCTGGCGTTCCTGCTGTTTCTCGTCATCTTTTACTTTCACCCCAAATCCTATTCGGGCATCGTCCCCTTTCGCACCATTTCCGTGGTTGCGCAGGCCAGTGGGCCGGTCACCGAACTTCCAGTCCGCAATGGTCAACGGGTCGAACCCGGTGATCTCCTGTTCCGTGTTGACAGCCGGTCCCAACAGGCGGCTCTGGCGCAGGCAGAGGCCGAGTTTGCCAAGATCAGCGCGGCAGAAACCAAGGCTGGTGAGACCCTGAAGGTGGCGCAGTTCAGTGTGGTCGAGGCGACGGCATCGCTGGAAAAGCTGAGGGTCGATCTGGAGAATGCGCAGACATTGGTGTCCAGAAATGTCGGGACACGAGATGCGGTTCGCGAGCTTGAGGCCTCGGTCGCAATGGCGCAGGCGGCATTGGAGTCCGCAGAGGCACAAGTGGGCCTCGCCCAAACGGATATTTCCGAAAGCCTGCCGGCGCAACGTCGGGCGGCTGAGGCTGTTCTGGAGAGTGCAAAGGTCGCGGTCGATCAGACCGAGGTGCGCAGCTATTCTGGGGGCGTGGTAACACAGCTTGCGATGAGCGTGGGCAGTCCGGCCTCGACCCTGATCCTCAGCCCGGCCATGGTGATCATTCCGGACCGGCCCGAGGGATGGCCGGTGCGGACGATCGCGGGGTTTTCTCAGGTCGCTCGCGGGACCATTTATGACGGAATGCCCGCTGAAATTGCCTGTGACAGCAACGTCAGCCTGTCGTTCCGCAACGCGGTCCTGCCTGCGCGGGTGGTTGCAGTCCAGCCTGCGATTTCCACGGGGCAGATCGTGCCGGGTGGGCGCTTGTTGGACCCTGCCGATATGCTGCGACGCGGCTCGATTCTGGTTTATCTCGAGCTTGAGTATCCCGAGCACGAAAAGATCATGCTGGATGGCAGCGGGTGCTTGATTCAGACCTATACCAGCAATCTTCCGGGATTTTTGGGGCATGTGATCGCGGCGACGGGCGTGATCAAGGCGGTCGGGTTGCGCATCAAGGTCTGGGGATCGCTGGTGTCGGGCGTGGGTCTTGCCGGGGGTGGTGGGCACTAAGTCCCCTTCGCGTTACATCTGCTCGCGTAGATAATCCATCACAGCCGGGCGCACGCTTTGCGCGCCGCGCGCGCGCTCGATGTGAATCACATCACGCAATCCCCCAAGGTCGATCCGCCGCAACAGGCTTTTGACCGGACCGATAGAGGCGGGGCGCATCGAGAGCGTGCGAAATCCGATCGCGGCAAGACACGCAGCCTCAACGGGGCGGCCCGCATCCTCGCCACAGAAACTGAGCGGCGTGCCAAGGGTAGCGCAGCGATAGACTATGCCTTCGAGGAAATTCAGAAAGCTGATGTTGAGCGTGTCGTACCGGCGGCGCACGCGCTCGTTCTCGCGGTCGGCGGCAAAGAAGAACTGCTTGAGATCGTTCCCCCCGACCGACAAAAAGTCCACCTCGGAATAAAACGCATCCGGCGCAAAGGCGAGCGATGGGGTCTCCAGCATCGCCCCCACCTCGATCAGTTCGGGAATCGGATGGCCCAGAATGCGCTCGCGCTCCAGTGCCTTTTCCATCTCGGCGCGGGCGGCGGTGAATTCGTCGCGCTGTGCGACAAAGGGGAACATGATGGTCAGCGGGCGGCCCTTGGCCGCACGGATGAGCGCCTGAAGCTGCATCCGCATCACCCCCGGCTTGTCCAGCCCAACCCGGATCGCGCGCCAGCCCATCGCCGGGTTGGGCTCGTCGTTGGGCTTCATATAGGGCAGCACCTTGTCCGAGCCGATATCAAGCGTGCGGAACACCACGCGCTGTTGGCCTGCGGCATCCATCACCCGCGCATAGAGCTCTGACAATTCCGCCCGTTTGGGCATGTGGTTGCGAATGAGAAACTGCAACTCGGTGCGAAACAGCCCCACCCCCTCGGCCCCGGATCCGGCAAGGCTCGGCAGATCCGCCATAAGCCCCGCATTCATCTTGAGTTTGATATGCTGGCCACAGAGCGTCTCGGCGGGCTTGTCCCGGATCGAGGCATAGCGTTGCTGCGCCTCGGCCTGCATCGCCATCTTGTCGCGAAAGGCCGACACCACGGTATCGTCTGGGCGCAGATGCACAATGCCCTGATCGCCATCGACAAGGATCAGATCGCCGTTCAACGCCTCGGTGGTGATGCGATTGGCATGGATCACCAGCGGAATCGCCAGGGCTCGCGCGACAATGGCGGCATGCGACCCGACCGATCCCTCTTCCAGAACGATCCCCTTGAGGCTGCGACCATAGTCCAGCAATTCCGCCGGGCCGATGCTGCGGGCGATGAGGATCGGATCGGGCGGCATATCCGCGCCAGTCTCGTGGCCCTGACCGGTGAGGATACGCAACAGGCGGTTCGACAGGTCATCCAGATCATGCAGCCGCTCGCGCAGGTAGGCATCCGTGACCTGTGTCATGCGGGCGCGGGCGGCGGATTGTTCCTTTTCCACGGCGGCCTCAGCCGAGAGGCCGCTGTCGATATTGGCCTCCATCCGGCGCATCCAGCCCTTGGAATTGGCGAACATGCGATAGGCCTCGAGCACCTCCATCTGGTCCTTGTCGCCGCCCTTGGCAGACGTCAGCATACGATCAACGCCCACGCGCAACGTCTCGACCGCCTCGTTGAGGCGCGCCAACTCGCGCACCGGATCATCGGCAATGGGGTTGGTCACAACCACGCGCGGTTCGTGCAGCCAGACACGGCCCTGCGCGGTGCCCTCTTGCGCGCTGGTGCCACGAAAGAGCACGGCCTGCTGATGGCGGGCCGACATGGCCGCCCCTTCACCCACGAAGGCGCCAAGCTCGGCCATTTCGGCCAACACCATGGCGACCACCTCGACCGCATAGATTTCCTCATCCGAGAACAGTCGCGCCTGTTTCGATTGCACGACGAGAACGCCCAGTTTTTCACCAAGCCGCTGGATCGGGACGCCGAGAAAGGATGAATAAGCCTCTTCCCCGGTTTCCGGCATATAGCGAAAGCCGCGCTCTGCGGGGGCATTGTCAGTGTTGATCACCTCGCCGGTGCGCGCCACACGGCCCACCAGACCTTCACCCATGCGCATCCGGGTCTGGTGCACGGCCTCGGGTTTAAGACCCTCTGTGGCACAAAGTTCCAGCGTGTCCTCATCGCGAAACAGGTAGATCGAACAGACCTCGATCCGCATTTCCTCGGCGATCAGGCGTGTAATCTGGTCAAGACGGGTCTGGCCGCCTGCATCCTCGGCCATGATGGCGCGCAAGCGGCCCAACATCTGGCGGCTGTCGGTCTTGAAATGGTCGCTCATGCGCGGCGGTCCCCCGGGGCGGATTCAGGGATTGGCCAGACCCGGGACCGGTGATGTGGGGGCCGGGTCAGGCCGCTTTGTCTAACTCGAAGGCATCATGCAGCGCCTGAACCGCGAGTTCCATGTATTTTCGGTCGATCAGCACGGAAATCTTGATCTCGGAGGTTGCAATGACTTTGATGTTCACACCTTCATCGCTCAGCGTCTTGAACATCTTGGCGGCAACGCCCGATTGGCTGCGCATGCCAATGCCCACAGCCGAGACCTTGGCCACATTCGTATCAGCGATCAGGTCGTGATAATTGATCTCGCCGCGCTCTTTGGCATCGCGCAGCGCCTTTTCGGCGCGGATCACCTGATCGACCGGGCAGGAAAAGGTCATGTCGGTGCGCCCCTCCTCTGCAATGTTCTGGATGATCATGTCGACATTGACACCCGCCTCTGACAGCGGGCCAAAGATGGCGGCGGCGATGCCGGGGCGGTCAGCCACCGAAATGAGGGTCATTTTCGCCTCGTCGCGGGAATAGGCAATACCGCTGACAACCTTTGATTCCATGATTTCCTCCTCGGCGCATACAAGCGTGCCGGCCGCGTCCGATGGTTCCTCGAAACTGCTGAGCACCCGCAGTTTCACATTATAGCGCATCGCCAGTTCCACGGAACGGGTTTGCAGCACCTTGGCCCCGAGCGAGGCCAGTTCCAGCATTTCCTCAAACGCGATCTTGTCCAGCTTGCGCGCCTTTGAGGTGATGCGCGGGTCGGTGGTATAGACCCCGTCCACATCTGTGTAGATATCGCAGCGCTCCGCGTCAAAGGCGGCGGCAAAGGCCACGGCGGTGGTGTCAGAGCCGCCACGCCCCAATGTTGTGATCCGGCCCTCAGGAGAGATCCCTTGAAACCCCGCCACCACGGCCACGCGCATGCCTTGGGCGAAGCGGCCATTGATGTTGTCGGTCGGGATTTCTTCGATCCGGGCGGCGCTATGGGCGGAATTGGTCTTGAGCGGCACTTGCCAGCCTTGCCAGCTGCGCGCGGGGATTTCCATTTCCTGAAGCGTCAGAGCCATCAGACCAGCGGTGACATTCTCACCCGAACTGACCACGGCATCATATTCGCGCGCGTCATACAGCGGCGAAATCTCTCCGACCCAACCCACCATTTCATTGGTCTTGCCGGACATGGCCGAGACGATGACGATGACGTCATAGCCCTTGGCCACCTCAAGGCCCACGCGCTTGGCGGCGCGGCGGATGCGGTCGATATTGGCGACCGAAGTGCCGCCGAATTTCATCACGAGAACGGGCATGGATGCAGTCCTGAGCCGATTTATCGCGCGGGGTGTACGCGCGGGCAAGGCGCGGCGCAAGGGGGGAGGTGTCGTAGGGGGTTTGGGTGCCGCCGCCACCCTCTGCGTTCAATAGGGATGGTCGCGCCCGTCCCATGTCTGAAAGCAGCCCGTCGAGGCGATATCCAGCGCGGCAAAACGCTCCGCCAGGCCCGTTGCGGCCTCGTCCACGGAAATCTCCGCAGTGTCACCGCCCATGTCGGTGCGCACCCAGCCGGGGTGATAGATGCCCACCGAAATCCCGTCCCCGCGCAAGTCACTGGCCAGATTGCGCCCGAGATTCAGAGCCGCCGCTTTCGAGGCGCGGTAAATGTAACTGCCGCCGGGCGCGCGGGTGTGGCTTGCCATCTGGCTTGAGATGATCGCGATCTTTGCCGATTGGCCCGCGCGCAGATGCGGCAATAGCGCCTGAACGGTCAAAAATATGCCGGTGACATTTGTGGCAAAGGTCTCGGTCCACATCCCGACCGGATAGCCAGTCTCCAACGATTGACCTTTGTCGGCATAAACGCCTGCATTGCAGATCAATAGGTCAATCGGCTGACCGGCGAGGCACTCGCCAAGGGCCGCGCAAGAGGCAGGGTCCGTCACGTCGAGGGCGATTTCCCCTTCAGCGGGCCTGCGCGCGGTGGCGATGACGCTGTGCCCTTGGTTGCGGTACTGATCGGCGAGCGCGCGGCCGATACCGCGATTGGCCCCTGTGATGAGGATATGCATGTCAGACCTTTCAGATCAGTTGGATTTGCGACGCGGAATAAATGGCAGCGGGGCCACGGGCACCCCGTCCTCGATCAGCTTGCGCGTCTCTTCGGGCTTGGCTTCGCCGTAGATGCTCCGCTCCGGCGTCAGCCCGTCGTGCATGTCACGCGCCTCGCGGGCAAAGTTGAGCCCGACATATTCCGATTGTGTCTCGATTCGATGCTTGAGCAGGGCAAGCGCCTGTTCGGCAGGGCTGGGAGAATTCGGCGCTGCCTCAGGTGTGTTGTGCAGGCTGGGCGCCATCAACGCCTTCTGCACGTCGGACATGCCGCAGATTGCACAATTGACCATGCCAGCGCCCTGCAGTTTCTCAAAAGCGGCAGCGGATTGAAACCAACTGTCGAACTGATGATCTGCGGCGCATTTGAGGGTGAACTTAATCATAACCTGATCCATTGCAGTGCCGTCGATAGTTACGCCGCTGCGCGGAAAATTCAAGCTATGCTTTTGATCTTACAGCCCAAGCCGTTGCGGATTGAAACTTCTTATGATCTCTGCCAGTTCGGGTTCCCTTACCCGCGCCGCGGCCTTTTTCGGGCGAAACCACTTCACGCGGCGCTGTCCGGCTTCGGGAAAATGCGCGGTCTGCGATTTCACACGAACCGGATAGACAAGGGCCACACAGGGCAGGCCGCGATCAGGTCCGATGGTCTTGGCATAGGAATAAAGGCCGAGGCAGGTGTCGTAGGCGCGCCCTTGCACGCCCGCTTCTTCCCATGCTTCGCGCAGGGCCATGGCGGCCGGGGTGCGGCCCGATGCAGGCCAGCCCTTGGGCAAGATCCAGCGACCAGAGCCACGGCTGGTGATCAGCAGGATTTCGGGCTTGTTCCCGACCATGCGAAAACAGAGCGCCGCGAACTGCGTGCGAATCTCCGATTTGGGGACTGCCGACAAGAGGAGCGGCATCTGCTTGAGTTTCAAAAGCGTCACCGGCCTGACCGCTCCCCATGTCGCCATACATCCCTGTGATCCATATAGCGCGGGGCTCGGGCCTCGGACCAGCAGATTTTCACCTATCATTTCTGATCAAAAGAATCGGAATTGACATACCTTATTAATTAAGTCAGAAATTACGAGCCAAGCCAGCCCGTCGTGGTGCGAGCCCGGCGTAACCTGCAACAGAGGACTGCAAGGCATGGCACATGTAAATTTTTTCTCGGCGGGGGCTCTTGCATGATCCGCGCACAAACCAAATCAGACCCCGATCTGGTGGCCGAGGCCACCTGCCACGACGCCCGCGCGCTGACGAATGGGGCCAACACGGCCTTGATCGTGCTCGACGGGCAGATTTACACGCTGCGCATCACCCGCGCAGGCAAGCTGATTCTCACCAAATGAAACATGCGCGCGACCTGACCGGCGAGATGCCGGTGGCCCAAATCTCTGAGATGCATCACCTGAACAGGCTGGTGGTGGCCTCGCTGCGGGCGTGGAACGCGGGCGGCGCACTGCGCGCGCATGCCCTGCTGTGCGAACGGATGGCAGAACCGATGGCGCTCGCGGCGTTTGAGGCGCTGCATGATCTGACCGAGGCGCTGGGGGCAACTCTGCGCCGCCCGTTGCGCTGTCACACGCCGCAGTGCGGCTGTGTCGGTATGGATGAGGCCGCCTTTGCCCGGTTTGTCGAAGAGGCGGCGCTGGGCGACCGCGAAGATGCCCTGATGATGGCAAGCGTGCTTGTCACTGCGCGTGGCATTCTGCCGCTGACCGAGGCGGCGGCGCGCTTTGGATTGTGTTTGCACAGGGCAGACCTCTGTGCGAAATCCGCGCGGATTCCGGAACCAACAAGCGCGACCCGGCATTAAGACAGGGGAACTGGCCATGATGATCTGTCACTGTATGTCCATCACCGATACCGATATTCACCGGGCCATCGACTGGATGCGCGCGGCCGATCCGGACACGCTGATCACCCCCGGCAAAGTATACCGCACCTTGGGCAAGCGGGCTGATTGTGGCGGATGTCTGCCACTCTTTATTGACACCATGCGTCAAGCGGATAGCCTGAGCATACCTATGCACCTGCGCGGACTTCGCCGCGCGACCACACAGGGAGACGCATATGAAAGGCGACGCCAAGGTCATCGACTATCTCAATCAGGCACTCAGGAGTGAGTTGACAGCGGTCAGCCAATACTGGCTGCACTACCGCTTGCAGGAGGATTGGGGATATGGCCGCATTGCCGCCAAATCCCGCGAGGAAAGCATCGAAGAGATGCAACACGCCGACAAGCTGATTGCGCGGATCATCTTTCTGGGCGGGCATCCAAACCTGCAAAAGCTGGACTCGCTCAGGATCGGAGAGAATTTGCGCGAGACGCTCGAGGCCGACCTGGCCGCCGAACACGACGCGCGCACGCTCTATATCGAGGCGCGCGGCCGTTGCGAAAGCGTGGCGGATTACGTGTCAAAGAACCTCTTTGAAGAATTGATCGCGGATGAGGAGGGGCATATTGATTACCTCGAAACGCAGATCGACCTCTTCGATAAATTGGGCGCCGAGCGGTATGGCCTGCTCAACGCCACCCCGGCCGATTCGGCAGAATAACGCGCGCGTGGACTGAGGGGGGGTGCCTGACCGCGTCGGTTGCTTGCCCCTCAACGCATCCAGAATCCGTTCCGCTTGATCGTGTTGCGGATCACCTGCTCGCGGCGTGGCAGGTCGTCTTGGTCAAAGAGCGCCCGCACCTTCAATCCCCTCCCCTGATAGATCATCCGCTTGGCGGGATCGTAAGCCTTGAGCACGCGCTTGATCTTGTTGGGGGCGGTCACGTCTTGCAGGACGTTGACCACATGATCGGCCTCGCGCGCATAGAGCAGCGGCAAGAGCCGGTAATGACAACTGACCGCACCATCCAAAAGGCCGGGCGGCAGCGTGTCGCGCCCACCCCCAAGCGAATGGATCACTAGGGGCAGCGCCACCTGATCGAGCCAGGGATCGAGCGATTGGCAGATCAACTCGCGCGGCGCGTCATCGCGGATGCCGAGCGCGTAATCGAGAAACCGTTGACCAAAGACATGCGGGCATTGGTAGAAAAAGAAGCCGGCGTTGAAATAAAGATAGCGTTGCCAGTAGCCCTCGGGCTGGCCATGATCGAGCGAGGTTTCGAACTCAATGCCAAACTTGTCGTAGAGAGATTTCCAAATCTGGGTATGGGTTGGCCCATAGAGCTCGATCTGCGGCCATGTGCCTTCACGGCGCAGCGACGCGGTGGGGCGACTGAAATCGAACGGCACCGACGCAAGATCACCACAGATCAACGTATCAGTGTCGAAAAACACAAAGGGCTCCCCCTTGGGCAAGGCGAACAGCGCCTCGATCTTGTTTCCATAGGGATAGGCCGCGCCGAAATGACGGCTCTCAAAAGCCAGGAATTCCGCGCCGAGATCGGTCAAGAGCGCTCGACTGTCCTCGTCCTTGATGCGCGGGTCATCCCGCCACAGCGGCCCCGGCTGCGGCTCCGCCACAAAAAGACGCCCCGGAAACTCGGGCGAGGTGGCCCGCAGCGACGCGGCAAAGAGAATGGCCTCGTATTGCAAACGACCGGCCTGACCGACGATCAGGATATTGTAGCTCTGAGGCGCCTCTGTCTTGGGAACCTGTGTCTTGGGGGTCATTCTTGTCGTGATCCTGCCTGACTGCCGCCGCCACTATGGGGTTTTCCACCGTCCAGATAAAGCGGTTATCGCAGGGCGGCGCGCCGCATGGATCAAAAGCGCAGGGTCAAACCGGCAAGCGGGCCAGAGAATGTCGCGTCGAATTTTCGGCCATTCTTGCTGTAATCCACATAAAGATGCCGGTAACCCGCCGAGAGCCAGAGCCGGTCATTGGCCTGCCAGTTGAGCGTGCCCACCAGTTGGGACGTCATGTCAGATCCCGCACCAAAACCGCCGACATCGGCATAGCCGATAAAGGACCAGCGGTCCGAGAGGCGGATATTGGTGCGTGCGGCCAGGATCGGATCAGTAAAGCTCACGTCGATCCCGGCGGCAAGGCCCGGCACCGGCGTCGTCGCGCGCCCCTCGACCTCCCAGTGGCGCAAACCGACCATGAAATCGACCGCCGCATCGGGCGTCGTCAGTGCCCGGTAGCCTGCGGTGAGTGTCAGTGAGGTTTGCTCAATCCGGCCCTGCGCGGGCAGGCCGGGGGCAGGGGCTGGCAGTGGCACGATCCCGCTCCGCGAACTGGCCGAATGCGAAATGTCCCCCATCACCACGAACTGCTGATAGCGGGCATACCCCGTGAGAAACAACGCCGCGTCGAGATCTTCGAGAACATCCGACAGCCCCTCGTCAAACCGCAATGACGGGCCGCCCGCAAGTGGCATGATCGTGCCACCAACACCCGTCCCCCAGGCGTAGGGCGTGATCTGGGCGCTCCAGTCCTGCGCACGCGCCGGCGCAGCAAGGCTCAGGATCGCGAGCAGGGCCAAAACCCGCGCCCACATCAGAGCCGGTCTTTCACGATGGACCCGCCTTTGACGATCATCGCAAGACTTTGCTCGGGCGTATCCAGCCAGTCGAGCCCAGCTTCCGGCTCACCCTCGACAACCAGAAGATCGGCCATGGCCCCCACGTCGATCACGCCCAACCGCCCCTCATAACCCGCACGGTCCCCCGACAGGGCCAGCAATTCGCCCGCCGCCCCCGTCGCCATGCGCAAGGCCTCAAGCGGGGGCATGAACCGGCTCAGCTTGGCCAGTTGCCGCCCCTGACTGCTGGCCCCTGCGGGGTTCATCAGAACGTCGGTGCCAAAGGCCATGTTGACCCCTTCGGCGCGGCCCAGCTCAAATGCCCGCTCTGTGCCTGCGGACACCTCTTCCTGCTTGGCGCGTTGCACGGGATCAGTGCGGGGATTGGCATCCTCATCCATCAAGAACGGCTGGATTGACCACCACGCGCCTGCATCGCGCATCATCCGCACGGTTTCGAGATCCGCCAATTGCCCGTGTTCAATGGATTTCACCCCGGCGCGCAGGGCGCGCTGGATGCCCTTGGGCGTATAGACATGGGCGCAAACATAGGTGCCCCAATCCGACGCGGCCTCGACGGCAGCGCGCATTTCATCCTCGGTATATTGCAGGCTCTCAAGCGGATCATAGAGCGAGGTGACACCACCCCCGGCCATGATCTTGATCTGGCTCGCGCCCTTCATCAGTTGCTCGCGGGTGCGGCGCAAGATCTCAGTGCGCCCGTCGGCGATCGCAACCACGCCAACCTTCTCGGTATAGCTCAGGTCGCCGTCGGCGCGGGGCAATTCCGAAATCATGCGAAAATCGCCATGTCCCGAGGTCTGCGACAGCATCGCGCCAGAGGCAAGGATGCGCGGACCGCTAAGCGCGCCTCGGTCAATCGCCAGTTTCAGGCCAAAGGCCGGTCCGCCGGTGTCGCGCACCGAGGTAAATCCGCGCATAAGCGTCGCGTCCGCCTCGCGCCCTGCCATCAGGTGCACGAAACCGATATCCGCTGTCATCGCCTGAAGCTGGGTCACACCGACCAGCGTGCTGTGCCAATGCGCGTCGATCAGGCCCGGAATGACCGCCCGTCCACCACAGTCGATGCGCTCCGCCTCGCTTGGTCCCTGTCCAGCGGCAGGCAGGCCGGTGATCCGCGCGCCCTCGATCAGAATGTCGCGTCCTTGGGTCAACGCGGGGCCGTGACCGTCGAAATAACGCAGATTGCTCAGCAACAGCGGGCGTCCGGGCGTCTGCGCCCGCGCCTTACGTGGCGCAAGACCAAAGCCCGCGTAGAGACCAAGGAGTGCCGCCGTCCCGCCCAGCATCTCGCGGCGGTTGAGATCCGCCTCAATCCGGGCAAAGGCCGCCTGTGTCGTCGGCGCTCCGCAGAGACAGCAATCAAGGGCGGCGTGGGGCGGGGTATCGGTATGGCTGCAAATCTGGCACATGAAAGGCTCTCTCCCAACTGCGTCAATCAAGCATGCAGGGCGCCAATCGCGCCATCCACGCAATTTAAACTAGAGATCGAACCGCCTGCGTCAACGCAAAGCACATGCCAGCGGCCAAAAAAACCGAAAATGCAGTCGAAATTTGAGAGGGTCAGAGTGGTGGGCGACCCAGGAATCGAACCTGGCGTGCGTCTCCGCGAGGGAGTTACAGTCCCCTGCCACACCTTGCGGCCTGTCGCCCACTGTCCAGCGCTTGCGCGTCTGGCGTGGGGGGCTGATTACTAGTGGCTGCATGCTGCGTCAACCGGAAAATCGCTTGCAAGCCATGCCTGCCCGTCGCATTGTCGCGGGCCGGAAAAGAGGGGCCTTATAGCCATGAAAAAACCCCGTTGGGTGATCGACAAGGAACAGGCCAAACGGGCGTCGGCCTCTGAGACCGTGTGGCTTTTTGGGCTGCACGCGGTGCGCGACGCGCTGGAGAATCCATCCCGTGAAAAGCTGCGCCTGATCGTCACAAAGAATGCCGCGGACAAGCTGGAGGCGGCGATTGCCGCGAGCGGGATCACCCCGGAAGAGGTTGATCCGCGCAAATTCAACGCGCCGCTTGATCCCGGTTCCGTGCATCAGGGGGCCGCGCTCGAGGTCAAGCCGCTCGATTGGGGACCGATGGGCGAGGTCTGTCTTGGCGACGGACGCACAGCCCCCCGTGTGGTGCTCCTGGACCGGGTGACGGACCCGCATAACGTGGGCGCGATCCTGCGCTCCGCAGAGGTGTTCGGCGCGCGGGCGGTCATCGCCCCCCGCCACCACGCCGCCCCCGAGACCGGGGCGCTCGCCAAGACCGCCAGCGGCGCGCTGGAGCGGCAGCCCTATCTGCGGGTGCGCAATCTGGCAGACGCCATCATCGAGTTGCAGGCGATGGGGTATCTGGTGCTGGGACTGGCCGGTGAGGCGGAGATGACCATCGAGGCCGCCATGGAGGGGCGGCGCGACCGGCCCGTGGCCCTTGTGCTTGGGGCCGAAGGGCCGGGCCTTCGAGAGCGCACGCGCGAGGTCTGCGATGCGCTGGTGCGGATTGAGTTCGCCAGCGATTTCGGCTCGCTCAACGTGTCGAACGCGGCCGCCGTGGCGCTCTACGCCGCACGCGCCTGAGGCAGGGCGGCGGCATCCTCAAAGGCAGTGAGGAACCGTCCCTTGATCATCCAACTGAGGCCAAAGGCGCAAAGCCCGAGAGATTCAAACAGGAAGGTCAGGCGCAGGCTGTCCCACAAAGCTTCGATGTTCTGCGCAAAAGCAAGCGGTAGGATCATCTCGAGCAGCGCCGCCTTGACCGCCAACACCCCCACCACGGCAAAGATGATCCGCCCAAGCATGCGATACCACCGATTGCGTCGGTCCTTGCGGTTGCCAGCAAGCCGCGCGGTGGTCGTATTCTCGCGGGTAAAGACAAAAGTCGAGAAATACCCCAACACGAGAAACATCACCCCCGCCGCCCCGAAATGCATCATTTGAAGGGCTGTGGGCACATCCGGGCCGATAGCGGCAAAACTGGCCCAGAAATCATAGCTGATCGTGCCGTCGACCGTGCCGCCCGGCGGGTGGAACCCCTCTGAGCCGCTGGCATTGGTCAGGAACACGCGCGCCACCTCGCCGGTATAGGCACAGCCAGACCCGGTTGTGGGCACAAAGGCCACGATAACCGCAGCCACCCCAGCGAGCTTGAGCAGCGCCACGTCATACCAATGCCAGCCCAAGCAGCCCTCGCGCCCCGGCGCGCGAAAGCTGTAAAAGAACATCAGCAAGAGCCCGATAAAACTGAGCGCGCCCACGAGGATATCCCCCCCGATGCGGCTGAAATAATAATGGCTGATCGAGGCGTTGAAGCAGGTGTTGGTCAGGATCGACGCCAGCCCAAGCGACACCGGCAGGCCAAGCGCCACATAGCCAACGCCCAGATTGAGGCGGCGCAGGTCGATGTCGAACGGCAAATCACGCAAGTCAGGGAGCGGGTCGTTTGTATCGGTCATCGGGCGTGTCCTTTGTCTGTCAGCCAAGACCAGACTAGCGCAGGACCACCGCTATCCGAAACGCTTTCACGCCTCAGGCCGCGTCCTCCTCGCCGTCCGCCTCCGGCGCGGTCCAGCGATTGACATAATCGGATTGATAGACCTTATCCGCCGATTTGGTCGAGCGTTTCGGTTTGCGCACCGCATAGTCGAGGATGATCCCGCCCTCGGCCAGAGATCCCGACAGGCGCGGGCGCTTGCCGGTCACATTGGGATTGGTGGTCGTCACCACCTTGCGCGCATGGGCGGGTTTGATCGGTTGCAGCGCACAATGGAGCACCTCATAGCCCAGCGTCGCCTCCCAGAAGCCATACACCATCTCGGGGTTGATCTGGTAAAAGGAATGGTTGACCCAATTGTTGCACGGGCTGTGCCCGATCAGCACGCCGCCGGGTTTCAGCATCTTGTGGATGTTGCGATAGGCGGTGGGCAGATCAAAGATATGCTCACACGTGCCGCCGTCATAAATCACGTCGAATTTGCGCTCCAGCTTCTTGGGCAGGTCCGCACTCAGATCCTGAATGATGCTCGCTTTCTCGAAATCCGAGAAATCCATCGAGTCGACCGACTCAAACCCCAGTTTCCCAAAGAATCCTTCCGAATAGGTCTCGCCCTCGGGGATGAGATCGGCCTCGCTCACGCCCGGCATATGGTCCGCCATCACCTGAGTGAACACCCGCGACGACGCGCCGCGCCGCGACCCGATCCATCGCTGCCGCCCCAGCATCAGAAACTTGCCGCCCAGATCGTGGCTCTTGACTGTTTCGATCAGTCGGGCGGCGAGGGTATCGGGAATGGCCATATGTCTGCTCTCTGAAAATCCGGCCCGTCTGGCCAGTCCTGGATGGGAACCGACTTGATGCGGCCTTGAGCGCACTCTGGCGCTTTTGCGACGTGGGATCAAGCGGGCGAGGGCGGCTGCGCGCAGTGCAGACCAATGCCTGGATGGTCTTGACCCTCGCGCGCGGCTCAACTAGTTACGCCCCGAGTGCGGGCGTTGTGTAATGGTAAGACCCTTGCCTTCCAAGCAAGAGACGCGGGTTCGATTCCCGCCGCCCGCTCCATCCTCGTCCCAGCGAATACGCCCTGCGGCTGATCTGTCCCCTTGACCCGGGCGTCAACGCCCGCCAAGAACCGTTGCCAAATGGTGAGGAATTAAGACCTATGGTGCGCAGAGCCGAAAACGGCGCTGATCTGCTAGATCGCGAGAAATCGAAACGTGTGGGCGCGCTGGCCGAATTGTGGCCGTTCCTGCGTCCCTACCGGCGCTTGTTGGCCGCAGCCATACTGGCCCTGGTGGTGACGGCCAGCGTCGCGCTGATTTTACCCTTGGCGGTGCGCCGTGTGGTGGACAACTTCAATGCGGATAACGGAGCCATCCTCGATCAGTATTTCGGGGCGGCGTTGCTCATCGCGGCGCTTTTGGCGGTGGGCACCGGCCTGCGCTATCTCCTGGTCACGCGGTTGGGCGAACGTGTCGTCGCCGATATCCGCAAGGGCGTGTTCGACCGGGTGATTGGCATGAGCCCCGCCTTTTTCGAGAAACTCATGACCGGCGAGGTGCTGAGCCGCATCACCACGGACACCACGCTCATTCTCTCGGTGATTGGCTCATCCATTTCCATCGCCCTGCGCAATCTGCTCATCCTTGTGGGCGGCATGGGGCTGATGCTGTTGACCTCGGCCAAGCTGACCGGCCTTGTGCTGCTCATCGTGCCGCTGGTCATCGTGCCCATTCTGACCCTCGGACGGCGGATGCGCGTGCTCAGCCGCGAGAATCAGGACTGGATCGCCAATAGCTCCGGCAATGCCTCTGAGGCGCTCCTGTCGGTGCAGACCGTGCAGGCCTTTACCCATGAAGGTGAGACCCGCGCGCGCTTTGCCGATGTGACGGAGCGCAGCCATGACGCGGCGCGCCGCCGTGTGAACACCCGTGCCTTGATGACGGTGATCGTGATCTTTCTCGTCTTCACCGGCATTGTCGGTGTGCTCTGGATCGGCGCACGCGATGTGCGCGCCGGCGAAATGACCGCGGGCAGTCTCGTGCAATTCGTGATCTATGCGGTGATGGTCGCAGGCGCGGTGGCAGCACTCTCGGAGATCTGGGGCGAGTTGCAGCGCGCGGCCGGAGCGACAGAGCGTCTGGTCGAGTTGCTGCAAGCCGAAGACCCGGTGCGCGATCCTGCCCGCCCTGTGGCTGTGCCGCGCCCGGTGCGGGGCGAGATTGCCTTTGAGGATGTGCAATTCACCTATCCGTCGCGGCCCGGCATCGCGGCCCTGGATCATGTGAGCCTGACCATCCGCCCCGGCGAGACCGTGGCCCTTGTCGGCCCCTCGGGCGCGGGCAAGACCAGCGTTATTCAGCTGATCCAGCGATTCTATGACCCGGATGCCGGGCGCATCACGCTGGATGGCGTGCCCTTGGCCGATATGGCACGGCACGAGTTCCGCCGAGATCTGGCACTGGTGCCTCAAGACCCGGTGATCTTTGCCGCGTCGGCGCGCGAGAACATCCGTTTCGGACGGCTCGACGCCACCGATGCCGAGATTGAGGCCGCAGCGCGCGCGGCGGCCGCGCATGATTTCATCTCGGCCTTGCCCGAGGGGTATGACACCTATGTGGGCGAGCGCGGTGTGATGCTCTCGGGTGGACAAAAGCAACGGATCGCCATCGCCCGCGCCATCCTGCGCGACGCGGCGGTGCTGCTCTTGGACGAGGCCACAAGCGCGCTCGATGCCGAAAGCGAGCGTGCCGTGCAACGCGCGGTCGAGACGATGGCCCGCACGCGGACCACGATCATCGTGGCGCATCGGTTGGCGACAGTGAAAAAGGCCGATCGCATTGTGGTCATGGATCAGGGCCGGATCGTGGCGCAGGGCACGCATGACAGTCTGGTGGCTGAAAACGGTCTCTATGCCCGCCTCGCGCGCCTGCAATTCACCGATGGCGAGGCCGCCTGAGCGCGGCTATTCGCCTCTTGCCGCGCCCGGCCCGATTTGGGATAAGACCGTAGCGATCAATCACGGAGAGCCACATGCCCGCACGCATCTACAAACCGGCCCGAAACGCCATGCAATCCGGCACCGCCAAGACGCGGCATTGGGTGCTGGAATTCGTGTCCGAGACGGCGCGTGAGGTTGATCCGCTGATGGGCTGGACCTCGAACGCGGATACGCAGGCGCAGGTCAGATTGCGGTTCGAATCCAAGGAAGCGGCGCTGCAATATGCCAAGGATCAAGGCATCGACGCCGTGGTTCAGGAACCGCACGCCCGCAAACCCAATATCCGCCCCGGTGGCTATGGCGACAACTTCGCCACCAGCCGCCGTCAGGTCTGGACGCATTAGCGCGCGCCGGGCGGCACCTCTCCGAGGCTTGGTCCCGAAATTATCTTCGAAACAAAAACGCCCCAGAGATTTCCGGGGCGTTTTCTAATCCATAACTCGTGGGTAGCGATCAGGCGGCGCGGAAAAAATCCGAACGCTCTGCCAGATCAGCAACCAATGTTTCGCGCTTCAGACCCAGTTTGGTCAGCTTGGCATCGCTTGCCATCGACAGGATTTCAACATCATGGGCAAAGCGGTTTGCAGCAACCACGGACTGGAAAAACCCGTCGATCAATCGCAGCGGCGCAAGCGCGAGACGGGCGAAATTCCCGAGAGCCGGTGCCGAAACAGTGCTGTGGGACGAATAAGCCATGGCTGAACTCTCCTGAGGTTGCCGAATGAATATGCCGCGTATGCAGCATAAATATACTGCGTTGCAGCAATTTTCCATACCACAGTATGCAACCCCGCTCTGCGCGGGTGGCATGGCTCAGGCGGATCTGTCTGAGACTGGACGGATCAGGCCCGGCCCACACGCCCCGCGCGCCCGCCCCGACGCTTGCGCAGCAATCCGGCGCGGTCGGGCAGGGCCTCCATGATCTCGCGCCGCTCGTCAGGTGACATCTTGGTCCATCGGGTGATTTCGTCGATCGAGCGCAGACATCCCGTACAGACCCGCGCCTCGGGATGCACCACACAGATCTTGACGCAGGGGCTCTCAACCTCGTTTCGCACCCATGGGCTCTCATCTGTCATGCTCAGCCCTCATATGGCTCATCCGGTCCAACACCCCTTGCAGGATATAGGCCGCCGCGATGTTGTCGATCACCTGCATGCGACGCTTTCGTGTCGCATCCGCCTCGAGAAGCGCTCTTTCGGCCGCCACCGTCGACAAACGCTCGTCCCAATAGCCGATGGGCGCGTCCGTCAAACGTGACAGATTGCGGGCAAAGGCGCGGGTGGATTGGGCGCGCGGCCCTTCACTCCCGTCCATGTTCCGCGGCAGGCCAAGAATGATCCCGCCCACGTCGCGCCCCGTCATGATGTCGAACAAGCGCGCGGCATCCTCCGTGAACTTCACCCGCTTGACGGTTTCATGCGGGCTCGCCACCGACCAGAGCCGATCCGACAGCGCCACGCCAATCGTCTTGGTCCCAAGATCGAGCCCCATGATCGCACGGCCGCGCGGCAATGCCCCGGCAAAACCCGCAATCTCCTCAAAGATCATTCCGCCACACCCGCAGCGTTCGCCGCTGCCCGCACCAACGCCAACCGCTCCGGCTCATCGGCAAAGACCGCCTGCGCCTCGGCCCAGATCTCTTGCGCCTTGTCTTGCTCACCCAGCACGCCGTACGCACTGATCAGCCGCGCCCAATCCTGTTCGGTGCCGCCTTCGTTGGCCAATCGCTCCGCCAATCCCGCGACCATGCCCCGGATCATCTCTTGCTGTGCCTCGGGGTCCATGTCTTGGGCGGCGGCGATATCCGCCGCAGTCGGCCCCGGCGCACCCGCCTCGGGCGGCAGCGTATAGCGCACCCCGGCGCGCGCTGCCAAGTCCTCGATCTGCGCCCGGATTGCGGGCACCCAAGGGGCCTCCGGCGTGCTCTCATCGAGCAGCGCCTCCCACAGCCGGAACGCCGCATCGGGCCGGTCCACCTGCATCATGTAAAGCCCAAGATAGAACCGTGCGGACGGTTCGCGCCCGTCCTTCTCCAGCGCGGCACGCAGCACCTGTTCAGCCTCGGACGAGACATAGCCGCCGCTTGCGTTGATCATCAGATCCGCCAGCATCGCATGATCGGCCGCCGTGGCTGTCGCACCCTTGACGGCAATCAATCGCTGCTGCGCCGTGCGCGCGGCGACCATATTCCCAAGCGCGGCCTCGCTGCGCACCAGAAAGCGCAGCCCCTGTTGGTCCTCGGGTCGCTCTGCCACGGTCTTGCGCAACTGCTCGATCAGTTTGAGATAGTCTTCGTTCGTGCCCTCGGGTACGCCGCCCTCACCGGGGCCAAACCGCTCTTCCGCCGCCGCCTGATCCAGCCGCGTCGCCCGCGCCGCATCCGAGGCGGCGATCCGCGCCGCCATCGGCAAATCCTCATAGCCCGGCGCGCCGACCCGGTCATAGATCACCACACCACCGCCCGCGATCACCGCCACGATCACCCCGGCCATCACCATCCCTGCGCCGCGCGGCTGCCCGCCGCTCTCGCCACCCTGACGCAATTGCGCATCCGCCGCCAACACCTTGCGCGAAATCTCCGAGCGCAGCCGCTCGGCATCCTCAGGCGCAATCACACCGCGCGCGGTGTCACGTTCGATTTCCTTCAACTGATCCCGGTAAACCTGCAAATCATAGGCCGCAGGCGGCGCTTCGCCGACGCGCCCGCGCAGCAGGACGAGGCCCAGAACAGCCCCCACGCCGATCGCCAATGCCGCAACGATGATCCAGAAACCCATGTCTTTTCCTTCTGTGTTGTCCTCATGTAACCGTCCGCGCGCCCGGAAAAAAGGCCCAAGCGGTCACATCCCCGCGCCCAGCCCGCGCCCCGATGTCGCAATGTCGCTATTGATACCGTTTCCGCCGCCCGGAGTATCCTTTCAACCGGCCACCTGACGCATTACGGTATCACTCGCATCCAAGCCCGAATCCAGCCAACTCCAGAGAGCGCGCATGAAACACTATTCCGCCTTTGCCGTCGCCCGAGAGGCGCTCCGCCACCACATGGGATGGGAGCGGGCCTGGGCCTCGCCCGAGCCGAAAAAGAAATACGATGTCATCATCGTCGGCGCAGGCGGTCATGGCTTGGCCACGGCCTATTATCTGGGCAAGAATTTCGGCATCACCAATGTCGCGGTGCTGGAAAAGGGCTGGCTCGGTGGCGGCAACACGGGCCGCAACACCACCATCATCCGCTCCAACTACCTGCAAGACCCCTCCGCCGCGATCTACGAGAAATCGCGCTCGCTGTATGAGACCCTCTCACAGGATCTCAACTACAACATCATGTTCTCACCCCGTGGCCTGATCATGCTGGCCCAGACCGAACACGAAGTGCGCGGCTATCAGCGCACGGCGCATGCCAACGCCCTGCAAGGGGTCTCGACCGAATTCATCTCGCCCGCCCGCGTCAAGGAGATTGTCCCGATCATCAATCTCGACGGCCCGCGCTATCCCGTCTTGGGCGGCCTCTATCAGGCGCGCGGCGGCACGGCGCGGCACGATGCGGTCGCATGGGGCTATGCCCGCGCCTGTTCCGCCATGGGCATGCACATCCTGCAAAAATGCGAAGTCACCGGCATTTCCCGCGAGAATGGCCGCGTGACGGGCGTCACCACCAATCGTGGCGACATCGGCTGCGACAAACTCGGGATTGTCGTCGCGGGCCACTCCGGCCACCTCGCCGACATGGCCGGCTTCCGCCTGCCCATCGAATCCGTCGCCCTTCAGGCGCTGGTCTCCGAGCCGATCAAACCCTGCATGGATTGCGTCGTCATGGCCAACACCGTGCATGGCTACATGTCGCAATCCGACAAGGGCGAGATGGTCATCGGCGGCGGCACCGACGGCTATAACAACTACACGCAACGCGGCTCCTTCCACCATGTCGAAGAAACCGTCCGCGCCCTGATCGAGACCTTCCCGATGGTCGCCCGCCTCAAGATGCTGCGCCAATGGGGCGGCATCGTCGACGTCACCGGCGACCGCTCGCCGATCCTCAGCAAAACCCCCGTCGATGGCATCTTCATCAACTGCGGCTGGGGCACCGGCGGCTTCAAGGCCATTCCCGGCTCCGGCTGGGGCTTTGCCGAACTGATGGCCAAGGGCCACTCCCCGCTCTGCGACGAATTCGGCCTCGACCGCTTCTATCAGGGCCGATTTATTGATGAATCCGTCGCCGCTGGCGTCGCCCACTAAGGAGGACTTGACCCATGCTGATCCTCACCTGCCCCTGCTGCGGCGTCACGGGCGAAGAGACCGAATTCCACCAGGGCGGCGAGGCGCATCTCAAGCGTTTCGGCCCCGGCTCTGCCGATGATGACTTCCACACCTATATGTTCGCCAAGGAAAACCCCAAAGGCGCACATTTCGAACGCTGGCGGCATAACAACGGCTGCGGCAAGTGGTTCATCATGGCCCGCGATACCGTGACGCTCGAGGTCTACGGCACCTATCCCGCCCAGACCTATGAGCCGCCCCAGCACATCCGCGATGCGATCACCGCCAAACGTCCCGGCTGGACATGGCGCGACTTCGCATGACCATTCACCTTTCTAAAAATACTCACAACACCACGCCCGCACCGGGCACGAGGGTTTAAGACATGAGCACGCGTCTGGCCAAGGGTGGCCGCCTCCTCGACAAGGGCCGCGCCCTTCACTTCACCTTCAACGGCAAGCGCCTCAAGGGCCATGCCGGCGACACGCTCGCCTCCGCGCTTCTGGCCAATGACCAGATGCTGGTCGGGCGCTCGTTCAAATACCACCGCCCGCGCGGTATCGTGGCCTCTGGCGCGGAAGAGCCGAACGCGCTCGTCCATCTGGGCGAGGGGCCGCGCATGGAACCCAACCAGCGCGTCACCACGACCGAGCTGTTCGACGGTCTGACCTGCACCTCCCAGAACCACTGGCCGAACCTCGATTTCGACATTGGCGCGGTCAACACCCATCTCGCGCGCTTCCTGCCTGCGGGCTTCTATTACAAGATGTTCATCCACCCGCGCCCCTTTTGGAAACACATCTACGAGCCGTTCATCCGCCAATCAGCGGGCTTGGGCCGCGCCAGCAACCCCGGCGACCCCGACCGCTACGAGCATTTCTATTTCTTCTGCGACGTGGCCGTGATCGGCGGCGGCGTGGCGGGTCTGCAAGCGGCGCTTGCTGCGGCAGAGGCCGGGGCAAAGGTGCTCTTGATGGAGCAAACCGCCCATTGGGGCGGCCGCGCGCCTGTAGACGGCGGCGAGATTGACGGCCAACCCGCCGAGGATTGGATCACCGCCACCCTCGCCAAACTCCGCGACATGCCCAATGTCACCCTGCGTTTGCGCTCTATGGGGGCAGGGGTCTATGACCACGGCTATCTCTTGGGTTACGAGCGGGTGAGCGATCACACCCCCGGCACCAATGCGCCGCGCCACCGTCTCTGGCGTATCCGCGCGGGGCAAATCATCACCGCCACCGGTGCCATTGAGCGCCCGCTCAGCTTCGCAGGCAATGACATTCCCGGCGTCATGCTGGCCTCTGCCATCCGCGACTATGCGGTCAATTATGGTGTCTCCATCGGCGACCGCACCGTCGTTGTCACCAATAACGATGACGCCTACCGCACTGCCATCACGCTCAAGAAATTCGGCCTCGAAATCCCCGCCATCCTCGACGCCCGCCAGCAGGGCGGCGGCGCTCTGGCGGCAGAGGCCCGCGCGCTTGGCATCCGGGTTGAGAATGGCAAGGGCATCGCAAAGGTCAAAGGTGGCAAGCGCGTCACCGGCGTGGCCATCTGCGCCCAAGCCGGCGAAGGCGCTGTGCTGGAAGAGATCAAATGCGATGCGGTCGCCATGTCCGGCGGCTGGTCGCCGGTGGTTCACCTCTGGTCCCATTGCGGCGGCAAACTCCTCTGGGACAACGCACAGGCGCATTTCCGCCCCGACCCCGCCAATCCCCCGCGCGGCGCGAAAGGAGAGGCGTTTGTGGTCGTCGCGGGATCGGCCAATGGCTATCTCGATCTGGCGGCCACGCTCACAGACGCCGACACCGCAGGTAAAACGGCGGCCAAGGCTATGGGCCACACGCCCAAATCGACCAAGGCCCCCACAGCCAGTGCCACCGACGAGGCGGCGCTTGAGGCGGTCTGGCTCATGCCGCAAGGCGCGAATATCAAGCTGCGGATGAAATCCTGGCTCGATTACCAGAACGATGTAAAGGTCTCCGACGTCCAGTTGGCCGCCCGCGAAGGCTACGAGAGCGTCGAACACGCCAAGCGTTACACCACGCTCGGCATGGCCACAGATCAGGGCAAGCTCAGCAATATCAATGGCTTGGCGATTCTCTCGGATGCCCTTGGCCAACCGATCCCGCAGACCGGCACCACCACCTTCCGCCCGCCCTATACGCCGATTTCCCTATCGGCCATCGCCGGGTCAGCGCGGGACGAGATTTTCCAGCCGATCCGCAAAACCCCGATCCACGGCTGGCACGAGGCCAATGGCGCTCATTTCGAACCCGTCGGCCAATGGCGCCGCCCCTATTGCTTCCCCAAGGGCGAGGAAACCCACCGCGACGCCGTGACCCGCGAGATCAACCAGACGCGGTCCCGCCTAAGCCTGCTTGATGCCTCAACGCTCGGCAAGATCATCGTCAAGGGGCCGGACGCGGGCAAATTCCTCGACATGCTCTACACCAATGTCATGAGCAGCCTGAAACCCGGCAAATGCCGCTATGGCCTCATGTGCAACGAAAACGGCTTCCTCATGGATGACGGCGTCGTGGCGCGTATCGACGAGGATACGTTCCTCTGCCACACGACCACCGGCGGCGCGGAATCGATCCACGGGCATATGGAGGATTGGCTGCAATGCGAGTGGTGGGACTGGAAGGTCTATACCGCCAACGTGACCGAGCAATATGCGCAAATCGCCGTTGTCGGCCCCAAAGCCCGCGAGACCCTCGCGAAACTGACCACCGATGACCTCAGCAATGACGCGCTGCCTTTCATGGGCTGGGCCGATCTCACACTGGCCGATATGCCGGTGCGCGCCTATCGCATCTCCTTCTCGGGCGAGTTGAGCTATGAAATCGCCGTCCCCGCCAGCCATGGTCGCGCCCTCTGGGATGCGCTGTTGGACGCCGGGGCAGAGCATGGCGTGACGCCCTACGGCACCGAAGGCCTGCACGTCATGCGCGCCGAAAAGGGCTTCATCATGATCGGTGATGAAACCGACGGCACGGTGATCCCCCAAGACCTCAACATGGGCTGGGCGATTTCCAAGAAAAAAGATGACTACCTTGGCAAACGCGCGCAGGAACGCTCGCATATGGCCGATCCCAACCGCTGGAAACTCGTGGGTCTGGAAACGCTCGATGGCTCGGTCCTGCCCGATGGCGCCTATGCCACCGCGCCCGGCCACAATGCCAACGGCCAGCGCAAGACCCAAGGCCGCGTGACCTCGACCTATTACTCGCCCACCCTCGGACGCGGGATTGCCATGGGTCTGGTTCACAACGGCCCTGATCGAATGGGCGATGTGCTCGATTTCCCAAAGGTCGATGGCGGCATCATAAAGGCCAAGATCGTCGATCCGATTTTCTTCGACAAGGACGGGGAGAAACAGAATGTCTAACGCCGTGACCGCCCTCAACGGGGCCAACTATCAAGGCTTTGCCACCATCGCGGATCAGGGTCTGACCGGCATGATCACCATGCGCGGTGATCTCGCCAGCGCAGGGGTCAAGGCGGCGGTCAAATCCGCCACCGGCCTTGACGTGCCCGCTCAGCGTCAGGCGCTGATGGGGCAGGGCACCGCCGCCCTCTGGATGTCGCCCGACGAACTCCTGCTCCTGTGCCCCTATGCCGAAGTGGGCGCGCGGCTTGCCGCCGTCGAAAAGGCGCTCAAGGGTCAGCATTTTCTCGCCGTCAATGTTTCGGACGCCCGCACCTTTCTGCGTATCTCCGGCAAGGGCACGCGCGAGGTTCTGGCCAAGGTCTGCCCGGTCGATCTCTCGCCCGAGGTATTCATCCCCGGCATGTTCCGCCGCACCCGCATGGCGCAGGTTCCTGCCGCCTTCTGGCTCGACGAGACCGGCACCTTCCACCTCATCTGCTTCCGGTCGGTTGCAGACTATGCCTTTGAGCTCCTCAAGGCCTCTGCCCAGCCCGGTGGCGAGGTCGGTCTTTACGCCTGATCCGCCAATCCTGACTGAAAAACTCTGACCGCGGGGTTGACCTTTGCGCAATCCGGCCACCATGTAGGGGGCATCCGATATGACTGCAAACGAACAAGGGGGCCCAAATGGCTTTTGAACTTCCCGACCTTCCCTATGCCCATGACGCGCTCGCCGCGCATGGCATGTCCGCCGAAACGCTCGAATATCACCACGACCTCCACCACAAGGCCTATGTCGACAACGGCAACAAGCTGATTGCCGGCACCGAATGGGATGGCAAGTCGCTGGAAGAGATCATCACCGGAACCTACGACAAATCCGCTGTGGCGCAATCGGGCATCTTCAACAACATCAGCCAGCTCTGGAACCACAACCAGTTCTGGGAAATGATGAGCCCGACCAAGACCGGCATGCCCGGAGCCTTGGAAAAGGCGATCACCGAGAGCTTTGGTTCGGTCGACAAATTCAAAGAGGCGTTCTCCGCCGCTGGCGCCGGTCAGTTCGGTTCTGGTTGGGCCTGGCTCGTCAAGGACAAGGACGGCAGCCTCAAGGTCACCAAGACCGAGAATGGCGTCAACCCGCTCTGCTTTGGCCAGACAGCGCTTCTGGGCTGCGACGTGTGGGAGCACTCCTACTACATCGACTTCCGGAACAAGCGCCCGGCCTATCTGACCAACTTCCTCGACAATCTGGTCAACTGGGAAAACGTCGCCTCGCGGATGTGATCCAAGCGGAGCGTGTCAGGTTTTCAGCCCCGTCGGCAGCCGCCGATGGGGCTTTTTCATGGCCTATCCGCAGTCGGCTGAACCTGTGTACGAAAACCGCGTACATTCCGTACATGCTGTACATTTTCACCTTGCCCCTCCGCGCCGCATGCGGCAGCACTCCGGGGACGGTTTTCAGGAGGCATCAGGCACATGCGCGACGCGACCAAAGGCATCCTTGCGATGGTCGCCACCTGCACGGTCTGGGGACTCTCAGGCATCTATTACAAGCTGCTCGATCACATTCCCCCCATCGAAATTCTGGCCCACCGAACCCTTTGGTCATGCATCTTTTTCTCGCTCGTCCTTTTGATACAAGGGAGAATTTCCGTTCTCGGCCAAGCACTTGGCGCGCGGCGCTCGGTGTTCCTGATCGGTTTTGCGGCGCTGATGATCTCGACCAACTGGTTCGTGTTCATCACCTCTATCCAGATCGGTAAGGCGGTTGAAGCGTCGCTTGGCTATTACATTTTCCCCCTGGTGGCGGTGCTCTTGGGTGCCATCGCCTTTCGCGAACGCCTTGGAAAGGCTCAACTTTTTGCCGTAGCCTTGGCCGCGACGGCGGTCATCACCCTCACCATCGGCTTGGGTGTCCCGCCTTGGATCGCCCTTGTTCTGGCTTCCAGCTTTGGTCTCTACGGTCTTGTAAAAAAAGGACTTTCCATCGGACCCGTGGTCTCGGTCACAGCCGAAGTCATGCTCTTGTCGCCCATCGCCTTGGGGGTTTTGTGGTGGTTTCACTCAGACGGGCACGGTGCCTTTGGCACCAATTGGCACGACAGCCTGCTCCTCGCCTTCTCCGGTATCCTGACCGCCACACCGCTGATCATGTTCAGTTACGCGACAAAACGCATCACACTGGCCACCGTGGGACTGGTGCAATACCTGAACCCCAGCCTGCAATTCCTTGTTGCAACAGTATTATTTCGTGAAGTCTTCAGCTTCTGGCATGCCATCGCCTTTGGCATGATCTGGACCGCCTTGGCGATTTACACCACCGCGAGCCTGCGTCAGGACAGGGCGGCTCGCAGGGCGATCCTCAAATCCTGAACCGTATCAATGGCTTGCACAAAGGATTTCACGTTGTCCTCGGCAAACCCTTGGGTCACGACATGCTCCAGAAGTTGCGTGAGAGGTGTCCAGTAATCTTCTGTATTCAAAAGAAAAATAGGTTTCTGATGCAGCCCAAGCTGCCGCCATGTCAGCACTTCGAAAAACTCATCCAGCGATCCCGCGCCACCGGGTAGAACCACGATGGCGTCCGAGTTCATATACATCACCTTCTTGCGTTCATGCATGGTCTCGGTCACAACATATTGTGTCAGGTCCCGTTTGCCCACTTCCCAAGCCACCAGATGTGCAGGAATGACGCCAAAGGTTTCCCCGCCCGCCGCCTGCGCCGCCCGCGCCGTGGCCCCCATCAAGCCTACATCCCCCGCACCATAAACCAGCCGCCAGCCGTTTTCGGCCAACATCTGGCCTGTGCCGGATGCATCCTCCATATATCTTGGGTTATTCCCGGCACGTGCGCCGCAAAAGACACAGACGGAACGCGCTGACATGAAATCACTCCGGGCTGATGCAGGGTTGTTTTGACCCGTGATAGCCTTGTTGCTATTCTTGAGCAACCTGACATAATGTCGGGGCATGGGGATGTAAGAAAGATGAGCAATTTCGGCGGTTTAGGTTCTGGATCGGCGATGGGTCTTGGCGGGCTGACCGTTCTAGGCGCGCTGATTGCGGCACTTTATTTCCGCGCACAGCCAGACCCTGGGCCCTTACCGATCCCCAGCGTTGAAACCGCGCAAGCCCCGATCGCGACCGCGCCCGACTCCCTTGCAACCCCACCGATGCCCGCGCCACCGGCGATCGACACTTTTCGTCTGGAACCCAACGGTCAGATGATCATCGCCGGTCAGGCAGAGCCGGGATGGAATGTCTCGATTATGCTGGACGACGTGAACATGGGCTTTGTACTCTCTGATAATGCAGGGAAATTCGTCCAGTTCCTCGATCTCCCCGCAAGCTCCTCGCCGCGTGTTCTGTCACTGAAGATGCGCTCTGACCCTTCTGGCCAGGAAATCGCCTCGCAAGACGAGATCATCATCGCGCCCACTCCCGAGGTTGCGCCGGACATCTCTGCCAACCCCTCCGTCGCGCCAATGCCCGAGCCGCAACCTGTCGCTGCCGACGCAACATCCTCCGCGCAACTGAGCGAGACCGACAGCCCGCAAACCGTTCTCCTGACCGACGAAACCGGCGTGCGGGTCTTGCAGACACCATCCTCGAATGCGTCCCCCGATGTAATGGCGAACGTTGCTCTGGACGCGATCACCTATTCGTCCGATGGCGAGGTCGAGCTGTCTGGGCGTGCCCAAGGTACTGGATTTGTTCGAATTTACCTCGACAATGATCCCGTCACCACGTCGCAGGTCACGCCCGATGGCGAATGGACCACGGCGTTGCCAGAGGTTGATACGGGCGTCTACACCCTGCGTGTCGACGAGGTCGACGCTGAGGGAGCTGTCACGTCGAGAGTTGAAACCCCATTCAAGCGCGAGGATCAACGCGTCTTGGCCGAGGCTCAAACCGCAGATATCAGTTCCATCCGCGCGGTCACGGTGCAACCCGGCTCTACCCTCTGGGCAATTTCGCGAGAGACTTATGGTGAGGGTCTGCTCTATGTCCGGGTCTATGAGGCCAACCGCGACCGCATTCGCGATCCGGACCTGATCTATCCGGGGCAGGTCTTTACACTGCCACGCTAGAGCAGACTGGCAATCCTTGTGGCTCAGAGCTATCTCTGAGACAAGTGATTGAAAAGGCTAGCTCATGCGTCACGCCAGCATTACCACCTCAGACACGCCCGCCAATGGCTGGCGCACGGTCAGGCGCGTCGCCCCCTATCTCTGGCCCGCAGATCAGCCTTGGGTTAAACGCCGCGTTGTTTTTGCGCTGATCGCCCTTTTGGTCGCGAAACTGATTGGTGTCGGCACACCATTTTTCTACAAAGCAGCGGTCGATATGCTGGCGGGCGAGGGACAATCCGCAGCTTGGATGCTGGGTGCAGGTGCCGTTGGTCTAACCGTTGCCTATGGCATGGCGCGGCTGATGACAGTTGGTTTTCAACAACTCCGTGACGTGATTTTCGCGCGCGTTGCACAGCGTGCCCTGCGCGCGCTTGCACTGCAAACTTTTCAACATATTCACGCGATGTCAATGCGTTACCACATCACCCGCAAGACCGGTGGTCTCAGCCGGATTATTGAGCGCGGGGTCAAGGGGGTGGAGTTTCTGCTGCGGTTTCTCCTGTTTTCGATTGGTCCATTGGCGTTGGAACTGTTGCTGATCGGCGTGGTTCTCGCGGTCGTTTTTGACATCTGGTATCTGGTCGTGGTCGTGGCAGTGATCGGAACCTATATCGCCTTTACCTTCAAGGTAACCGAGTGGCGGGTGCGTCTGCGCAAAGAGATGAACGATCAGGATACCGACGCCAATCAAAAGGCGATCGACAGTCTGCTCAATTTTGAAACGGTCAAGTATTTCGGAGCAGAGGGGCGCGAGGCGAGCCGATATGATGCAGCCATGGCCGGGTATGAGCAGGCTGCGCTCCAGACCTCCTATTCACTGGCCTTCCTCAACTTTGGTCAATCCCTGATCATCACGGGCGGGTTGGTCATCGTGATGGTGATGGCGGCAATCGGCGTGCAATCCGGACAGATGACCGTTGGCGATTTCGTCATGGTCAATGCCTATATGGTGCAAATCACGATGCCACTCAACTTCTTGGGGACGGTCTATCGTGAAATACGTCAGGCTCTGGTTGATATGGCTGAAATGTTCGATTTGTTAGAGCAGAATCCAGATGTAAAGGATAAGTCTGACGCAGATGTTCTAAAAGTGAAGGTGGCGTCTGTTCGATTGGAAGGCATTGATTTTGGATATGACGCAAATCGGCCCATTCTCAGAGGTGTGACGCTTGATGTGCCAGCCGGGCAGACGGTCGCAGTTGTGGGTCCTTCGGGCTCGGGCAAGTCGACGATTGGGCGCTTGCTCTTTCGCTTCTACGATGTTCAGGCGGGGCGTGTGCTGATCGACGGTCGAGATGTGCGTGACGTGACCCAAGAAAGCCTGCATGCGGCGATAGGCGTTGTTCCGCAAGATACGGTGCTTTTCAACGATACAATCGGCTATAATATTGGCTACGGGCGCGCCGGTGCCACGCAGTCAGAGATAGAGGACGCAGCGCGCGCGGCTCAAATCCATGATTTCATTGCCAGTTTACCTGAAGGCTATGCCACGCAGGTGGGCGAGAGAGGCCTGAAACTTTCGGGCGGCGAAAAGCAGCGCGTCGGTATTGCGCGCACTTTGCTCAAGAATCCACCGATCCTGCTCCTGGACGAGGCGACCAGTGCACTCGACACCCAAACAGAGCGGGATATCCAGGGCGCCTTGGCGCTTGCGGCAGAGGGGCGCACGGTCATCATGATTGCGCACAGATTGTCCACTGTGGCCAACGCAGATAAAATTGTCGTTTTGGATCAAGGTGTTGTGGTTGAGCAGGGAACACATTCCGATCTTCTGGCGCGGCAGGGACGGTACGCGGCACTCTGGCAACGGCAAGCGCGTGAAGAGGAAGAAGAGGCAGCGTGACCAGGTTGTCATGGGACAGTTACTTTGTCCCTTTAGAAATCCGTTCATCGAGCGCTACATATCGGACTTGTCAGGTTGCAATCGCGATATATAGTGGATTCAGGACGGGGTCAGGTGCCCGCTCTGGCACCTAGACCCCTAACGACCGGGGTGAGAGGATAGTCAGTCAGATGGACGGCGATTTCAGGACAGAATTTGTAAGAGAACCCGCAGCGTTGCGGCATTACCCGGCGCTTGTGTTGAATGCCGATTACCGCCCGCTGTCATATTATCCACTGTCGCTCTGGACATGGCAGGAAGCAATCAAAGCAGCATGGTCTGACCGGGTTGATATTGTAGCAGAATACGACCAGTGGGTCAGAAGCCCGAGCACAACCATACGCATCCCTTCCGTCATCGTCCTCAAAGATTACGTGAAACCCCAAAAGCGCGTGGCCTTCACGCGCTTTAATTTATTCTTGCGGGACGAATTCATGTGTCAGTATTGCGGTGGCAGGGGGGATCTGACGTTTGATCATGTTGTGCCGCGCGCCTCGGGTGGGGTCACAAGCTGGGAGAATGTTGTCGCGGCCTGTAGTCCCTGCAATTTGCGCAAAGGGTCGAAAAGCCTACGCCAATCCGGTCTGAGCCTGCGCAAACCACCCCGTATGCCGGAAGCGGAGCAGTTGCGTAATCAAGGGCGGAAATTTCCTCCGAACCATCTGCATGACAGCTGGCTCGATTTTCTATATTGGGATGCTGAGCTGGAGGCCTGAAGGCCGATTGCCCCAAATCGGTCGCCGCAGAGGTATCTAGCTTGAAAATCCGGGGTTGATTTACCGGCATGATTTCTATTTGTTATCAGATCTCCGATACCTAATAGGACTGGTCTATCATGCTGGATAAGCTGGAGATGTTCATTGCTGTCGCGAAAGAGGGCCATTTTGGCCGTGCGGCGGTCAGCATCGGGATCACACAACCGTCGCTCTCGGCGGGGATCAAGCAGCTTGAGGAACAGTTGGGTGTGCAGCTCATTTTTCGCGGCTCACGCTACGGCGGCCTCACTCCAGAGGGGCAGGCGACGCTGGTTTGGGCACGGCGAATCGTCGGCGACGCCCGGCAATTGCGTGAAGAAATGCGCGCCAAACGACATGGCTTGTCTGGTCAACTGCGTATCGCGGCAATCCCGACGGCGCTGACATGGGCGGCGCGGCTCTGTCATAGGTTCAACGCCAAACACCCCAAGGTACGCTTTACCATTCTGTCGCGCACCTCGGTCGAGATCCTGAGCATGCTGGACAATCTCGATATCGACGCCGGTATTTCCTATCTGGACAACGAGCCGATGGGCCGGGTCAGCACAGAGCCACTTTATGAGGAACGCTATATGCTGGTTTGCGCGGAGAATGCGCGCTTTGCCACGCGCGACGCTGTCTGCTGGGAAGAACTGGCGGGCGAACAACTTTGCCTGCTGACCCCAGATATGCAGAACCGCAGGATCATCAACCGCAACTTTGCTGCCGTCGATGTGACGCCAGAAGCCTGGATTGAATCGAACTCTACCGTGGTCCTGATGGCGACCGTAGAAACCGGCGGATGGATGACGGTACTCCCCGAAGATGCCGCCCGGTTTCACGCCCATGGCAAACCTTTGAAACTCATCCCACTCTCAGGTCCCGAACCTGCCCATTCTGTCGGTTTGGTCGCCCCATACCGCGAACCGCACACACCGGTATTGGAAAGCCTCCTGCGCGAGGCGCGTCGATTAGGGGTCAATGCTTGATAGAATTTGCCTATTGATTGACCGTATATTGATATTGATTGTTCATGGCTTGAGCTGATTGACTGATCGCGCAACTGCGAGAGGCAAGCCATGACAACACCCGCCCCGGATGATATTCAAGCTATCCTGACAGAGCATCTGCATCTTGAAGGGCCACTCCTGCCAATCCTGCACGCCATGCAAGACGCCTTCGGTCACATCCCCGAGGCAGCGCATCGACCCATTGCCGAAGCGCTCAACATAAGCCGAGCAGAGCTGCATGGCGTCATCAGCTTTTACCACGATTTCCGTGCCAATCCTGCCGGACGGCATGTTCTGAAGATCTGTCGGGCCGAGGCATGTCAGGCTGTCGGAGGCACGGCGCTTGCCGATGCGACACTGACCAAGCTGGGCCTTGATTGGCATGGCACCACCGCGAATGGCGCGGTCACGGTCGAGCCGGTGTATTGCCTTGGCCTGTGCGCCTGCGCGCCTGCGGCGATGCTGGATGACCGCGTGGTGGGCCGGGTGGATGCCGCCCGGATGGATACCCTCTTGGCGGAGGCGGGCGCATGAAGATTTACGTCCCCATGGACAGCGCCGCCAAGGCGCTTGGCGCTGAAGAGGTGGTCGCCGCCATTCTCGCCGTTGCACCGGAGGCACATATCATCCGCACCGGTACGCGCGGCATGATCTGGCTGGAACCGCTGGTCGAGGTCGAGATCAACGGGATACGTCACGGTTACGGTCCGGCGACAGTGGGCGATGTTGCGGGCATTCTCGATGGCAGCAGCGCCAAGGCGCTAGGCCCAGTTGAGTATCTGGACTGGATGAAGCGGCAGACGCGCCTCACCTTCGCCCGCGTCGGCGTCGTTGACCCTCTTAACATCGCGGATTACGAGGCGCATGGTGGGCTTGTGGGCCTGCGTCGCGCCATTGAAATGGACGGCGCCGGGATCGTTGCAGAAGTTACCCAATCGGGCCTTCGCGGGCGTGGAGGCGCAGGATTCCCGACCGGCATCAAATGGAAGACCGTGTTCGAGGCGCAGGCGCCGCAGAAATACATCGTCTGCAATGCCGATGAGGGCGACAGCGGCACCTTCGCCGACCGGATGATCATGGAGGGAGACCCCTTTACCCTGATTGAGGGAATGACGATTGCGGGCCTCGGTGTCGGCGCGACACGCGGGTATGTTTATCTGCGCTCGGAATACCCCGATGCAATCCGTGTGATGCGCCGCGCAGTCGAAATCGCGCGCGCGGCAGGTGTATTGGGCGCGGATGTGCTGAGCTCTGGCCGGGCGTTTGACATGGAAATCCGTGTGGGCGCCGGCGCCTATGTCTGCGGCGAGGAAACCTCGCTTCTGAATTCGCTCGAAGGCAAGCGCGGCGTCGTCCGTGCCAAACCACCCCTTCCGGCGCTCGAAGGATTTCTTGGGCGACCCACGGTGGTGAACAACGTGATCAGCCTCGCCACGGTGCCGGTGATTTTTGAGAAAGGCGCGCAACACTATGCCGATTTCGGTCTTGGGCGCTCGCGCGGCACCGTGACCCTTCAGATTGCAGGTAACGTGGCGCGGGGAGGTTTGTTTGAGACCGCCTTTGGCATCACCTTGGACGAGGTGGTGAATGATCTGGGCGGCGGCACGGCCTCTGGTCGCCCGGTCAAGGCGGTGCAGGTGGGCGGACCCCTCGGGTCCTATATCCCCGTCGATAATTTCGACGCCGCTCTCGGTTATGAGGAACTCGACGCCAGGGGCGGGCTGCTTGGGCATGCCGGTCTCGTGGTGTTTGATGACGCTGCGGACATGCTGCAAATGGCCCGCTTCGCGATGGAATTCTGCGCTGTGGAAAGCTGTGGCAAATGCACGCCCTGCCGGATTGGTGCGGTTCGAGGTGTTGAGACCATCGACCGGATCGCTGCCGGTGACGGTTCGGCCATCCCGCTTTTGACGGACCTCTGCGAGACCATGAAAGATGGCTCGCTCTGTGCACTTGGGGGGTTCACTCCCTTGCCGGTGATGTCTGCCCTCACGCATTTCCCAAATGATTTCGCCACCCAAAAGGAGGCCGCCGAATGAAAGATTTCATCATTCCCAACGACCGCGACATGGGCACGCCCGCCAAGCAGGGCGCACCGGTGACTTTGGAAATCGACGGCATGGCCGTCACCGTGCCCGAAGGCACGTCCGTGCTGCGCGCGGCGGCCGAGGCTGGCATCCAGATCCCCAAGCTCTGCGCCTCTGACAACCTCGAGGCCTTCGGCTCCTGCCGCCTCTGCGTCGTGGAAATCGAGGGGCGGCGCGGCACGCCTGCCTCCTGCACCACGCCTGTAACCCCCGGCATGGTGGTCCATACCGGCTCAAGCAAAGTGCGCAAGATCCGCAAAGGGGTGATGGAGCTTTACATCTCCGATCATCCGCTTGATTGCCTGACCTGTTCGGCCAACGGCGATTGCGAATTGCAGGATATGGCCGGCGCGGTCGGTCTGCGCGACGTGCGCTATGAAGCCCCGGAAAATGGCGGCATGGTCAACCATTTCGAAGCCCGCAACACGAGCGGCGAAACGAACCCGGAATGGCTGCCCAAGGACGACAGCAACCCCTATTTCAGCTATGATCCCAGCAAATGCATCGTCTGCAACCGCTGCGTTCGCGCCTGCGAAGAGGTGCAGGGCACCTTTGCACTGACCATTAAGGGCCGTGGCTTTGACAGCCGGGTGTCGGCGGGCAATGCGGGTGACGACTTCCTCGCCTCCGATTGCGTGAGCTGCGGTGCCTGCGTGCAGGCCTGCCCGACCGCGACGCTTCAGGAGAAATCCATCATCGAGTTGGGCACGCCCGACCGCTCGGTCATCACCACCTGCGCCTATTGCGGCGTCGGCTGCTCCTTCAAGGCCGAGATGAATGGCGACACGTTGGTGCGCATGACCCCCTACAAGCACGGCAAGGCCAATCGCGGGCATTCCTGCGTCAAGGGCCGTTTTGCCTATGGCTATGCCCATCACCAGGACCGCATCCTCAAGCCGATGATCCGCGATCAGATCACCGATCCCTGGCGCGAGGTCGAGTGGGACGAGGCGCTGAGTTTCGCCGCCACCCGGATGCGCGGACTTCAGGAGAAATATGGCAAGAAATCTATCGGCGTGATTACCTCAAGCCGCTGCACCAACGAAGAAACCTATCTGGTGCAGAAACTGGCGCGCGCAGTCTTTTGCAACAACAACACCGATACCTGCGCGCGCGTTTGTCATTCGCCCACCGGCTATGGTTTGGGTCAGACCTTTGGCACCTCTGCGGGCACGCAGGATTTCGATTCCGTTGAGCACACCGATGTGGTGGTGGTGATCGGTGCGAACCCCACGGATGGACACCCGGTCTTTGCCTCGCGGCTGAAAAAGCGGCTGCGCGAAGGCGCCAAGTTGATCGTGGTCGATCCGCGGCGGATTGATCTGGTGAAATCGGCGCATGTCGCGGCGTCGCATCACCTGCCGCTACGCCCCGGCACCAATGTCGCCGTGGTCAGCGCCCTTGCGCATGTGATCGTGACCGAAAGGCTGATGAATGAGGACTTCATCCGCGAGCGCTGCGATTGGGACGAATTCCAGCATTACGCCGACTTCATCAGCAATCCGCGCCACTCTCCCGAAGCAACGGCTATGCTCACCGGCGTCGATCCGGCAGAACTCCGCAAAGCCGCCCGCCTCTTTGCCACCGGCGGCAACGGGTCGATCTATTATGGCCTTGGCGTGACCGAACATTCCCAAGGCTCCACCACCGTCATGGGCATCGCCAATCTCGCCATGCTGACTGGCAACATGGGGCGGCCCGGCGTCGGCGTGAACCCGCTGCGCGGCCAAAACAACGTGCAGGGCGCCTGCGACATGGGCTCTTTCCCGCACGAACTGCCCGGCTATCGCCACGTCAAAGGCCCCGAGGTCCGCAAGGTCTTTGAAGAGGCATGGGGCGTTCAGATCGACGCGGAACCCGGCCTGCGCATCCCCAACATGCTCGATGCGGCGGTGGATGGCACCTTCAAGGGGCTCTATTGTCAGGGCGAAGACATCTTGCAATCGGACCCTGACACCAAGCATGTGGCGGCGGGTCTGGCGGCGATGGAATGCGTCATCGTGCACGACCTCTTTCTCAACGAAACTGCCAATTACGCGCACGTCTTCCTGCCCGGTTCGACCTTCCTCGAAAAGGACGGGACGTTTACCAATGCCGAACGCCGCATCAACCGCGTGCGCAAGGTGATCCCGCCCCTCAACGGCTATGCCGACTGGGAGATCACCCAGATGCTCGCCAATGCCATGGGGGCAGGCTGGCACTACAGCCACCCGGCCCGGATCATGGAAGAGATCGCGGCAACGACGCCGTCTTTCGCCGGTGTGGATTACGCGCTGCTGGAGGAAAAAGGCAGCGTGCAATGGCCCTGCAACGAGGCGCATCCCGAGGGCACGCCCCTCATGCATGTCGACGGGTTCATGCGCGGCAAGGGGCGGTTCATTGTCACCGAATACGTGGCAACGGATGAAAAAACCGGCCCGCGCTTCCCGCTTCTGCTGACCACGGGGCGCATTCTCAGCCAGTATAACGTTGGCGCACAGACGCGGCGCACCGACAATGTCATCTGGCATGAAGAGGATTTGCTGGAAATCCACCCGCATGATGCAGAGGTACGCGGGCTGAAAGAGGGCGATTGGGTGCGGCTGGCCAGCCGTGCGGGTGAAACGACGCTGCGCGCCAAGCTCACGGATCGGGTCAGCCCCGGCGTCGTCTACACCACCTTCCACCACCCGGACACTCAGGCCAATGTGATCACCACCGACTATTCCGATTGGGCGACGAATTGCCCGGAATACAAGGTGACAGCGGTGCAGATCAGCCTCTCGAACGGACCGACCGACTGGCAAGAAAATTATACCGCGCAGGCCGCCCAAGCGCGGCGCATCCTGCCCGCGGCAGAGTGATGGCGATGGGCTTTTCTCCCACCCAGAGCCGGCCGGGCCTCTCGGTGCAGATCGAGGGGGCGCGCCGCGTCACCCGCGCCCTGCCCGAAGAGGTCCCGGTAGCCTTTGTCTTTGACGGCACGACGCAGGCGGTGATGATGGCGACTCCTGACGATATCGCCGATTTCGCCCATGGCTTCGCCGTGACCGAGGGGATTGTGACCGATCCTTTGGAAATTGAGTCGTTTGAAATCGCCGCGCATGATCACGGGATTGAGGCGCGGTTCTGGCTGCGCGGCGACCGGCAAGAGGCGCTCGCGACTCGGCGACGCTTCATGGCCGGGCCAGTGGGCTGTGGACTTTGCGGTATCGACAGTCTGGAACAGGCGATCCGGCCGGTGCCCCGCGTGAGACAGCACGGTCCGATTTTCTCGCAGTATGAGGTTGCCCACGCCACCGAGGCGCTCAGCGCGCATCAACCGCTGCATGATCTCACCCGCGCCACCCACGCGGCCGGATTCATCCGTCCGGGCGAGGGGCTGGTCCTGGCGCGTGAGGATGTGGGGCGTCACAATGCGCTCGACAAACTCATCGGCGCGCTCTGGCGTGCTGGTATCGACCCGTCGGAAGGGGCTATCGTGATGACCAGCCGTCTCTCGGTCGAACTGGTGCAGAAATGCGCGATGGCAGGCTGCAGCATTCTGATTGCAGTTTCCGCGCCCACCGCCCATGCGCTACGGCTGGCGGAAACCTCGGGCCTTTCTATCGCCGCCTTTGCGCGTGGCGGCGGCTTTGATCTCTATTCCCACCCCCATCGTATCAACACCGAGGTTCCTCATGTCGCCTGAGAAGATGGTCCATATGGCCAACCAGATCGCCACATTCTTCAAAACCCAACCCGGCAGCGACCGCTCCACGCGTGTCGCCGCGCATTTGACGGATTATTGGGAGCCGCGCATGCTGGAGCAGCTACATTCCTATGTTGCGACTGGTGGAAAAGGGCTGGATGATCTGGTGATCGCAGCAGAAGCGGAGATTGCCGTGACGCGTGCCAGTGTCTGAAACAGAGCACCCTGATTGGCGTCAGCTCAGATAGATCCGAAATTCCGTTGGTTGGCATGGATATTTAGGGTGCGCGAGCATCCAAAAGAGGTGGCTGGCAAAGAGCTTCGAGTTCCCTTCTCGGGGTCAAGGCGGTTTGCACTGGTGGCGCTGTGAGCGCCGCTTTTTCAGGCGCGATCTCTAAATCAGATTATATATTACAAAACTCCGTTATTGCTGTTTGGCTACAGAACAAGCGAGCCGCGTTTTGACGCTCCCACTATCCCAATTTCTTGGAGATGCCAGATGCTTTGCGCGGTGGGAACTTTCTAAGGTGTCTTCCACGTCTAGGAGGTTGAACCAGACTAGGCTCTGACGCTTGCATCTTGACCCAGTCCCGGCGCAAATACGCACAGGCTGGCCAGATTGGGCTGAATGGGGGCAGGATGATACCGGTCATAGGATATTCCGAGGCAAAGGTCGCGGTGCTTGGGTTGGGGCGCACGGGCCTTTCGGCAGCACGGGCATTGCGTGCAGGCGGTGCAGAGGTGCTCGCATGGGACGACACCGAGACCGCGCGCGTGGCTGCTGAGGCTGAGGGGTTTGCCATCGTTGATCTGTCGAGGGCGGGCGCGTTGGACAGGGTGGCGTCCTTGATTGTCAGCCCCGGCATTCCCCATCTCTATCCGGCACCCAATCGGGTGATCGTGGCGGCGCAGGCGGCAGGTGTGCCAGTGGACAATGACATCGGTCTGTTTTTCCGATCTCTGGCAACTGACGACTGGGACGGGTTTGACGTGACGCCCAAGGTGATCGCCGTCACAGGCAGCAATGGCAAATCCACGACATCGGCACTCATTCACCATGTACTTGTCGAGGCAGGGCGAACGGCCCAACTCGCCGGTAATATCGGGCGTGGCGTGCTGGATATCGACCCGCCTGAAGATGGGGGTGTCGTTGTTCTGGAACTCAGCAGCTACCAAACTGATCTGGCGCGGGCCTTGACGCCTGATGTGGCGGTGTTCACCAATTTCTCACCAGATCACCTAGATCGGCACGCGGGTCTTGGCGGCTATTTCGCGGCCAAGCGCAGGCTCTTTGCCGAAGGCGGACCGGACCGGGCCGTGATCGGCGTGGATGAGCCCGAGGGCCAGTATCTTGCCGGGCAGATGGCGGAAGGGCCGAATGATGATCGGGTGATCCGGATTTCCGTTGACCATAAACTCACGGGTTCTGGCTGGTCTGTCTTTGCCCGCAAGGGATTTCTTAGCGAATACCGTCATGGGCGGCAGGTGGGGTCTATTGATCTGCGCGGCGTGAAGGGCTTGCCCGGATCGCACAATCATCAGAACGCCTGCGCCGCCTATGCCGCATGCCGGACCCTTGGGCTGGCCCCGCGCGTGATTGAGGCAGGGCTGCACAGTTATGCGGGTTTGCCGCATCGCAGTCAGCGGGTGGCGGAGAAAGATGGCATCATTTTTGTCAACGACAGCAAGGCAACGAATGTCGATAGCGCACTCAAGGCTTTGCAGGCGTTCGAGAATATCCGCTGGATTTGTGGTGGGTTGGAAAAGGACGGCGGCCTCGCTGGCTTGGCACCGGGGCTGGCGCATGTACGAAAGGCCTATGTGATTGGGCGTGAGGCAGCAGGATTCGCGCGTGCTCTTGGGACGGTTGAGTCAGAAGTCTGCACCACCATGGCGAAGGCCGTGGCCAGTGCAATGAGCGATGCGGAATCCGGTGATGTGGTACTATTGGCCCCGGCGGCGGCAAGTTTCGACCAATACGACAACTTCGAAAAGCGCGGTGAGGATTTCATGGCCCAAGTTCTGGCGCGTCTTTGACCATGGGCGGCGTGGTTCTGCGGCTTGATCATCTGGCAGTGGCAGCAGAGAGCCTTGAGGCGGGGCGCGCGCATGTCGAGGACGCGCTTGGATTGCGTCTTCAACCCGGTGGCAAGCATGCCCATTTTGGCACGCACAACATGCTCTTGGGGTTGGCAGATGGCCTTTATCTTGAAGTGATTGCGATTGATCCAGAGGCCCCTGCGCCGGGATGTCCCCGCTGGTTCGATCTGGATCGTGTTTCCGGTCCACCATGTCTGCACAACTGGATTTGTGCGGTGAACGATCTGGAGGCGGCGCTGATCCGGCATCCGCAGGCCGGACAGCCAGTGGCGCTGTCGCGCGGCGATCTGAAGTGGCGGATGGCAGTGCCGCAGACTGGAATTTTACCAATGGACAATCTGTTCCCGGCACTGATCGAGTGGCACGGCTCGGCGCATCCTGCGACGCGATTGACGCCATCCGGGGCGCGGCTCTCGCGGTTGATCGTCTCGCATCCAAATGCCAAGACGTTGCAAGCGGTGCTTGGACCCGAACTCGGCGACAACAGAGTGGTTTTTGAAACGGGGAATGCGGGGTTGTGTGCAGAGATTGCCACGCCGCATGGTCTAAGAGTGCTGCAATGATCGTCAGAAAAGCGGAACAGCGTGATATCGGGCCGATCCTCGCGTTCTGGAATCCGCTCATCCGAGAAACATCTGTTACCTTCACGACAGTGGAAAAGACGGCGGACTCCCTCGCTGGAGATATGGCCGCACGTGGTTTAGCCTTTCAGGTGATTGAAGAACAGGGCGTGGTTCTCGGGTTTGCCAGCTACGGCGGGTTTCGCTCGGGTCCGGGCTATGCCCGTACAGCGGAGCATACGGTGATTTTAGCCCAAGCCGCACGGGGACGCGGGTTGGGTCGGGCATTGATGACGCGCCTGGAAGATGTGGCACGCGCGGCTGACCTGCATGTGCTCGTTGCGGGTGTGAGTGGCGAAAATGCGGCGGCCATCGCCTTTCATCGCGCCATCGGCTACTCTGAGGTGGCGCGAATGCCCGAAGTCGGGCGAAAATTCGGGCGCTGGTTGGATTTGGTGCTACTACAGAAAACCTTGTGACGGTTTGCACTGACAGTGCTCTTGATTGGGTCTAAGGTATTTGGCATGTCGATCTGGGTGCGTATCTCCGAAGCCTTGTCGGCCCTCGCCAGCGGCGAGGGGCTCAGCGCCGTTTTCGACCGTCTGCGTAGCCCACCCGAGCGCAGTGTTGCCTTTACCATAGCAGTTATCGCGCTCTCGGCGAAAATGGCTAAGGCGGATGGTCTGGTGACGCGTGAAGAGGTGACGGCGTTTCGCGAAGTCTTCCAGATTGCCGAGGCCGAAGAAGCCAATGCCGCCCGCGTATTCAACCTAGCGCGGCAAGATGTGGCAGGGTTTGAGGAGTATGCTCGACGCATTGCGCGGATGTTCGACGGTCAGCCGGGCACGCTCTGTGACCTGATGGAGGGGTTGTTTCACATCGCGATGGCGGATGGGGTGTATCATCCGAATGAGGACACCTTTCTGGAGCGCGTGGCAGAGATTTTCGAGCTAAAGCCGCAGTCTTTTCGGGCGCTGAGATCGCGGTTTGTGCCCAATGCCGCACCCGATCCTTGGTCTGTGCTCGGCGTCACTGTGGATACGCCGATCGACGAGGTGCGCAAGATCTGGCGTCAGTTGGTGCGCGAGACACATCCCGATAGGATGCAGGCGCGTGGTGTGCCACCCGAAGCGATCAAGCTCGCCGAGCGACGTCTGGTCGATATCAATCGCGCGTGGGACGAAATCAGCGAGGCGCGTGTCAGTGCGGATCGCCACCTATAACGTCGAATGGTTCAATGCGCTCTTTGATGATTTAGGGCGTCCCTTGGACGATGCCGAATGGTCGGCGCGCTACAAGGTGACTCGCGGGGATCAACTGACTGCCCTTGGAATTGTCTTTTCCGCTCTTGATGCTGATGCTGTTCTTGTGGTTGAGGCCCCGGATCAAAACGGGCGGCGCAGCACCGTGACGGCACTTGAGAATTTCGCTTTGCTGATTGGCTTGAGAGCACGTCGGGCGGTGATCGGCTTTGCCAATGACACGCAACAGGAATTGGCGCTGCTCTACGATCCGGATGTCCTGACCGCGCGTCATGATCCGCAGGGCGACCCAATGCCCGGCGGGGTCGGGGTGCCGCGATTTGACGGTATATTCCGAATAGATCTCGATATCGACGACCACGCTGACCGGGTGCAGTTTTCCAAACCGCCGCTCGAGGTGGAGCTGACCACCAAGGCGGGCCGGGTGCTGCGCTTGATCGGCGCGCATCTAAAATCCAAGGCGCCGCATGGGGCCAAAGGCCGCGACGAGACCCTGCGCATCGCTATTGCCAATCGACGAAAGCAATTGGCGCAGGCGGTGTGGTTACGACAGAGGATCGCGGCGCATCTGGAGGTGGGGGATGCGTTGATCGTGCTGGGGGATCTGAATGACGGGCCCGGACTTGATGAATACGAGCATCTGTTTGGCCGCTCATCCCTCGAGATTATCACGGGCGAAGGGCAGGAGACCGCTCTGACACTCTTTGATCCGCATGCACATGGAGCATTAACCCAGCGGATCGGGGCTATTCACACCACAGCACGGTTCTACATCCGCGATAAAAAGCGCTACATGCAGGCCCTGCTGGATTATATCCTGATCTCACCGGATCTGATGGCGCGCCGACCTGTCTGGCGGATCTGGCATCCGTTCGACGATCCGGGGTGCTGGGACAATCGCGATCTCCGCGAGGCGCTTCTGGCGGCATCAGACCATTTTCCCGTCACACTGGATCTTGAGCTTTGATCTTAAAATCCTCATCAGACCTGCCTATATGAGTGGAATGAAACCATTTCGCCTGATCCGCACTGTCTTTCTGATTGCAGCGCTCAGCGCGGCCCCTCTGGCCGCTCAAGAGGCTGAAGATGAGGGGCGCTCTCTGATTGAAGAAGGCGCGCGGCTGTTTTTCGAGGGTCTCCAGCGAGAGATGGGGCCCGCTCTTGAGGGGCTGCGCGACAGGGCGCAAGAGATGGAGCCCGCCTTGCGTCAGTTTGTCGAGGAAATGGGGCCAGCGCTGCGCGACCTGATGGACGAGGTCGGCGATTTGAGCGCCTATCATGCCCCCGAGGTTCTACCCAATGGGGACATCATCCTGCGCCGCAAGACTCCGCAAGAGATAAAAGATGCCCCTCTGCCAGAAGGTGAAATCGAACTCTAAGCTGGTTTGGTCTGCTCAAGTTCCCTGTCACTACGGGGTCTTGATCACGACGCGGGCTGATAATGCTGCGGCCAACGACGCAAAGCGCGACTGAGCCACCTCGCCAAAGAGCGGGGCGGCCTCTGCCGAGAGGCGCAGTTCAAGCACCTTTTTCTGAGGAAACCAGCGCAATTCGCCCAAATGGGCATTGCGCTTGAGCCAGAGCATTGCGGTAAAGCGCATGGCCTTGCCGAGAACCTCTGCCTCGTGGCGGTCCTTGTCCGAAATCAGCCCGTCAAGATCGGCAAATCGACTGTTCTCGCGCTTGTTTGAATAGCGGTGCAACAGGGCGAGGCCCAGATAGACCCGCTCTGAATGTTTGAGGCCGCCCAGATTGGCGCGGGTGGCATTGTCGAAACAGACTTCGGCGCGGTAATCCGGATGTGCGCGCCAACTGACGTCATGCAAGAGGCATGCAGCTCGCATCAGGCGGCGGCGCTCTGGCTTGGCGGATTTGAAGAGCGGAAGAATGAAATGGTAGATGACTTTGCCAAATCCGGGCAGACGCGCATCCTTCTGCTCGGCAAAACGGCAGGCCTCTATCAATGGATCACGGTCGCGCAGCATTTGAGGCATCTGCTCATAAAGCAGGCCTTCGCGGATGCCATAGCTGGACACGGCGATGTCTCGTGGTTTGAAGGTTTTGATCAACTCGCCCAGAACCTCGACCGCTTGCGGGACAAGGTCTATCCGGGCCATCGACACGCCTGATTGCAGCCGGAGTGTTTCGGCATCCTGCTTTTCGATGTACTTGATCGTCGCGCGTACATCGGCGGGGCTCATGCGGTATTCGTGAAGGACATGTAGCGGATAATTGCGCCGCGCCATGTCAATTCGGGCGATCGCCCGCCAAGAGCCGCCGACCAGAAAGAGGCGGTTCTTTTGTTCACCAAGTTCGTCGCGCATGGCAGTCAAGGTTTGACGGATATAGGTCTTGCGCGCCTTCTTGCCGCCCTTGAGATCGCGAAGTTTCAGCGGACCAAGTGGCGAGGACACCCGCGCGCCGACCTTGCCGCCATTGATCTCGGCCAGTTCCATTGATGAACCGCCAATGTCACAGACAAGCCCATAAGACCCCGGCCAACCCAAGAGAACGCCTTGCGCCGATAGGCGCGCTTCTTCTCGGCCGTCGATGACCCAGAGCTTGAGACCGGTTTCGCGTTCAACCTCGGCGCAGAACTCTGCACTATCGCTGGCCTCGCGCACGGCGGCCGTGGCGACGGCCACAAGCGGGCCGGTGTCCATGCCGTCGGCCAACATTTGAAACCGCTTCAGCGCCTCCAGAGCGCGTTTGCGACCGGTCGGATTCAGTCGGCCACTTTCGGACATGCCCGCACCGAGGCCGCACATGATTTTTTCGTTGTAAAAGTATGCGGGGCTGCGCGCAGCGCCGTCAAAGACCACAAGGCGCACGGAGTTCGAGCCCACATCAACCACACCCACGCGGCTGAGCGCGCGCGCGGTGGGGCTATCGAACAGGGGACGGCCGAATGGGCCGCCGTCGGGTTCTGTTGGATCGTTGGTGCCGTCCATATCCGTCCCAGTCTTACGCGCCCCCTCTATGCGACACGGGCGCGCGCGGGTCAATCATCCGTATGGGTCAATTTAGGCACATCCGATGCGCCTGCCGAACCGCGACCAGAGAGCGACGGGTATTCCATGAAGAAGCGATGGCAGTTGAAGGCAAATGCTCCTTCGGGGACGGGCGTACGGGTAAAGCTGCCATCGGGTGCCATGACCCAACTCTGCGCAACATCGGCCATGTTGGCGGCCATGACCTGACTGACGATCTGTGCCTTGACGGTCTGGTTTTCGATTTCGACGAGGGTCTCGACGCGGCGGTTCAGATTTCGGCCCATCCAGTCGGCCGAGGAAATGAACACCCGCGCCCTTTTTGATGGCAGACCGAACCCATTGCCGAAACAGACGATGCGGGAATGCTCGAGAAAACGTCCAACAATGGATTTCACCCGAATATTGCTGGATAGGCCCTTGATTCCGGGACGCAATCCGCAGATGCCGCGCACCACGAGGTCGATCTTGACGCCTGCCTCTGACGCCGCATAGAGGGCGTCAATGATGTCGGGCTCGATCAGCGAGTTCATCTTGGCCCATATCGCCGCAGGTTTGCCGACCCTCGCATGCTCGGCCTCTCGGCCGATCAGTTCAAGCAGGCGAGGTTTAAGCGACTTGGGCGATATCGAAAGATTCTCCAGCCCCTCAGGTTCGGCATAGCCAGAGAGATAATTGAACACCTTTGTGGCATCGCGCCCAAGCTGCGTGTTGCAGGTAAAAAAGCTGAGGTCCGTGTAAATCCGGGCCGTGATCGGGTGGTAATTGCCCGTGCCATAATGCGTATACGTGACCAGATTCTCGCCCTCGCGCCGCACCACGGTCGAAATTTTGGCATGTGTCTTGAGGTCGATGAAACCATAAACCACATGCGCGCCCGCCCGTTCCAAGCGCCGAGATTGCCGGATATTGGCCGCTTCGTCGAACCGTGCCTTGAGTTCGACAAGGGCGGTGACGGATTTGCCATCCTCAGCCGCCTCGCAGAGCGCCTCGACGATGGGAGAATTGCGTGAGGTGCGATAGAGCGTCTGTTTGATCGCCACGACATCGGGATCGTGCGCGGCCTGCGTTAGAAACCGCACCACCATGTCAAAGGTCTCATAGGGGTGATGCAGCAGCATGTCCTTTTGCCGGATCGCCGCAAACATATCTCCGCCATGGTCCTGTACCCGTTCCGGCACGCGCGGAGTAAAGGGCGGCCAGAGTAGGTCAGGGCGGGCATCCAGCACCAGTTCCTTGAGGTCTGCTAGACCAATCATGCCCTCGACCTCGACCACCTCTTCGGGGATGACATGCAGTTCCTGCATGATCACGCGGCGCAGATCCTCTGGCGCATTGGCCGAGATCTTCATCCTCACCACCTCGCCGCGGCGCCGACGTTTCAGCGCCACCTCGAATTCGCGTACGAGGTCTTCGGCTTCTTCCTCGACCTCCAGATCGCTGTCGCGAAGCACGCGAAAAGCGCAATGGCTCTTGTACCGATAGCCCGGAAAGAGGCTGTGCAGATGCAACAAGAGCAACTCTTCCAGCGGCAGGAAGCGATAGGTGCCCTCGGGCGCGGGCAGCGGGATGAATCTCGCGATCTGTTGTGGAATCGGCAAGAGCGCCTGAAGTGGGCGTTTGTCCGCCTTGCGCTCAAGATGCAGGGCGAGACTATAGCCCAGATTGGGAATGAACGGAAAAGGATGCGCCGGGTCGATGGCCAGCGGTGAGAGCACTGGAAAAGCCTTGTTCAGAAAGACATCCGCAAGATAGGTCTTGTCGTCTTCGCCGAGTGAAGTGTGCTCGAGAATAGAGATGTTCTCGGCCTCCATCTCGCGGCGCAGGCTGTCATAGGTTTTCTGTTGCGAGTCCAAAAGCTTGCGGGCGTTCTCGTTGATCAGGACAAGCTGTTCGGCAGGGGTCAATCCATCGGCAGCGGGGGTGGTGTTGCCCGCTTGCGCCAGCTCTCTCAGGCCCGCGACGCGCACATTGTAGAACTCGTCCAGATTGGTCGCGGAAATCGACAGAAAGCGCAGCCGTTCAAGGAGCGGCACGCGTGGATTCTGTGCCTCTTCCAGCACACGCCAGTTAAAGCCAAGCCAGCTGAGTTCACGGTTATAGAACCGCCCCGGCCCGGTGAGGTCCAGATCAGGCAGTTCGACAGCTTCGGGCGCGGGGTGTTTCAGAAAATCTGATTGGGTCATGACGGGCTTATCGCGCTGATATGTAACGGATTGGTGACGCAGCGTGGCGCTATTACACCATTTTGTCCAGCACTTGCGCGGCGAATGCGCGGGTGATGGCGCGGCGCTCTGCGAGGGCTGCTGCATCGAGGGTCTCGACCACCTCTCGCACAGCGGCAAAGGAGCGGTCGATGCGGCGCGAGAGATAGGGGACAGTGTCTGGGCTCGGGGCAATCTGGCGGTCAGCAAAGAGTTTGGTCAACACAGCGGCGAGCAAAGCGTCATCGGGCGCGCGCAATTGGGTCACAAGCGTACCCTGCATGCGGCTCATCAGGTCGGGCAGCCTGAGTGGCCAGAGGTGCGGGGGGCGCTCTGCCGTGAGAAGGATCGTATGGCCTTCCGCGAGGCTAAGATTGTGCAGATGAAAGAGTGCCTCTTCTGCGGCGCGATTGCCTGCTGTCTGCTCTGCATCTTCAATCGCGAGAGGACTGAGCGCAAGAGCGGGAATATCAGCATCGGTGAGATCAGCGGCAGCAATGATCCGGGCGCCGGAAAGAGCCGCCCAAACATGTGTGAGATGGGTTTTCCCGGAACCGGTGGGCCCCGCGAGGATCAGCTTGCGTGAAGGCCATGTCTCCCAGGAGTCGATCATGGCCACTGCTTCGGCATTTGCCGGTGAGACGAAAAAATCCTCTCTCCCCAGTGCGGGCCGCACTGGCAAATCAAAGCTGAGTTGGTGGGGCGTCATTCGCGGTCAACGCTTTCGATGCCGCGATAAAGCCGGCTGTCGCGGTATTGGTCGATCGCAAAGCGGGCGATAACCCCAAGCGCTGCGGCCACGGGCACCGCGACCAGCATGCCGACAAAGCCGAAAAGTGCACCGAATGCAGAGAGTGCGAAAATGAGCCAGACCGGATGAAGGCCCACTGAGGAGCCGACCAGCTTGGGCGTCAAAAAATTGCCCTCAATGATCTGTCCCGACACAAAGACTGCGGCTACGAGGCCGACGCTGACCCAATCGCCCCAGAACTGAAACAGGGCAAGTCCGACGGCGAGCACGCCGCCTACGATGGAACCGACGTAGGGGATGAAGGTAATCAGTCCGGCGATGGCGCCGACCACGAGGCCGAATTGCAAGCCGACCAGCATCAGGGCGACCGCATAATAGGTGCCAAGGATCAGGCAGACCGTGCCCATGCCGCGGATGAAGCTGGCCAGCGTGTTGTCGATTTGGCGTGCGAGGCGGCGGATGACGGGGGCGTGGTCGCGTGGCAGGAGGCGGTCGATTTCAGCGACCATATTGTCCCAATCATAGAGAAGGTAGACTGAAACGACGGGAACAATGACAAGCAATATCAATATGTTAACCATTGATGCGGCCGAACTGAGCACTGTCTCGAGCAATTGGCCGCCGCGTTCGCGGATGGTCTCTCCCACGGACAGCAGCGTCTTGTTCAGTGCCGAATCCGCCTCGAAAAGAGAGGGGAAATGCGTGGTGAGAAAGCGATGGAGATCATTGGCAAGTTCCGGTGCTATGTTGAACAAGGCAACGGCCTGATTGACCAAGGAGGGAATCACCAAAAGTGCAATGATAACAAAGGCCAGGATGGCCAGAAGCGTGATCACCCCTACCGACGTGGCACGACTGAGACCCAGACGTTCCAGTCGGTCGGCTACCGGATCAAGGAAATAAGCAATTGCGCCGCCAAGCACGAACGGCAGGATCACATCACCCAAAAACCAAAGCAAAACAAAGGCTACGACGGCTGCCGCGCCCCAGTATTTCATCTGTTCCCTAACGGGGAGCGCCATTGTTCGCCTCCTGATACAGGCCCTATGTCATCGTTCGAGCGGGCGGTTTCAAGGGGAAAGGCAAGGTTCGGGAATATTTGCGCCCGATCTCTTACCGCGCCACTATACGGCGCGATAAGTCTTTGATTTCACGTGATTTATCGCTTCGCCTCTGGTTCAGGCGAGGGAGATATTCGACGCTGATTCACGACCGTCGCGGCCGGATTCGATGTCGAAAGTCACTTTCTGGTCGTCGGCCAGACCGGTCAGGCCAGCGCGCTCAACGGCGGAAATGTGAACGAAAACGTCCTTGCCACCGCCATCGGGCGCAATGAAACCATAGCCCTTGGTGGCGTTGAACCATTTTACGGTGCCAGTAGCCATCGTACTGATATCCTTTTGTTTTTGCTGCCCGCGGGAGTGCGGCAGCCCGGCAAAGTCGTGCAAGATCGAGTGACTGAGCCGTAAAGGACAGATGGTCGATAGCGGTAACGTCGCACCAAGAAATATGGCCAGTTCCAAAATGAAAAGCAAGACCCCCGCATCTGGCCCCCGTACGCTTGTGCGGTCAGACCGTACGTTCACGCGATCCCTGCCAGAGGAGCGACCGCGCCCCGGTCAGAGAACGGTGACGACCGTCCCAATCGGCACACGCGCGTAGAGATCCTGAACGTGCTCGTTGATCATCCGGATGCAGCCGTTCGACACTGATTGCCCGATCGAGGAGGGCTGGGTTGTTCCGTGAATCCGGTAATAGGTATCGCGACCATTCTGGAAGAGATAGAGGGCGCGCGAGCCAAGCGGATTGTCAGAGCCGCCGGGCTGAACATAATCATTGTCCTTGAAGCGGCCATAAGTGCGGGGCTCACGTTCGATCATCTCGTCCGTCGGGCGCCAAGTGGGCCATTCTTTTTTGACAGAGATTGTGGCGGTGCCGGTAAACTCCAAGCCTGCCTTGCCGACGCCCACGCCGTACCGGCGGGCACGGCCCGGCGCGGTGACGAAATAGAGGAAATGCGCGCGCGGCAGCACGATCAGTTGACCGGGTTGATAGACGGGGTCAAAGGACACCTCTTGAGGGGCGAATTTCGGGTTGAGCTCAAAGGCACCGGCAAAATTCGGGGCGAGGGTTGCCGTGCCGAGGGTGGCAAGGCCGGTGGACATGAATGTGCGGCGATGAATCATCGGAACCTCCTGAAATGTCGACTCAGATATAAAGCCTGCGTTCGCGATTGAAAAAATCAAAAGCGGTTGATGCTCACGTTCCGAGCCAGACTGTGGCGATAGGGTCGCGTGTTTGGGTCAGATCGCTGCCCAATCGGTGAAGAGAGCGAAGAAGGGGGGATGATGGAGAGGCGCGGAGGGGTCGCGCGGTTGAGTGTTCCGGTTTGACATGGTGGGCTCCTGTTGGTTGCTCAGGTCACAGGTGGGGGCCTGATCGGACGGGGACCAGAGGCGATGAAGGATTTGTGATTGAGGTTGAAAGACTTGGCTCTTGGGCAAAAGGCGGAGTCCGTCGTGTATCCTAGCCTGCCAGACCCAGCCTGCGTTCGCGCCGGATCACGGCGAGGATGGTGACGATGGCGGCCAGTGCCGTTGTGAGCATGATCCACAGAAGCGCAAAGACCCCACTTCCGGGGGTGAGCAGCAGTCCCGCCAAGGCCGAGAGCCCTGCGCCGATGCCGATCATCAGCGCGCCCGACAGGCCACTGGCGGTGCCCGCAAGATCGGGGCGGATCGAGAGGGCGCCTGCGGTCGCATTCGGGATCACCATGCCATTGCCCAAGCCCATGAACATCATCAGCCCAAAGAACGTGAAGGCCGTGCCAAACCCGAGATAGAAGAGAAAGAGGTTGAGGGCGATACCAGCCGCGTTGAAGAGTGTGCCCCAGAGCACCATGCGGTTGACGCCGACGCGTGTCGAGAACCGCCCCGACGCAAAATTTCCAAGGAAATAGCCAATTGCCGGGGCACCAAAGAGGATGCCGAGGGTCGAGGGCGGCAGGCCAAACACCTTGTCTCCCACAAAGGGTGCGCCCCCCAGATAGGCAAAGAATGCGCCGGACGACAGCCCTGCCGCCAGTGCATAGCCCCAGAACCGGCGCGAGGTCAGAAGGGCAGGATAGTCGCGAAACTGCTGCATCAGGGTGCGGCCCGACAGCGGCGCGGTTTCGCCCAGATCACGCCAACAGACCACAAAGAGCGCTGCGCCGAGAATAAAGAGCGCCCAGAAATTCGCCTGCCAGCCAAAGGCCTCGTCCAACAGCCCACCAAAGGCCGGACCGATCATCGGAACCACCGCCATGCCCATGGTCACGTAGCCGATCATCGAAGCGGCGCGGTCCTGCGGGACCATATCGCGCACGATGGCACGGCTGAGAACCATGGCAACGACGACGCTGGCCTGCACCATGCGAAAGGTGAGGAAGACGGTGACGTTGGGCGCAAAGATGCAACCCAGAGTGGCGACGAGGAAGAGGCCGAGCCCCCAGAGAATCACCGGACGCCGCCCCCAACGGTCCGAAATTGGTCCCATCAGAAGTTGCAGCCCGGCATTGACCCCGAGGTAGAGCGCCACCGACAGTTGGATCAACCGGTATTCGGTGTTGAAATACGCGGTCATTCCCGGCAGGCTGGGAAGAAAGATGTTCATCGCAAGCGCCGATAGGCCCGCAAGCAGGATCAGCGTTGAAATATGCGGTGGGGTGGTGCGGTTCAGATACCGGGGGGGCTGAGCGGTGGTCATCGCTTATGGCTAGGAGCGGCATCCGGTGAAGTCCATGCCGCGTAGGCCATTATTTGCAAGTTTACATATTTGCTGAATATGTTTTGCGAACATTTGCAAATTTGCCCGATTTTCCTTTGTCCGCGCGGCTCTAATCCCTATGCTGCGCGCATTATCGCAGGGATCGCTAGGGGAGTGCCATGAAAGACATCCTTCAGGAGTTGGAAAGCCGCCGCGCCGAGGCGCGCAAGGGCGGGGGCGCGCGCCGGGTTGACGCGCAGCACGCCAAAGGCAAGCTGACGGCGCGCGAGCGGGTCGAATTGCTGCTCGATGAGGGCAGCTTTGAAGAGTTCGACATGTTCAAGGCGCATCGCTGCACCGATTTCGGGATGGAACAAGAGCGGCCCTTTGGCGACGGGGTCGTGACCGGCTGGGGCACGATCAATGGTCGCATGGTCTATGTGTTTTCGCAGGATTTTACCGTGTTCGGCGGGTCTCTGTCGGAAACGCATGCCGAGAAGATCTGCAAGATCATGGATATGGCGATGCAGAATGGTGCGCCGGTCATCGGCATCAACGATTCGGGCGGCGCGCGCATTCAGGAGGGTGTGGCCAGTCTTGCCGGCTATGCCGAGGTGTTTCAGCGCAATATCATGGCGAGCGGGGTCATTCCGCAGATCAGCCTCATCATGGGCCCCTGTGCCGGGGGGGCGGTCTATAGCCCCGCGATGACAGATTTCATTTTCATGGTGCGCGACAGTTCTTATATGTTCGTGACCGGACCCGATGTGGTCAAGACGGTGACCAATGAGGTTGTCACCGCCGAGGAACTGGGCGGCGCGAGCACGCATACCCGCAAATCGAGCGTGGCAGATGGCGCGTTCGAGAATGATGTGGAGGCGCTGGCCGAGGTGCGGCGGCTGGTGGATTTCCTGCCGCTGAACAACCGCGAGAAGCCGCCGGTGCGTCCCTTCTTTGACGAGCCGGGGCGGGTGGAGCAAAGCCTCGATACGCTGATCCCAGACAATGCCAACACGCCCTATGACATGAAGGAATTGATCCTCAAGGTTGCGGATGAGGCGGATTTCTACGAGATTCAGGCGGAGTTCGCCAAGAATATCATCACCGGGTTCATCCGGTTGGAGGGGCAGACCGTCGGTGTTGTCGCCAATCAGCCGATGGTGTTGGCGGGATGTCTGGATATCGACAGCAGCCGCAAGGCGGCGCGCTTTGTACGGTTCTGCGACGCGTTCGAGATCCCGATCCTCACATTCGTCGATGTGCCGGGGTTCCTGCCGGGCACGGGGCAGGAATATGGCGGCGTGATCAAGCATGGTGCCAAGCTGCTCTTTGCCTATGGCGAGGCGACGGTGCCCAAGGTGACGGTGATCACCCGCAAGGCCTATGGTGGCGCCTATGACGTGATGGCCTCGAAGCATCTGCGCGGCGATTTCAACTATGCCTGGCCCACGGCCGAGATTGCGGTGATGGGGGCCAAGGGGGCGACAGAGATCATCCACCGCGCCGATCTGGGGGCGCCCGACAAGATCGCGACGCATACCAAGGATTACGAGGCGCGGTTTGCCAATCCGTTCGTGGCGGCGGAACGCGGCTTTATCGACGAGGTGATCCAGCCGCGCAGCACGCGGATGCGGGTGAGCCGGGCGTTTGCCAGTCTGCGCAACAAGAAGCTGACCAACCCTTGGAAAAAACACGATAATATTCCTCTGTGAGGGGTAAGGATTGGGGGCCTGCCCCCAAACCCCCGGAGTATTTTCAGAACCGTGATGCGCAAGAGAGGCAGGATGGGCAGGGACCGCTGGCATGTGATCGAGGAGGAGGGCGCGCTGACGCTGGCGCGGCGGGTGCCTGTGCGCTTTGATCTGGCGGTGGAGACGGTGTTGCCCGGCGTCACCGGGCGGCGGCGGTTGGCGCATCTGGTGCGACAGGATCTGTGGCGGGCGTTGCAATCGCTGCGCGGCTACGCCCCGGTGGTGCAGGTGACGCGCCGGGCGGACGCGATGCAGGTGCGGGCCGGAGGGGCCGTGGCGGGGCGGTTTGATCGCGCCAATTGCGAGGCCCTGATCGCGGTGGTGTTGGAGGATGCGGACAATCGTGCGCGCTGGATGAGGCGCGCATGATGAGACGGGTGGGACGGGCTGTGGCGCTGAGCGCCGGGCTGGCTCTCGCCCAAGGGGCGGCAGCGCAGGAGGAGGCGCTGCCGCTACCCTCGGGTCTTGTGGCGCGGATACAGGAAGTGCTGACGGATCGACCCGGCGTGGGCCTCACCTATCGGTTCCGGTTTGTGGCGGAAGGATTCGAGGGCGTGTCCGAGGAAGAGGCGGAACTGGAAACGGTGCTGGCCGATCTGATCTGGCTGTGCGAGAGCTACGCGCTGCCGCGATTGGCAAATACTGGGCCAACGCCCGCTCAGGTTGTGATTTCGCTGGCGGATCGACCGTCGGAATTCGGGGTTTTCGACCCCACAGTCATTCAGGTCTTTGAGGCCTACAGGCCGCAGGATGGAGCCTGCATCTGGGAGATGTTCTAATGCAAACGCAAAATGTTGCGCCGCGAAATCAAGACCTTGGAGCAACTGAGGCTTTGGGGACACAGGCGCACGGGATTGGTGAAGACAGATGTTCAAATCCAAAAAATTCCGATAAGCTGAATCGAGGTTGCACCCAAGCGACCTTTACCTCGCCCCTAAGGCGGGCAGGGACATGGTGTCCTTGCGCGTCTTTTCATGAAGATACGAGAGACAGGAGATATACATGTCGAAGAGCGTTAAGAGCATTCTCGCAATCGGCCTCGTTGCCTTTGTTGCAGCATGTGCCCAGCAGGCCGAAGAAGAGTTTGTTGTGGTCGAGCCGATCACCACAGAGCCCGTTTCGACCGGCAAGTACAAGTAAGCCCATTGGGCTAGGTACGGGACGGACCGGTTGGGCCGTCCCGTCCACCAAACTTTCCGCGCAACGCCCCGGTGATTCGGAGGGCGTAACATGCTGAAGCATCGCGGTTTTCCCGGTCGTTTGCCGGGCACGGATTTCCAATTCACCATTCGCCGCGCCAATCCCAAAGGGGCCAGCCCTCTGCTTCCTCGTGAGCGGTTTCGCGACCGTAGGCCCGCTGACAAGCGGGCGGATGTCGGATTCCTGCGCGCCATCTGGGAGTGTTTTGGCGCAGAGCCCTTTGAGCGGGGCAATCTGGATGCCGGGCGGTTGAGCTGGCTTTTGGGGCGCGAGGTGAAGCCTGCCGAGGAGCCCTTTGATCCCACGAGTTATGAGGCACTGCTGGTGCTTGATCTCGATGTGGCGCGATCGTCCTTTCCCGAGGTGTTCGAGTGAGAATGGGAGGGGGTGACCCAGTTTTTGGTGGCGCTTTGGGCGGCATTTTGCCTACAGGTTGTGTAAACGGGCAAAGGTCTGCCGACGCCGGTCTGTTGCGCAGCTCGTGCTTGGCGCATCGGCGCGTTGCTGGCAGATTAAGCCAAGTGGCGGGAGTCCTTTCCCCAGAGGTTGCGACCTTGCGTCGGTCCCGCCGCCCTTCCCCTTGTGGGCGATCCTATGCGGGCGTGCATGGATCGCCCACATTTTCGATCCGCGCAGATGAGGAGTCATCACTTGGTGCGGGTGGGCGGGCATTCGCCGATGCAGGCGGCCGCAGGCGCAATCGCTTTGACGCGGCCCTGTTCGCAGCGTTTTATGCCCGCGATATCCTATGCATCACCAAAGGAGAACGCCACACATGCAGAATATCCGATTGCACCCGATCCGACGGGGCATTGCCCCCATTTTGGCCGTCCTTGCCCTTGGCACGCTTGTCGCCTGCGGTGACACGGTTCCCGAACAGGCGCTGTTGGGGGGCGGTGCCGGCGCTCTTACAGGGGCGGCTGTCGGGGGCAGCGTTATCACAGGGGCCGCAGTCGGCGCTGCGGGCAATGTGGTCTATTGCCAAGCCTATCCCGGCCGGTGCTGACACTCTGATCCACAAGGCGGACGCAGGCGATTTGCCTGCCCGCCGCAAGATTTCAAACCGAACCATCGGCGCGCCCTGCGCCGGTGGTTTTTTTGTTGTGCCAAGAGAGATCCGGCGCGCCGCCTGAGGGGCTGCCGCGTAACGTGAGGAAGGGACGGAAGATGTTCAAGAAGATATTGATCGCCAACCGGGGCGAGATTGCCTGTCGCGTGATCAAGACCGCGCGCAAGATGGGCATCGCCACGGTGGCGATCTATTCGGATGCGGATCGCAATGCGCTGCATGTGCGCATGGCCGATGAGGCGGTGCATATCGGACCGGCCCCTGCGTCTGAGAGCTATATCGTCATCGACAAGGTGATGGCTGCGGTCAAGGCCACAGGGGCCGAGGCCGTGCATCCCGGCTATGGATTTCTGAGCGAGAATCCCAAGTTCGCACAGGCGCTGGAGGCGGCGGGTGTGGCCTTTGTCGGGCCTCCCGTTAAGGCTATTGAGGCGATGGGGGACAAGATCACCTCGAAGAAGATCGCGCAGGAGGCGGGCGTGAGCACTGTGCCCGGCTATATGGGCCTGATCGCCGATGCCGAAGAGGCGGTGACGATTTCGAACCAGATCGGTTATCCGGTGATGATCAAGGCCTCTGCGGGCGGCGGCGGCAAGGGGATGCGGATCGCCTGGACGGACGAGGAGGCGCGCGAGGGGTTTCAAAGCTCCAAGAACGAGGCGGCGAGTTCCTTTGGGGATGACCGGATATTCATCGAGAAATTCGTCACGCAGCCACGCCATATCGAGATTCAAGTGCTGTGCGATACCCATGGCAACGGCATCTATCTGGGCGAGCGGGAATGCAGCATTCAGCGCCGCAATCAAAAGGTGATCGAAGAGGCGCCGAGCCCGTTTCTGGATGAGGCCACGCGCAAGGCGATGGGGGAACAGGCCGTGGCGCTGGCACAGGCGGTGGGCTATGCCAGTGCCGGCACGGTCGAATTCATCGTCGATGGCGAGAAGAATTTCTTCTTCCTTGAAATGAACACGCGGTTGCAGGTGGAGCATCCGGTGACGGAGTTGATCACCGGTGTCGATCTGGTCGAGCAGATGATCCGGGTGGCTAATGGCGAGGCGCTGAGCCTGACGCAGGCCGATGTAAAGCTCAAGGGTTGGGCGATGGAGAGCCGCCTCTATGCCGAGGATCCCTATCGCGGGTTCCTGCCGTCGATTGGCCGTCTGACCCGCTATCGCCCGCCCGAGGAACTGGCGATGGACGGCGCGGTGGTGCGCAATGACACCGGCGTCTTTGAGGGCGGCGAGATCAGCATGTATTACGATCCGATGATCGCCAAGCTCTGCACCTGGGGGCATACCCGCGCCGAGGCGATTGAGGGGATGCGGGTGGCGCTGGACAGCTTTGAGGTTGAGGGGATTGGCCATAACCTGCCGTTCCTGAGCGCGGTGATGGATCACCCGCGCTTTGTCAGCGGCGATATCACCACGGCGTTCATTGCCGAGGAATATCCCGAAGGCTTTACCGGCGTGACCCTGCCGGAAGAGGCTCTGCGCGCGATTGCCGCGAGCACGGCGGCGATGCACCGGGTGGCGGAAATCCGGCGCACGCGGGTGTCGGGGCGGATGGACAATCACGAGCGCCATGTCGGCGAGGACTGGGTTGTGAGCCTTCAGGGCAAGAGCTTTGGCGTGGTGGTGGCCGCCGACCGCGAGGGGGCGACTGTGCGCTTTGAGGATGGTGACACGCTGCGGGTCACGAGCGACTGGACGCCGGGGGATCAATTGGCGCGGCTTGATGTGGATGGCCGGACGCTGGTGCTCAAGGTCGGCAAGATCAGCGGCGGGTTCCGTATCCGCACGCGGGGCGCTGATCTCAAGGTGCATGTGCGCACGCCGCGTCAGGCGGAACTGGCCGCGTTAATGCCCGAGAAACTGCCGCCTGATACATCCAAGTTGCTGCTCTGCCCGATGCCGGGGTTGATCGTGAAGGTCAATGTCGCGCCGGGCGACGAGGTGCAGGAGGGGCAGGCGCTCTGCACCGTGGAGGCGATGAAGATGGAAAACATTCTGCGCGCCGAACGCAAGGGCGTCGTGGCAAAGGTCAATGCCGGACCGGGCGACAGCCTGGCGGTGGATGATGTGATCATGGAGTTCGAATGAGGGGATGATCGAGCTTGCCCTGAATAACCTGCTGTTGCTGGGGGCTTGCGCCGCCGGCATTCTGCTGGTCGCCTTCTTCGTAATGGAGGAGGCGCCGGTGGCGCGGCGGGTGTTCGGGCAATTCATGTTTGTGATTGCCTTGCCGCTCTTGGTGTTGGTGGTGACGCCCTTGCTGCTCTTGGCCACATGGCTGGGGGTGAGCGTGCCGATCATGCAGGCCTTGATCGCGGGGCTGGTGATCGCGGGTGGCTGGCTTACGGGGGCAATCTTTAACGAGTTGGGCAAGGCCAAGGCCAAGGCCGAGCGGTTGCGCGATTTTCACAAGGCGATTTATGCCGAGATTGGCAATGCTCTGGCGGCGTTGTGGGACAGTGGCCGGGCGCAAGACTATGCAAGACAGACCATAGACCGGATGCAGCGTGAGCCGGATTACATCCCGTTCATTCCGCGGGAGCATCACGATCACATTTTCGATGCGATCACCACGCAGATTGATGTTCTGCCCCGGCAGACGATTGACGCGGTTGTGGCCTATTACAGTCTGGTCAAGGGAATCGCGAACCTTGCCGATGACATGCGGGGAGATCGGTTTCAAAGCCTGTCTCAGGACCGGCGCATTCTGCTGTATTCAGATTATCTGGAGATGCGGCGCCAAGCCTTTGATACCGGGCAATTCGCGCTCAAACTGATCAAGGCCTATGCCGCCGATGGGGCATCTGCGGCGGAGCGTCTGCTGATCAATAGCCGGGACGCGGACCTGTCCGCCCGGTCACAGGGATCGGAGTGAAGGGAATGTCAGGATCTTTTTCCATTGGTTCCGTGTCCTCGATTGAGCCTGCGCAGGGCACCATGCTCTGCCCGTTGAATATAGGGTGGCTGGTCGGCTTTCGCAAGCGATGTGGCCGTGTCGGGCGCACGGGCCTTGGGTTCGGCTTGGCGGGACTGGTGGGGCTGTCCGCCTGCGCGCGGGACGCAGAGGCGGCGCAGCGGGGGCGGTTGGCGGCGTGGTTTGCCTTGGGCGAGACTGTGGAATTCACGGCGATGATGCACTGTGCCGTCGGCCTCTACCGGGTGGCCGACGGGCGGATCAAGGCGGCGATGCCGGTGGCAGGCTCTGCGCCTGAGATGGCGCGGGTGCTGGGCGCGCGGGGGCGCGCGGCATGGGGCGCGCCGGGGCAGGCCCCCGATGCCGCGATGATCGCAATGGCCAATGTCGACAGACCCACCGGCATGGCCATGCGGCGAGCGGGGCTTGAGGCGCGGGCCTGTATGGGTGAGGTGAGCGAGAGCGCGTTTCATCATCTGCTGGGCACGCCCGGCGTGGTTCTGGCCTGGGAGGCCGAGACCGGCGCGCTGATGCTGATGGACCCCGGCACCGGGCTCTTGATCGTGGCGATGGGAGAGGGCTGATGGGGCGCGGGGATCAGCTGTCGCCGGGTCGCTCGCGCAGTTCCTGTTGGCGCATCGGCAGCTTGTCGATGGTGCGGATGATCTCGCGCACATGCCAAGGCGCGGGCTTGCGCAGATATATGACGCCATCCTTGCCGATGAGCACAAGGCCAAACCCGCGCGGGCGCAGTGTCTTGCGCAGGTCCGAGCGGGCGTCGGGGTCCGTATCGGTGATCACCACCACATCGAGGGCAGTGAGCACATCGAGCCGGTCGCTGATATACCCCATCTGTTCGACATATCGCGGATCGGCGGGGGTATCGGCAAAGATCACGAGCGGTCTTTTGAGCCAGAGGAAATCATTCAAATTGATCGCATCGGCCGTGAGGATTGAGGCGGATGCGGGGGCTGTACCACTGTCCTGCGCAAAACCGGTAGTGGCGATAAATGCCGCTAAAACAAGGGATAAGATGGGTTTCATGGGCTCTCCTGCTGGCACAGATATAGGCCGGTTGGTGGCGTTTGCGAAGGGCGAATGCCGCAGCCGCGTGAATTTTTCAGGGTTAAGCGCATGGTCAGGAATTGGTCGCAGGATCGGAGGCAAGAGTTTCCGGCCGCGGATTGCGGCGATTCGAAAGGTCAGACCTGACATGGAGATCATCCTGCATCTGGGGGCGCATCGCACCGCCTCGACATCGTTTCAGCATTACATGCGGGCCAATGCGGCCGAGTTGGCCGCGCAGGGCCTTGGCTATTGGGGGCCGGAGGTGACGCGCGACGGGGTGCTGAGCGGGGTCATTCCGATCGCCGGAGCGATGAGCGCTACCGTGCAGTTGGACCGTGCGCGTGGGCGCATCGCGCTGCGGCTGGCCGAGGCGCGGGCGCAGGGGCTGAAGCGCGTGCTGGTGAGCGACGAGAACATGATCGGCGCGGCGCGGCGCAACCTGCGGCGCGGCCGGCTCTATCCGGGCATAGGCGAGCGAATGGCGCGGTTTGCGCATGCGTTCGATGGGCGCATCACCCGCGTGGCCCTGTCGGTGCGGGGACAAGACAGTTGGTGGGCCTCGGCATTGGCCTATGGCGTCGGGCGTGGTCATGCTGTGCCGGAGGTCGATGATCTGGACCGCTTGGTGACGGTCAACCGCCATTGGCGCGAGGTGATCGGCGATCTGGCCTGTGCGCTGCGCGGTGTCGATCTGGTGGTGCTGCCGCATGAGGCACATGCCGGGCGGCCCGAGGATCGCTTGCGCGCCATGACCGGGATCGAGGCGTTGCCGCGCAAGGCGTCACGGCTCTGGCTCAACCGCGCGCCCGATCTGGCGGCTTTGCGCCGCGCTGTGGCGGCGCGGGGCGGAGATGTGACGCAATTGCCCGAGGGCGAGGGGCGCTGGCAGCCCTTTGACCGGGATCAGAGATTGGCCCTGCAAGAGGCCTATGCCGACGATCTGTTCTGGCTCGGAGCCGGGGCGGAGGGTCTGGCGCGACTATGTGAGGAAACCGGACCGGATGAGGCGGGGAGACACCTGCCCTCTGGCCAGAATGCAAGAGGACATCAGAATGGCTTTGAAGAAAGACGATTGGCGTAAGCTGGCGGCGGCGGAACTCAAGGGACGGCCGCTCGAAGATCTGACCTGGAAGACGCTGGAGGGCATTCCCGTCGCGCCGCTCTATACCGCCGAGGATGTGGCGGAGCTGCCGCATATGGGGGGCATTCCGGGGGCAGCGCCGTTCACACGCGGGGTCAAGGCCACGATGTATGCCGGGCGTCCCTGGACGATCCGGCAATATGCCGGATTCTCCACGGCGGAGGAGTCGAACGCCTTTTACCGCCGCAATCTGGCGGCGGGGCAGCAGGGGGTGTCGGTCGCCTTTGATCTGGCCACGCATCGCGGCTATGACAGCGATCATGCGCGCGTCGAGGGTGATGTCGGCAAAGCCGGGGTGGCGATTGACAGCGTCGAGGATATGAAAATCCTCTTTGATGGCATCCCGCTCGATAAGGTCAGCGTCAGCATGACGATGAACGGTGCGGTGATCCCGGTTCTGGCCAGTTTCATTGTCGCGGGGGAAGAGCAGGGGCATGACAAGAGCCTGCTGTCGGGCACCATTCAGAATGACATTCTGAAAGAATTCATGGTGCGCAACACCTATATCTATCCGCCCAAACCGTCGATGCGGATCGTGTCGGATATCATCGCCTATACCGCCGAGCATATGCCGAAGTTCAACTCGATCTCGATTTCCGGCTATCACATGCAGGAGGCGGGCGCGAACCTTGTGCAGGAGCTTGCCTATACGCTGGCGGATGGGCGCGAATATGTGCGTGCCGCGATTGAGGCGGGGATGGATGTCGACAGTTTCGCGCCGCGTCTGTCGTTCTTCTTTGCCATCGGGATGAATTTCTTTATGGAGGCGGCCAAGTTGCGGGCGGCGCGGCTCTTGTGGCACCGCATTATGACCGAGTTCGGCGCGACGCGCGAGACCTCCAAGATGCTGCGCACCCATTGTCAGACCAGTGGTGTGAGTTTGCAGGAGCAGGACCCCTATAACAATGTCATTCGCACCGCCTATGAGGCGATGAGCGCGGTTCTGGGCGGCACGCAATCGCTGCATACCAATGCGCTGGATGAGGCGATTGCCCTGCCCACGGATTTCTCGGCGCGGATCGCGCGCAACACGCAGTTGATCCTGCAGGAGGAAACCGGGGTGACCAAGGTGGTCGATCCGCTGGCGGGGTCGTATTACGTCGAGAAGCTGACGCATGATCTGGCGGAGAAGGCCTGGGCGCTGATCGAGGAAGTCGAGGACATGGGCGGCATGACCCGCGCGGTCGAGAGCGGCATGCCCAAATTGCGGATCGAGGAGACGGCGGCGACCCGGCAGGCGATGATCGACCGGGGTGACGAGGTGATCGTCGGCGTGAACAAGTATCGCAAGGACAAGGAAGACCCGATCGACATTCTCGACATCGACAATGACAAGGTACGGGAGTCTCAGATCGCGCGGTTGGAGCGTATTCGGGCGAGCCGGGACGAGGCCGCCTGTCAGGCCGCGCTCGACGAATTGACGCGCCGTGCGCGCGAGGGGGGCAATCTGCTTGACGCGGCGGTGGATGCCGCGCGGGCGCGCGCCACTGTGGGAGAGATCAGCATGGCACTGGAAAAGGAATTCGGGCGGCACCGCGCCGAGGTCAAGACGCTGGCCGGGGTGTATGGCGCGGCCTATGAGGGCGATGCGGGCTTTGCCGCCATTCAGAAATCGGTGGAGGATTTCGCCGAGGTAGAGGGGCGGCGGCCGCGCATGCTGGTCGTCAAGATGGGGCAGGACGGGCATGACCGGGGGGCCAAGGTGATTGCCACGGCCTTTGCCGATATCGGGTTTGACGTCGATGTCGGCCCCTTGTTCCAAACGCCCGAGGAGGCGGCGCAGGATGCCATAGACAATGACGTGCATGTCGTGGGGATCAGTTCTCAGGCGGCAGGGCACAAGACACTGGCCCCCAAACTGATCGAGGCGCTACGGGCGCGCGATGCGGGCGATATTATCGTGATCTGCGGCGGCGTCATTCCGCAGCAGGACTATGCCTTTTTGCAAAAAGCGGGGGTCAAGGCGATCTTTGGGCCGGGCACGAATATTCCCGAGGCGGCCAAGGACATTCTGCGGCTCATTCGCGAGGCGCGTGGATAGGGTGTAAGGGGGGCGGTGGGGGCGTTTGCTGACGCTGACCCCAAGCGATGAGCCGCGTGGTGCCCGACCGCCGCGCGGCGGCGCTACGCGCCTTTGTTCCGCGCATTGGGGATTGAGGCCAAGGTCAGCAAAAGGCCGCAAAACAGTCTTTGGTCTGTCGGCCTGACCGAGGCGGGCTGGGACCGAACGGCTAGGCGTCTGTCCCGGTTTGCGCAATCGCCGTGCCTGCGGCCCAGCCCGACGACCACGCCCATTGGAAGTTGTAGCCGCCAAGCCAGCCGGTTACATCCACGGCCTCGCCAATGGCATAGAGGCCGGGGAGATGCCGGGACTCGAGGGTCTTGGACGAGAGCCCGTCGGTGGCGATACCGCCAAGCGTGACTTCGGCGGTGCGGTAGCCTTCGGTGCCGGTGGGTTTGAGCGTCCAGCCGCGCAGCGCGTCGGTGATCGCAGCCAACCGTGCGTCGGAGTGATCGGCGAGATTGCCTGCGAGACCAAGGGCAGGGGCGAGATAGGCCACCAGTTTCGCGGGCAAGTGATGGCTGAGGTCGGTGGTAATGTTGCGACGACCTGCGGTCTGACGCTGTTGGCGGAGTGCGTCATAGAGCGTGGCGTTGGGGTCAAGATCAAGGGATATCGGCTGACCCTCACGCCAGACGGACGAGATTTGCAGGATCGCGGGGCCAGAGAGGCCGCGATGGGTGAACAGCGCCGCCTCGTCAAAGCTGATCCCGTCGCAACTGGCGCGCACCGGCAGAGCGGTGCCCGAGAGCGCGGCAAAGGGCGCGTCGGAAAAGGTGAGCGGCACAAGGGCGGGGCGAATGTCCGTCAACTGATGGCCGAATTGCTGTGCGATGTCATAGGCCATGCCGGTGGCGCCCATCTTGGGGATGGATTTGCCGCCCGTGGCGAGCACGAGGTTGCGGGCCGTGACCGTGACACGCCGCCCCTCGCGGTCGAGCGTGACGCAGAAGTGGCGGCCGTCATGCGTGACATCCGACACTTGCGTCGAGAGCCAGAGTTCGGCCCCGGCTTGGCGCAGTTCCTTGACCAGCATGGCAACGATTTGGGTCGCCTTGTCGTCACAAAAGAGCTGGCCCAGGGTTTTTTCGTGCCAGGCGATGCCGTGGCGCGCGATGAGATCGAGAAAATCCCATTGGGTATAGCGCGAGAGCGCCGACTTGCAGAAATGCGGGTTGGCCGAGATGAAATTCGCCGGTGTCGTGCCAAGGTTGGTGAAATTGCAGCGCCCGCCGCCCGAGATTCGGATCTTTTCGCCCGGTGCGCGTGCATGGTCGATCACCAGCGTGCCCGGCCCGGCATGGGCGGCACACATCATGCCGGCGGCCCCGGCCCCGAGAATAAGAGTGGTGCAGGCGTGGCGCATGGGCATGGCTCTGACGCGAAATGCTGCCGATTGGCAAGGGGATAGTTCTGGCATTAAGGTGAAAATAACGCTAGGATATGTGTCAGACCCCGAAAAGGGGCGCAAGATGCATGAGGCGGCAGTCAGATGACAGAAATGGTCTACGGGGCAATGCCCCTGCGGGACGCAGAGCCCGTCCTTCCGAAATGGTGGCGCACGATCGACAAATGGTCGCTGACCTGTGTTCTGATCCTGTTCAGTATCGGGATGTTGCTGGGCCTTGCGGCCTCGCCGCCCTTGGCAGAGAAAAACGGGCTTGGTGCGTTTTATTACGTGCAGAGGCAGGCGCTGTTTGGCGGGATGGCGCTGGCAGTGATGGTGCTGGTGTCGATGATGCGCCCAGAGATGGTGCGACGTCTGGCGGTGTTGGGGTTCCTTGCTGCGTTTCTTGCCCTGATGGCGCTGCCGTTTCTCGGCACCGATTTCGGCAAGGGCGCTGTGCGGTGGTACAGTCTGGGCTTTGCCTCGGTTCAGCCGTCAGAGTTTCTCAAGCCGGTGTTTGTGGTGGTCGCGGCCTGGATGATGGCCGCAAGCCAACAGGTGAATGGGCCGCCGGGGCTGAGTTGGTCGTTTCTGCTGACCATCGTGATCCTTGCCTTTCTGGCGATGCAGCCTGATTTTGGGCAGGCGGCGCTGGTGCTGTTTGGCTGGGGTGTGATGTATTTTGTGGCCGGTGCGCCGGTGACGCTGCTGTTGGGCATGGCGGGGGGCGTGGTGCTTGTCGGGACCTTTGCCTATTCCAATTCCGAGCATTTTGCGCGACGGATCGACGGGTTTCTAAGCCCGGAGGTGGACCCGACAACGCAGCTTGGCTTTGCCACCAATGCGATCCGCGAGGGCGGATTTTTTGGCGTCGGCGTGGGTGAGGGACAGGTGAAATGGAGCCTGCCGGATGCGCATACGGATTTCATCATCGCGGTGGCGGCTGAGGAATACGGGCTGGTTCTCGTGCTCTGCATCATTGCTCTTTATGCCAGTGTCGTCGTACGCTCGCTGATGCGGTTGATGCGGGAACGCGATCCGTTCATTCGGTTGGCGGGGACCGGGCTTGTGATCATGTTTGGGGCGCAAGCGATGATCAACATGGGTGTGGCGGTGCGCCTTCTGCCTGCGAAGGGCATGACGCTGCCGTTTGTGAGCTATGGTGGATCCTCTGTGGTAGCGGGGGGCATTGCCGTGGGCATGCTTCTTGCCTTTACCCGGACGCGGCCACAGGGCCAGATCGGGGATATTCTGCGGGGGCGGCGGTGAGCGCGCGGCAGCCCCTCTTGATCATCGCGGCGGGCGGCACGGGCGGGCATATGTTTCCGGCGCAGGCGCTGGCCGAGGTGATGCTGCGGCGGGGCTGGCGGGTGCGTCTGAGCACCGATGCGCGCGGGGCGCGCTATGTGGGCGGCTTTCCGCATTCCGTCGAGATCGAGCAGGTGGCTAGCGCCACCTTTGCGCGGGGCGGCCTTGTCAACAAAGTGATGGTGCCGTTTCAGGTCGCGGGCGGCGTGGTGGGAGCCGGACTGCGGATGATGCGCGACAAGCCGGATGTGGTGGTGGGCTTTGGTGGCTATCCGAGCATTCCGGCCTTGGTCGCGGCATGGGCGTTGCGGCGTCCGCGCATGGTCCATGAGCAGAACGGGGTTCTGGGCCGGGTCAATCGAATTTTTGCGAGGCGGGTCGATGTGGTGGCCTGCGGCACATGGCCGACAACGCTGCCGGAGGGTGCCGAAGGCGTGCCGGTGGGCAATCCGGTGCGTGCGGCCGTGCTGGAGCGGGCGGGGGCGGGGTATATCGCGCCCGGAGATTATCCGATGTCGGTGCTGGTGATCGGCGGCTCTCAAGGCGCGCGGATCCTCAGCGATGTGGTGCCCGCCGCGATTGCCGCGCTGCCGGAGGCGATCCTGCGCAATGTCCGGGTGAGCCATCAGGCGCGCGAAGAGGATATGAACCGCGTGGCGCGGTTCTACGCCGGGGCCGGGATTGATGCGGATGTTCAGCCGTTTTTCCGCGATGTGCCGCGGCGCATGACTGAGGCGCAATTGGTCATCAGCCGGGCGGGAGCGTCGAGTATCGCCGATATTTCCATCATCGGGCGACCTGCGATCCTGATCCCCTATGCCGCCGCGGCGGGGGACCATCAGGCCGCCAATGCGCGCGGGTTGGCGGCGGCTGGCGGGGCAATCGTGATCCCCGAGAGCCGGCTATCCGAGGCGGTGCTGACCGAACAGATTGCCGCTGTGCTGAGCGATCCGAGGGGCGCGTCGATGATGGCGCAGGCGGCGCTGAGCTGCGGGATGCCGGACGCGCCACAACATCTGGCCGATATGGTCGAAGACATTGCGAATAAAGGGCAGAGCCGATGAATGCAGCCACCAAGCTACCGACCGATATTGGACCGATTCATTTCGTGGGGATCGGCGGTATTGGCATGTCGGGGATTGCCGAGGTGCTGATCAACCATGGCTACCGGGTGCAGGGGTCTGATCTGAAATCCACCCCCATCACCGAGCGGTTGGCGGGTATCGGCGCCACGGTATTCGAGGGGCAGCGGGCGGAGAACCTGGACGGGGCAGAGGTGGTGGTCATTTCTTCGGCCATCAAGCCGGGCAATCCCGAGCTGGATGAGGCACGCAAGCGTGGCTTGCCGGTCGTGCGCCGGGCCGAGATGCTGGCAGAGCTGATGCGGCTCAAGTCCAACATCGCCGTGGCGGGCACCCATGGCAAGACGACCACAACGACGCTTGTCGCGGAGCTGTTGGTCAAGGGCGGGATTGATCCCACGGTGATCAACGGTGGTGTGATCCATGCCTATGGCAGCAATGCGCGTATGGGGCAGGGCGAGTGGATGGTGGTGGAGGCCGACGAGAGCGACGGCACCTTTAACCGTCTGCCCGCGACCATTGCCATCGTCACCAATATCGACCCCGAGCATATGGAGCATTGGGGCGATTTCGAGCGGTTGCGGCAGGGGTTTTACGACTTTGTCAGCAATATTCCGTTTTACGGTCTGGCTGTCTGTTGCACTGATCATCCCGAAGTGCAGGCGCTGGTGGGGCGGATCACTGACCGTCGGGTTCTGACCTATGGGTTCAACGCGCAGGCCGATGTGCGCGCGGTCAATCTGACCTACGAGAAGGGTGTCGCGCATTTTGATGTGGCTCTTCAGGCCGAAGGGCGGGTGATCGAAGGCTGCACCCTGCCGATGCCCGGCGATCACAATGTCAGCAATGCGCTGAGTGCCGTGGCGGTGGCCCGGCATCTGGGCATGAAGGCCGATGAAATCCGCGCGGCCTTGGCCAGTTTCGGCGGCGTCAACCGGCGCTTTACCCGCGTAGGCGAGGTGGACGGTGTCACCATTATCGACGATTACGGTCATCATCCGGTGGAGATTGCCGCCGTGCTGCGCGCCGCACGGCAGGCGACGACCGGTCGGGTGATCGCGGTGCATCAGCCGCATCGCTATACCCGCCTGTCGAGCCTGTTTGATGATTTCTGCGGCTGCTTCAACGAGGCGGATGTGGTGGCGATTGCCGAGGTTTATGCCGCTGGTGAAGATCCCATTCCGGGGGCGAGCCGGGATGATCTTGTGGCGGGGCTCATCCGGCACGGCCATCGACACGCCCGCGCTATCCGTGACGAGGACGATCTGGAGCGGCTGGTGCGCGAGCAGGCCGGACCGGGGGATATGGTTGTCTGTCTGGGCGCGGGCACGATCAGTGCCTGGGCCAACGGGCTACCTGCGCGTCTCAAGGGATAGAGACATGGCCGAGATCCTCAAACGCAGGATCGGGCTAGGATTGCTGACCGCTTACGGTGTTGGGGTCATGGTGGGGGCCGGGATTTACGTTCTGGTCGGGGCCGTGGCCGCCGAAGCCGGAATCTGGGCACCCTTGGCCTTTGTGCTGGCGGGGGTCATCGCCGCCCCCACAGCGCTGAGTTATGCTGAGTTTTCCACCCGGTTTCCGGAAGCCGCCGGCGAGGCGGCCTTTGTCGCAAAGGGGGTGCAAGCGCCATGGTTGGGCACGCTGGTCGGGCTGGCGATTGTGATGGCCGGGGCGGTATCGGCAGCGGCAGTGTTGCGTGGTGGCGTGGGGTATCTGGGCGCAGTGACGGGATGGCCTGCGGGGCCGAGCATGGTGGTGATCGGGGCGCTGTTGGCGGCGGTGGCCGTGGTCGGCGTGTTGGAGAGCCTTGCGCTTGCCGCGATCTTTACGGTGGTTGAGGTTCTGGGACTGGGTCTGGTGGTTTATGCAGGGTTCAGCGCCGTGCCTGTCGCGGATTTTCAGATGCCGCAAGAGATAGTCTGGTCGGGCGTGACGGCCGGGGCGGTGCTGGCTTTCTTCGCCTTCATCGGGTTTGAGGATATCGTCAACATGGCCGAAGAGGTGCGCGAACCGGAGCGCGTCCTGCCCCGTGCAATCCTGTTGTCCCTGATCATCACGAGCCTGCTTTACGCGTTGGTCACTTGGGCGGCGGTGCGGTCGGTGCCGCTCGAGCGGCTTGGCGCGAGTGAGCAGCCCTTGGCGCTGGTGTGGCAAATGGGGCAGGGCGGCAGTGCCGCGTTTTTGTCATTGATCGCGGTGGTGGCGGCATTGAATGGCGTTCTGGCGCAGATGGTGATGGCGAGCCGGGTTCTGTTTGGTCTGGGACGGCGCAGTGCATGGCTGTCCGTGTTTCACCACGCGCACCCCCGGTTTGGCACGCCAGTGCGCGCAACCGCACTGATCGGTGTGGCGGTCATCGGGGGCGCGCTGGCCTTGCCGGTGGCGGAGTTGGCGGGTGTGACCTCGACGTTGCTCTTGACGGTGTTCGTGATGGTCAATGGCGCGCTGATCCTGATGAAGCGGCGGGTGCCCGAAGCGGCGTTTCGGGTGCCGGTGGCGGTGCCGGTCTTTGGTGTGGTGGTGGCGTTGGCCGCCTTGGGCGCGAGCCTTGGAGGGTTGGGATGACACTGTCTCTGATATTGGCCTGCCTCTGGGCGGTGGCTGCAAATGTCTTGGCGATGCTGCCAAGCCGCGACAATTACTGGCGGCGGGCCTATGTTCTGATAGCGCTCGGCGTGCCGATCCTCGGGTTTGTCACATGGCAGAACGGACCTTGGATTGGTCTGTTGGTGATGGTCGCGGGCATGAGCGTTTTGCGTTGGCCGGTGATCTATCTCGGGCGTTGGATCAGGCAGCGCTTGGGGTAGCTCGGGCGCATGGGGCTTTACCTTGGGCGCGGCAGAAGGCAGAAGAACCGCCATGATGAGATTTCCTGATACGCGGGGCGCATTGACCCCGAATAGGCCTTTGGCCGATCTGACCTGGTTGCGCGTGGGCGGGCCAGCGGATTGGCTGTTTCAACCGGCTGATCTGGAGGATCTGGCAGCATTTCTGGCTGGGCTGGATGCGGCGGTGCCAGTTTTTCCCATGGGTGTGGGCAGCAATCTCATTGTGCGCGATGGGGGTCTTCATGCCGTGGTGATCCGGTTGGGACGCGGGTTCAACGGTATTCGCGTTGAGGGTCCGCGCGTCGTTGCCGGGGCGGCCGCGCTCGATGCGCATGTCGCACGGCGGGCGGCGGAGGCGGGAGTGGACCTCACATTTCTGCGCACTATTCCGGGCAGCATCGGTGGCGCGGTGCGGATGAACGCGGGCTGCTATGGGGCCTATGTGGCGGATCATCTGATCGAGGCGCGGGCCGTGACACGCGGCGGTGAGGTGGTGACGCTATCGCCCGATGCGCTGCAATTTGCCTATCGGCACAGCGCGCTGCCGGACGGCTGGGTGATCTTTGAGGCGACGTTTGAAGGCGTGCCGGGCGATCCGGCGACGCTGGAGGCCAAGATGGCCGAGCAGATCGCCAAGCGTGATGCCACACAGCCCACCAAAGAGCGCAGTGCCGGCAGCACATTCCGCAATCCGGCCGGGTTTTCCTCGACCGGGCGGGCCGATGATGTGCAGGATCTCAAGGCCTGGAAGGTGATCGACGAGGCGGGATTGCGCGGCGCGCGGCGGGGGGCGGCGCAGATGAGCGAGATGCATCCCAACTTTTTGATCAACACCGGCGGGGCCTCTGCTGCTGATCTTGAGGGCCTCGGCGACGAGGTGCGAAAAAAGGTTTTTCAAATGCGTGGAATAGAGTTAGAGTGGGAAATCATGAGGGTCGGTGAACCGGCTCCGGGCGCAAGCCCTCAGGCAGACTAACAAAAACAATACGACAACAGGGCCGGTAAACCGGTCCGGGACATTGAGGCACATGGTGGTTGGTTCGAGCAGAACAACCCCGAAAGTGGCGGTGATCATGGGCGGCCCCTCGGCGGAGAGGGACGTGTCGCTCTCTTCAGGGCGTGAATGCGCCGTCGCGTTGAGGGAAGCAGGGTTTGAGGTGGTCGAGGTGGATGCCGCGACAGACCTCTGCACGCGTTTACAAGACATAAAGCCGGACGTGGTATTCAATGCCCTGCATGGGCGTTGGGGTGAGGATGGGTGCGTGCAGGGGATGTTGGAATGGCTGGGCCTGCCCTATACTCATTCGGGCGTTCTGTCGTCCGCTCTCGCCATGGACAAGGAGCGCACCAAGGTGGCCTACCGCGCGGCCGGTCTGCCTGTGGTCGACAGCGTGTTGGCGCGGCGTGACGAGGTGCGGGCCGGGCATGTGATGCCGCCGCCCTATGTGGTCAAGCCCTACAATGAGGGATCGTCCGTAGGCGTCTATCTGGTCGAGGCCGGGGCCAACCGGCCGCCTGCGCTCTCGGATGATATGCCGGATGTGGTGATGGTCGAGAGCTATGCACCGGGGCGTGAACTCACGACCACGGTGATCGGCGACCGGGCTCTGACGGTGACGGATATCCTGACCGAAGGCTGGTATGACTACGATGCCAAATACAAGCCCGGTGGCTCGCGCCATGTGGTGCCTGCCGATGTGCCGCAGGAGATCTTCGACGCGTGCCTCGACTATGCGCTGCGGGCGCATGAGGTTCTGGGCTGTCGCGGGGTGAGCCGCACTGATTTTCGCTGGGATGAAGCGCGCGGTCTTGACGGGTTGATCCTGCTTGAGACCAACACGCAGCCGGGGATGACGCCGACCTCCTTGGTGCCGGAACAGGCGCAGGCGCTGGGCATTTCCTTTCCTGAATTGTGCCGCTGGATGGTGGAGGATGCGTCATGCAACCGGTAATTCCGCGGGCTGATCCGGCACCATCACGGATGTCATATCGCCTCCAGCGGTTGATGCTGACGCCGCTTTATCGACGGCTGATCCGGTTCGGTTTGCCGGTGCTCGTGATTGCTGGGCTGGTCGGAGGGTATCTGGGCAGCGAGGCGCGGCGCACGGCGCTGGTGGAGCAGATTGCGGACCTCCGCCACCAGATTGAGACGCGCCCCGAGTTCATGGTCAACCTTTTGTCGGTCGAAGGCGCGAGCACGAGCGTGCAAGAGGATATTCGCGAGATTTTCCCCTATGACCTTCCCGCGAGCTCGTTCGACCTCGTGCTCGACGACATTCGGGTGATGATCGAGGAATTGCCTGCCGTGGCGCGTGCTGAGGTGCGCATTCGGCAGGGTGGCGTTTTGGTGGCCGAGATCACCGAGCGCGTGCCGGTCGCGCTCTGGAAAACGCGGGATGCGCTGAACGTGATTGATATCGAAGGTCAGGTGATCGGGGTGGTCAATGCCCGCTCTGAGCGCGCCGATTTGCCGGTGGTGGCAGGCGAAGGCGCACCCGAGCAGGTGGCAGAAGCGCTGGACGTTCTGCACGCTGCGGCTCCGATGGGGCTGGAGCTGCGCGGTCTTGTGCGGATGGGCGAGCGGCGTTGGGATCTGGTTCTATCGGATGGCAAGCGCGTTCTCTTGCCCGAGAGCGGGGCGGTGCGCGCGTTAGAGCGGGTGATGGTGCTTCATGGGGCGCAGGACATGCTGGAGCGGGATCTGGCGGCGGTGGATATGCGGATCGCGGCGCGTCCGACGATCCGATTGAACGAAGCGGCCATGGAAGACTGGTGGACGATAACTCAGATGAGCTTGGGGACGAACTGACGATGATCGAGCTGTATGAATCCCAAAGGGCGATGCGCCATATGCGCAAGGCGGCGATGCAGAGGGGCGTGGTCGCGGTGCTGGATGTGGGCACCTCCAAGATCGCCTGTCTGGTGCTGCGGTTTGATGGCACCGAGCGGTTGCATGAGGCCGAGGGAATTGGCCGGATGGCCGGGCAAGCCGGGTTCCGGGTGATCGGGGCGGCGACGACACGCTCGCGCGGGGTGCGCTTTGGCGAGATCGACGCCATGGCCGAGACCGAGCGCGCCATTCGCACCGCCGTTCAGGCGGCGCAGAAGATGGCCAATATCCGGGTCGATCATGTCATTGCCTGTTTTTCGGGCGCAGGGCCGCGCAGCTATGGTCTGGCCGGGCAAGTCGAGTTGGAAGGCCATACCGTCAGCGAACAGGATATCAGCCGCGTGCTGAGCGCCTGCGACGTGCCGGATTTCGGCGAGGGCCGCGAGGTGCTGCATGCGCAGCCGGTCAATTTTGCGCTGGATCATCGCAGTGGCCTGATTGATCCGCGCGGGCAGATGGGGCAGGTCTTGTCCACCGACATGCATATGCTGACGGTGGACGGTGCCGCGATCCAGAACCTAGCCTATTGCGTCAAGCGGTGTGACCTGGAACTGGCAGGGGTTGCCAGCTCTGCCTATGTGTCGGGCATCGCGGCGCTGGTCGAGGACGAGCAGGAACTGGGTGCCGCCTGTATTGATCTGGGCGGCGGCACGTCGGGTGTGTCGATCTTTATCAAGAAACACATGATCTATGCCGATAGCGTCCGCATGGGCGGCGATCATGTCACCAATGACATTTCCATGGGGTTGCAGGTGCCGCAGGCCACCGCCGAGCGGATCAAGACCTTTTACGGCGGTGTCGTGGCCACCGGCATGGATGACCGCGAGATGATCGAGATCGGGGGCGACACCGGCGATTACGAGCATGATCGGCGGCGGGTGAGCCGGGCCGAACTGATCGGGATCATGCGCCCGAGGGTCGAGGAAATTCTCGAAGAGGTGCGCGCGCGGTTGGATGCCGCAGGGTTCGATCATCTGCCCAGCCAACAGATCGTGTTGACCGGAGGCGGCAGCCAGATCCCCGGTCTTGACGGGTTGGCAAGCAAGATCTTGGGGCAGCAGGTGCGTCTGGGGCGGCCTCTGCGGGTGCATGGGCTGCCGCAGGCGGCGACCGGGGCGGGGTTTGCCAGTGCGGTGGGTATGTGCCTCTTTGCGGCCAATCCGCAGGACGAATGGTGGGATTTCGAGATTCCCGTCGATCGCTATCCGGCGCGCTCGCTGAAGCGGGCGATGAAATGGTTTCGGGACAACTGGTGACCGCAAGATGTGGCGTCATCGGCGAAATCCCGCGAAAAAGACCACGAAAGGCGCCATATTTAGTGGCTGTTTCGTGTTTTTTAGGTGACGATTGGGCCAACCATCGGTAAGAATGGTGCCAATCAGGCGGAAAACAGCCCGCGAATGTGGGCATCAGGACAGGCGGACAAGCTATGACACTCAACCTCACTATGCCCGGACATGACGAGCTGAAGCCCCGTATCACCGTTTTCGGTGTGGGTGGGGCGGGTGGCAACGCCGTGAACAACATGATCGAGAAGCAACTCGATGGTGTGGATTTCGTGGTGGCCAACACGGATGCGCAGGCCCTGAGCCAGAGCAATGCGGAAAGCCGCATTCAGCTGGGCGTCAAGGTAACTGAGGGGCTGGGCGCAGGCGCGCGGGCCTCTGTCGGGGCCGCCGCCGCCGAAGAGAGCATCGAGCAGATCGTTGATCATCTGGCGGGTGCGCATATGTGCTTTATCACCGCCGGCATGGGCGGGGGCACCGGCACCGGGGCCGCACCGATCATCGCGCAGGCCGCGCGTGAGTTGGGCGTGCTGACGGTGGGTGTTGTCACCAAGCCGTTCCAGTTCGAGGGCGCCAAGCGGATGCGTCAGGCCGAAGAAGGCGTTGAGGCGCTGCAAAAGATGGTCGACACGCTGATCATCATCCCCAACCAGAACCTGTTCCGTCTGGCCAATGAAAAAACGACCTTTACCGAGGCGTTCAGCATGGCCGACGATGTTCTCTATCAGGGCGTCAAGGGTGTGACCGATCTGATGGTGCGCCCCGGCCTCATCAACCTTGACTTCGCCGATGTGCGCGCCGTGATGGACGAGATGGGCAAGGCGATGATGGGCACCGGGGAGGATAGCGGCGAGGATCGCGCCATCCAGGCCGCAGAAAAGGCGATTGCCAACCCGCTCCTGGATGAAATCAGCCTGCGCGGGGCCAAGGGTGTGTTGATCAACATCACCGGCGGTCATGACCTCACGCTGTTCGAATTGGACGAAGCCGCCAACCGCATCCGCGAGGAAGTGGACCCGGATGCGAATATCATCGTGGGGTCGACCCTTGATCCGTCGATGGAAGGCTCGATCCGTGTCAGCGTTGTGGCGACGGGTATCGACGTGAGCCAAGTGGCCGCCGATTTGCCCGTGCCGCGCCGCTCGATGGCGCAGCCGCTCAAGCAGCAAGTCAGTGCCGAAGTTCCGGCCCCGGCCCCGGTTGCACAGCCCGAGCCTGCACCGGTTGCCGCCCGAGTGGCCGAGCCTGAGCCCTCGCTCTTTGGTGCGATGGACGCGCAGCGCGCCGCTGCCGAGGAGCAGATGGAGGATATCTTTGACGACGAGATCGCCGCTGACGATCTGCCGCCGCCGGCCTATCAGCCGCGCGTCGAGGAATTCGCGCGCAGCACCTATGCCGAAGAGGATGATCTCGATGCCTATGTCGCGCCGCGCGCCCCGGCCCCCGGCACGCCCACTCCTGAGGCATTGCAGCGGTTGCAGGCCGCTGTCGGTCGCACCCCGGTGCAGCCACAACAGCGCCGCCCCGAGCCCGAGGCCCGTGCGCCAGAAGAGCGTCCGCGCTTTGGCATAAACTCGCTGATCAACCGGAT